>JANQFI010000268.1 GCA_028277905.1 Chromatiaceae bacterium | reverse complement strand
CTTAACGGCTTGTAGGGTCCTGAAAACTATGCCGAGTGATGGACGGGCTCGACGTGCGCAGGAACCTGAAAATGCAGGTCGAACGCGCGTCGCGCCTGGAGCACTCGACATAGTCCGGGGCTCGGAATAGTGGCGCCTATGCCGAGTTCGGCATAGGCGCCACAGCTATGCCTCGCACCTGCTGCAGGCCAACTACGACATCCGCACGATCCAGGAGCTGTTGGGTCATAGCAGCGTGAAGACCACGATGATCTGCACCCACACGGTGCCCAGCGTGACGGTGAAGGAGGCGAGGAGCCCGCTGGATTTCTGATCTCGGCCTGCGGCGCCGGCGAGCTGGCCATCGCGACCGCCTCTGCCTGCGGTCGCTAGACGTTGTAGCGCCGAGGAAAGCTCGGCGTCTCTTGCCGGGTGAGAGTCCCGGTCGGGTAAGGGCTAGCCACCCACCCGTATCGCGTGTTGGTCCGGTTGCGGAGCGGCGTAAGTCGCGAACAAAAAAAAAACCGGGCAAGCGTACACAGAGAATCCTGTAGGCCCCACCGTCGGAACAGTCGGAGATCGCGCTCCCTGAAGTGCCCAGGATGTGATCAGTTGGCTTCGAGAAAGCTAACCTGCGGATGGCGACAGTGTTGACGTCCTGGAAGCCAACATGAAGCACATGTCAGGGGCGAGCGTGTGGATGTCCGCCGGAGTCCTCAAGATCTGACATGCAGGAAGAGAGGCGTCCCTGCACGGGATCGATCACTCGGGAAGCCCCGAAGACCCCTGCACGAGTTGACGCGATGAAACCGACTGGGCTGGGACACGAACGGGTGAGGAGCCCACTTGTTCACAGGCTGGCGGCGTGCGCTCGAGTGGAGGCGTCGAACAGGGGGCGGGCAGGTAGGCGGGAGACCGCCGCATGCCGACGGGGTGTCTTATCGGGCCCTGGATGGGATCGGGCAGTCGGAGGTCGGGAAAGCCGCCCCTAAGGCGTCAGGACCCGACGGGAGTACGCAGCCCGCACAGGAAACAGGTGCCGGACTTGCAGGATCGGGCAAGCACGTGCCAACCTCACTGCGCGGCATAGCCAATCGAGCCCCGAGCGGGAACGCGCAGAGCAAGCACCATCGTTTTCGCAACCGCTTCGGAGAAGTGACTGTCGAGCTGTTGATGGACTGCTGGCACGACTTGAACAAGGACGCGGCCAGCGGCGTTGACGGGCTGACGGCAGTGCACAACTTCCATATCCACCGCCCCGACGGCAGCACCGCCGCCAAGCGCTGCTTCGGGCGCGCGCGACCGCCGCGGTTCGCGCCGCCCATCGCGCGCCTGCCGCTGCCGCCCCGCGTCCGCGCCGACGACGACCGCAGCAGCCCAAGGTCCCCTACCCCAAGCCGCTGGCCGCATAAGCGGGATGGTCGGAGCTATGATCAAGGCCCGGAATAGGCGGGTGCCGACACCGGGGCAAGTGAGGCCGAGCCGGTCCGCGATCTCCTGCTGCGAGCAGCCCGCCAGCCGCCGCAGCGGTTGGGGATGCTGCATGTAGTCGAGATTGGGACCGAAATCGACGTCGCTGTCGATCCCGATCCCGCTTTCGATTTCGCTTGGAAAGGGCTCAGGGACGCGCCGCGACCGCGTCCATGGCCGTGTCGTAGCGAGTGCCGAGGCTGACGCGCAAGCCTGCGGCCTTGGCGCCGGCGCAACCGCCCAGGTCGCGCAACTGGGTCAGGAATTCCTCGCGCATGCGCTCTCGCGCAGCGCGGTAGTAGCCTTCCGGGAAGAGGTCGTCGAGGACGTCCAGCACCGTCATCCGGAAGCGGCTGACCAGCTCCTTGTTGAGGTTCTCGGTGCGACGCCCGGATTGGTCGTTGCGGCAGCGGGCGTTGTAGAGGTCGAGCTCGAAGGCCGCCTCGACTGCCTCCACCAGGAGCGCGCGGTCGGCCTCGGTGAGCAGCTCCTCGTCGATGGCGCTGGAGGCAGGGGCCGCGCAGCTGAGGACCAGCCCCAGCATGCAGGCCTGGAGCCTGTGCCCAGGGCGCATTTGCCGGGCTGGCGACCGCCCGGACTCGGCCGTCGTCGGTCGGGGCTGCGGTCGGATCGCATGCGGCGGAGGCCGGAAGCGCGTCGATGCCGTGCTGGTGGCCATGGGACTAACTGCGGCCGTAAACGGGCACGGCAGCACCGCTGACGCAGCGGGCGGCGTGCGAGGCGAGGAACAGCATCACGTCCGCCAGCGCCTCCGGGGGTACCCAGGCGCCGTGGTCCTGGTCCGGCATCGCGGCGCGATTCTGTGGCGTGTCGATCGTGCCTGGGAGGATGCAGTTGACGTTGATGTCGAGGTCCTTGGTCTCTGCGGCCATGCTCTCGGTGAGGGAGATCACCGCTGCCTTGGACGCACAGTAAGGGCTCATGTTGCCCTGGCCCTGGAGTGCCGCGCGTGCGGCCACGTTCACGATGCGCCCATAGCCTGCTGCCCGCATCAATGGCAGTACGGCCCGGGCGGTGTAGAACACAGAGCGCGCGTTGAGGTTGAGCATGAGGTTCCAGGTGGCGTCGTCTGTTGCCTCCAGCGTCGGCCCCATGCTGAAACCGCCGGCGAGGTTGGCGAGGATGTCGATGCGCCCGAAGTGCGCCTGCACGGCGGCGATGCTGTCGTTGACCGAGACAGGGTCAAGCAGATCGACGCCGAAGGGCGCGGCATTGCTGCCGGCCGGGAAGGCGTCGATCACCCGCGCGAGCGCATCGGGGTCGCGGTGCAGCAGGGCGATGCCGGCGCCGGCAGCGACGAGTCTGTTACAGAAGGCGGTGCCGAGGTTGCCGGCGGCACCGGTGACGACGGCGACTTGGCCTTGGAATTCACTCATTCGGTTGCACTCCTGGTTTCGCTTGGCATCGCGCCTAAGGACAAGCAGCGGCCACATGAAGCTGAGGGCAGGCGCTGCGTGCGTAGATAGCACGCCGCCGACTTCCCGGCGCCGGTTCCCTGTCGCGCCCGGCGGCGGCCGCAGCGCTGCCATGCGGCGGCCAATCGCAGCTTGTATGATAAACCCATGAGGCCTGCCCAGATCGCAGAGACGGTTGTTGTGCACGTCGACTTCCGACGCGTTGGCGAGCTTCGCGCGTCCTGGCCGCGGCGCCGCTCCGCGCTGCCGGACAAGCCCGGGCAGTCGAGGCTTGCTTGATGGAATGGCTGTTCCTGCTGCTCCCGGTGGCGGCCGCCAGCGGGTGGTGGATCGGGCGCCGTGCGGCACGTCAGCCCCACCGCCACGGCGAGGGGGAGCCGAACTTCTTCCGCGGCCTCAATTACCTGCTGAACGAGCAGCCGGACAAGGCCATCGACGTCTTCCTGAAGCTCGCGGAGGTGGACAGCGAGACCGTCGAGACGCACCTGGCCCTGGGCGCCTTGTTCCGGCGCCGGGGCGAAGTGGACCGCGCCATCCGCATCCACCAGAACCTGGTAGCGCGTCCCAGTCTCGGTGACAGCCAGCGTGGCTTCGCGCTCTATGAGCTGGGCCGTGACTATATGCTCGCCGGCCTGTTCGACCGCGCCGAGAGCCTGTTCAAGGAGCTGGTGGAGCGGCAGTTGCAGCAGAAGCGCGCCCTGCGCGGGCTGATCGAGATCTACGAGGCCGAGAAGGAGTGGCCCAAGTGCCTGGAGACCGCTGCCGCCTTGCAGCGCATCTCCGACGAGCCCCTGACGACGGAGATTGCCCAGTACCACTGTGAGCTCGCCGAGCAGTGCCTGCGCGACGGCCTGAGGGAATGTGCCCGCTCGCATCTGCTGGACGCGCAGTCGGTGGATTCGAACTGCATCCGAGCCAGCCTGCTTCAGGCGCGCATGGAGATGAGCACCGGCGATCCGGAAACCGCCGCGCTGCTGTATCGGCGTGTCGCCCGGCACGGTGCTCGCTACCTGCCGGCCATGCTGCCGGGGCTCCTGGAGTGCTGGCGACTATTGGGCCGGGAATCCAACACGGCCGAGCTCGAGACACTGTTCACAGAGCATCCGTCGCCGCCCCTGATGCTGAAGCTGTGCGACGCCATCGAGGCGGAGCGCGGGGGCGCGGCAGCCCGGGAGTTTCTGCTGAGCTATCTGAGCCGGCGTGCGGACCTTGCCGGGGCGGAGCGGCTGCTCGCGCTGCGACAGGCGCAGGAGCCGCCGTCGGTGGAGGATCGCGTGCTGCTGGAGGTGATCGCACATCAGCGCGCGACACAGCCGGTGTTTCAGTGCGAGCATTGCGGCTTCGAGGCGCGCGAGCTGCACTGGCAGTGCCCCAGCTGCAAGTGCTGGGGGAGCATCAAGGCCGTGGAGCCCGAGCCCATTGCCGAGCCGGCGGTATTGCGCCAGCGCCAGACCGCGTGAAGGGCGCAAGTGAGCCCTGGGCGTCGCATGGACACCATTCGATTCAACAGCGCTGCGGCCCAAGCTGAAGCCGGAGCCATGAGCAGAGCGTCCGGGCAGCCCGCGCACGCCTCGATCGCAGCACGATGGCCATGAGCACAGTCGCAGAGCCACGCATCCTCGTCGCATTGGACTTCGCCGATGCCGCCGCCGCGCTGGCGCTCTTGGCGCGTCTGGATCCCGCGCGCTGCGGGGTGAAGATCGGCAAGGAGCTGTTCACCCGTGGCGGACCCGCCCTGGTCAGGCAGGCCGTGGACGCGGGTTTTGCGGTGTTCCTGGATCTCAAGTTCCATGACATCCCGAGCACGGTTGCCGGTGCCTGCGACGCGGCAGCCGATCTCGGCGTCTGGATGCTGAACGTCCATGCGCAGGGTGGTCCGGCGATGCTGGCGGCTGCGCGCGAGCGCCTCGCGCGGCGCAGTGCACGGCCGCTGCTGATCGCGGTGACCGTGCTCACCAGTCTGGAGGCAGCCGACCTCGCCGCCATCGGCTGTCCCGGGGAGCCGGACGAGCGTGCCCTGCGGCTCGCCGCGCTGGCGTGGGATGCAGGGCTCGACGGCGTCGTTTGCTCGCCGCTGGAGGCCGGCGCCATGCGTGGGTGCTTTGGCAAGGACCTCCGGCTGGTGACGCCGGGCGTGCGGCCGGTGTCCTCTGGGCACCAAGATCAGAAGCGGGTGATGACACCGGCTGCGGCCATCGGCGCAGGTGCACACCACCTGGTCATCGGCCGGCCCATCACGACGGCGCCGGATCCGCTCAGGGCGCTTGCGGCCATCGAGGCGGAGATCAACGCCTGAGGCGATTTCTGTCAACAAACATACCGCCTGGCGTGTCTTCTCGCCCGCCTTCTTTGTCGCGG
>JANQFI010000665.1 GCA_028277905.1 Chromatiaceae bacterium | reverse complement strand
GCGTGATGGCAGTGATCGTAGGCCAGGTAGGAGGCCCAGCAGTCGTGCACGATGACGCCGCCGTAGCGGGGAATGATGTTGATGTCCTCGACGGCGGCGCGTCCGCGCTTGGGGTGGAGAAACTTCCGCGTCACGTCCCCGGCCGAGTAGACGTGAATCCAGTGATTCTTGCGATCGACACGCAAGGAGGTCTCGTCGACATGCACGGTGGGCTGCGTGAGCAGTTCTGCGATCCGCTCCTGCTCCCAGCGCGCCAGGGCCCGATGCAGCTGCATCAGCCAGGCGAGCAGCGTCGCCTCGGAGAGGCATTGATCGACCAGGGTCTTGAGCGACTGCTGCACGCGCTTGAGCGAGAGCATCTGCGCTGCCAACAGGTTCAGCACATAGGCGCGGATGCCCAGACCGTACTGCAGCGGACCGGCGAACGGTTTCGGGAACGTTCCCTTGGTCTGCGCATGACAGTGGGGACAATCCTTGATCTCGGCATCGACATGACTGAGCACCTTCTCGAAGACGATGTCGACGAGGGTGCGCCGCTCATGGCCCCGGCAGGGGGTATCGCCGAGGTCGGCGCCGCAGTGCATGCAGCGCTCCACCGGGGCGATGGTCACGGTCTCGACCGTACGGGTGTTGCCGGCGCGGTTGTGGGTATGCCCGCGGCCGGTCGCGCGCGAGCCCGGCCGCGAGGTCGTCTGCTCATCCTTGCTTGTCTGCGAGGGTGGCAGACCGGAATTGCGGCTGCTCTTGGGGGTGTGCTTCTCCATGAACACCGCCATCAGCAGCTCGAAAAGCAGCAGCAGGGCCTGCACCAGGGCGCGCATCTCCTCGCTGACCTTGCCGGCGGCGGACAGCTGCTCGAACTGCCCCTTGAGCTTGGCGAATTCCTCGCGCAGGGAGGCCTGGTTGACGCTGGCCATGCCGGCGGTGTACGGCGCCTAGGCGCCTTCGGCCTCCACCGCCATCAGACCGGCCAGCACCGCCAGGCGCTCGCCCCGCGGCATGGCCCGGTAGCGCCTGGCCCAGCTCTCGGCCTTGCGCTTGATGCGCTGGCGGTCGGTGAAGTCCTTACCCGCATAGCGCGCCCAGTGCACCCGGTCGGGCACGAAGTTCCGCCACAGCTTCTCGGTGCGCACCCCGGCTTGGTTCATCACCTGAAGCTCGAGCGTGCGCCAATCGGCCAGCTGCTCGTCGTACAGCCGCGAGGGATAGCCGGAGAGGATCACCGCACAGGGCAGCGTCTTAAGCAGCGCCAACAGCGACCGATGGTCCTGCTCGGTGTACTCGTAGCGGTAGCGCCGTGCACCGCTTCGCGTGTGCAGCAGATACGGCGGGTCGCAGTACACCAGCTCATGGCCGCTGAAGCGATATTCAGCGAGGAATCGATGGGCACAGCCGTGGATGCGCTCGACCGGATAGGCGCAGCGCAACCGCGCCAGCGCCCGCGCGTCGCGGTCGATGGCGATGGTGTGGCGCGCCGGCGCTTTGCGCTGCAGAATGGCGCCACCGCCCAGATGCGTCTCGATATAGGTATCGTGTGGCGGCATCAGGGCAATGATCGCCTGGCACAATCCAGACGTTGCCTTCGAGCCGAAGCAGCTGCCCATCGGTGTCGACCCTCTCGCTACTGGATCAACACCATAGACACTGCCCCCTATGTTGTCAAATGCTCACTGTAGGCTCGGCGCTGGGGTGTCCTAAGGGGGCGAGTAGTTAC
>JANQFI010000638.1 GCA_028277905.1 Chromatiaceae bacterium | reverse complement strand
ATGCTGGTGGCGCTGTTGTTTTATGGCTACGCCACCGGCGTGTTCTCCAGCCGCAAGCTTGCACAGGCGACCTACGACTCGATCGCGTTCCGCTCCATCTGTGCCAACACCCACCCGGAGCACCGCACCATTGCCGATTTCCGCAAGCGTTTTCTCGACGAGCTGGCCGCGCTGTTCACCCACGTGCTGCTCGTCGCGCAGGCGATGGGGCGGCTCAAGCTCGGCACGGTCCGTCTGGATGGGACCAAGATCAAAGCCAACGCCCGCAAGCACCAGGCGCTGAGCTTCGAGCATGCCAACCGCCTGGAGGCGCAGCTCAAAGGCGAGGTCGATGAGCGGATGCGGTTGGCCGAGCAGGCCGACGACGCACCGTTGCCCGAGCAGTTGGACATGCCGCTGGAGCTCAAACGGCGCGAGCAGCGCCTTGCCGTCATCGCCGCGGCCAAGGAAGAGATCGAAGCGCGCGCGCAAACGCGCTTTGAGGCCGAGCAGGCCGAGTACCAACGCCAGCTCGCCGAGCGCGAGGCGCGTGCCGAGCGTACCGGCAAGAAGCCCGGCGGCAAGCCGCCCAAGGCGCCCGCGCCCGGGCCGCGGGCCACCGATCAGGTCCGCCTCACCGACGCCGAGTCGCGCCTCATGCCCACCGCCGGCGGCAACTTCGAGCAGGCCGGGGTCGATACCGAGACGCACCTGATCGTCGGGCAGCCCCTCAGCGATCACAGCAACGACAAGCAGGAGGTCGCCCCGGCGCTGGAGCGCCTCGAGGCCCTGCCCGAGGTCCTCGGCGAGGTCGAAGCGCTGCTGGCTGACACCGGCGATCACCGCGAAGCGAACCTCGATGGCTGCGCGGCCGCCGGCATCGACCCCTACATCGCCGAGGCACGCCAGCGCCACAACCCGCCCCTGGCCGAGCGGCTCGCCGACGACCCGCCGGCGCCCGACGCCGAGCCGACGCCGGCCGAGGCCAATGCGCACCGGCTGCGTACGCGCGCCGGCCAGGCCCGCTCCGCCAAACGCCAGGCCACCGTCGAGACGGTCTTCGGCATCATCAAGCACGTGCCGGGCTTCCGCCAATTCCTCCTGCGCGGCCTGCGCGCGGTGCAGGGCGAGTGGGCGCTGGTCTGTCTGGGATGCAATCTCAAGCGCCTCTTTGCGCTGAAAGCCTGAAAAAGACCGCAAGATCGCGCGTTTTCGCGAAAAATAGGTCCAATTCCGACGTCTTGCGCCCCAGTGCCTGTCTCATTTTTACCAAAGCTGCATCTCCAAGCCGAGTTCGGAACCTACGTCGGACAGCCTCCTAGGCGCGCTTTCGCGTGTTGGAGATTCTCCCAGCGCCTCCCACCGCCCGATCGCGGCGGGGCACCGTCGGCGGAGCCAGTCCGCCGCCAGGCGCTGCTTCCCGCGAAGCGCCCCGGCTAGCGGACCCTGACCCGTGTCAGCTCATCGCCATCCGGACTCATCACATGGGTCGAGCAGGCCAGGCAGGGGTCGAAGGAATGAATGGTGCGCAGGATTTCCAGGGGTTGTGAGGGGTCGGCCAGCGGTGTGTCCATCAGGGCCGCCTCGTAGGCGCCTATTCTGCCGCTTGCGTCTCTGGGTCCC
>JANQFI010000604.1 GCA_028277905.1 Chromatiaceae bacterium | reverse complement strand
TGGCGCGGATCTGCCACCTTTTGGTGGCGCACGGGTTGCGGGGCCGCGTTAGCGACCCCGTTTGGCCGCTTCGAGCGGCTCACGAATTCAATGCCCCCGACGTTGCCGGGGGATTTGTTACTCAATACCAGGGTCCTTGCTGCCCACTCGATCTGTCGATCTGTCCATGCGTCAATACAGCCAGATCTCTGAGCTGCGCGAAGCACCCTCGGACCTCGCCTGACCAAGACGCTTGGAGCGCTGCGCGCCCCCTTCCTCGGACCGGCCTCGTGATGCGTCATCTTACCGAGGGTTTGAATTCCGTAGAATCCGGGCGCTTCTTGGCCGCCGCGTGGCGCGCAGCAACGCTGTCTCGGATACGCGCCGCCATGTCCGCGAGCACACTGATGATAAGATCCCTGGTGCTCATCAGATATTGATGCTCTCGCCAAAGGACCATCAAAATAGCTATTGCGGCGAGGTACGTCGAGAACACGGCCATGCCAACAGCCACGAGGAGCAACCCGAGACCGGTCCCCTGTTCCTCTGCCATCGTCATAACCATGAGTCCTGCGGCCAACGAAAACAGGCCGGCGATAAATGCAGGGACGACGGCAAACCCGATTTCCGACGGGGTCAGCGCGACCTGAGATCGAGAAAGCAAGCGCACGATCAATCCTAGGCTCAGGGCTTCTCGTAGGCTGATGGCGACTGCTATTCCGACCAGACCGAAGCCGTGCAAAGCAAGGATGCCCAGGATGGTAACGCCCAGTGCTGCCGCGTTGATAGGTATCGCTCGGTAGACCAATCCTTGCGCCTGTATGATCGGGCGCAAACTGGAGCTGATCAACACAAAAAACACTCCTGGAACCATGAGCTGCAATGGCGGGCCGGCAGCCGTCCATTGCTCTCCGTATATGAATTCCACCATCTCCGGCCCGACACAGAGTAGCAGAATCAGGAAGGGCATGGTAAGGATCGCAATCGCCGAGGTGGCTTTGAAATAGAGGCGTCGGGATCTGGTTAGATCCTCTTGTATTCGCGACAGTGAGCCAAAGAGAACCTGGTTTAAATTGGTGGAGAACTTCTCTACGGGCATCCGTGACAGGGAGTATGCACGGCGGTACAGGCCCAGTAGGCTGGTCCCCAGCAGGGCGCCGACCAGCATGTTGTCTACCCGACCGGTCAGGAAATTCAGCGCGGAATTGACGGTCGCGGAGCCGGAGTAGCCGAGCAACGCCCGCACCGGGGAAAATGACGGAAAGCACGGGCGCCAGTTCAGGTGTCTTGCGAAGAAGTAGGTGAGAATAATCATACTGGCTATGCTCCCCAATACCAAACTGTACACTCCTGCTCCCAAGAGCGCCGCAAGGATTTCGATCAGGCTTACGATCATCATAGTGCGGATACCTATCCTGGCTATCAGATCGAACTTCATCTGGCGTCGGAGTAGGGCCAGTGATATGGCGTTGTAGGGGATGAGGATAAACGCCGAGCACATCAAGTACATGACGTCAACGAAATTGGCGGAATCGTATACCCGGCCAAGAGGCTGTGCTATTGCGGCAAGGAGCGCCACGCACGCGGCGGCGATTAAAGATATGGTCCAGAAGGCGGCGTTCGTCTGCTTTTCGGTGAGCGTTTTCGCCTGCAGTAGTGCTGCCGAGAGGCCGGACTGCGCAAGGTTGAGCAATATTGTCGTGAACGCAGTGACAGCAATAAATAGCCCGAAGTCACCGGGAGTCAGAAGCCTGGCCAGTATTACGCCCACCAAGAACTGGCCAAATGTACTAATAAAGCTCTGACCATATGTCCAGAGTGCTCCGCGGCGGACTTGTTGAGCGGTTATGGGCATAGAGCAAGCAGCTAGGTAAGTCTGATGTTGACCGATGAGCAGAGACGAGAAGCCGGGTATAGCGATTGGAATAGACCGGGGCAGACGCTGGCATCGCATCATATACTACGCGATCGAGGTTACAGGAGCCAGCATTAAGTCTTGAACGGTGCCAGTTGCCAGTGCAATCGTCGGGCCTTTGCGCGCGCAATGATCTGAGCACCTGGCGCGGATCGATGCCATTGCACGGAGGTCGACCTCGCCGAGGATGTTACCTTGTTTTAACGCGGGAGTCGGGGCATGACCCGCCGATTGGCAAGAGTCATTCGCGCCCTGTTGGCAGTCGGCATTGCCGGGGCAAGCCGTTCCGGTCCCGGCGCCGGCTTGTGTCTGCAAGAGGTCGAAAGCCCGGCAGTTTAGGCACCGCGGGGGCACCGCGGGCGTGGCCAACCCAATCAAGACGCGGCGCACGAGCTCGTCCTGGATCAACCCCGCCGTCGGCTACCGCAGCGGGGCGGACACGAGCCTCGAGAACGACGTCAAGCTCCACAAGCCGCGCCTTCCGCTGCCGGCACCGCCCTCAAGCATCAAGATCACCCGGACCAATCCGCAATGGTGGGAAGTCGGGCTGCGCGACAAGCTGAATGACAGCACGCTGCTGTTTGCCAATGCAGGCTGGCAGGAGTGGTCGAAGTTCAGCAAGAACCTGCTGGTGCTCGACCATGGGGGCGTCGGCGAGCTGGACCGCAACCGGCACGACGCCTGGTAGGTCGGCGCAACTGCGGTCTGCAAGCTCAATGATCGTTCTGGGTTCTCTTTCGGCTCCTCCAATGACAGCTCGCCGGTCGAGGACAGGTTTCGAACGCTGGATCAGGGTGCAATCGAGGCGAGATTGGCGTCTGACCCTGAGCGGCCCTGACCGGGGGTTAGTTGCTCTAGACGACACCGATCCCAAGGGTTCTCGCTTCGCGGCGTCAGGCACCAGGGTCGGCGCAGCGGATGCGATCGAGAACGGCGTTGTCGGGCTGCCGAGTCACTTGAATTGGTCAGATTCGATCCCCTTAATATCGACCATGGATTGGTCCAGAAACGCCTGGATCTCATCATCCCAGCTGCTCTTGAACTCGGTGGCAAGGAAGGCGTCGACGATCTCGGTCGCCTTGAAGGGCGCCGTGACCATGCCACCCAGGGTCAAGACGTTCGCATTGTTGATGGAGCGCGCCCTGGCCGCAGTCGCCGCGTCCTCGCACACGGCTGCATAGACGCCAGAATGCTTGTTGGCCACGATGGCCATGCCCATGCCCGTGCCGCACACCAGTACGCCCCGTTTGTAGGCACCTGCACTCAGCTGCTCGGCAAGCTCATGGGCCACCTCGTAGTAGGCGCGCCGCTGCTCGCTGCTGCCGCCAAGATCCACGCACAGGTGACCACCGGCCTCCAGATGCGCCTTGACGGCCTCTTTCAACTCGACACCGAAGGGGTCTGCGCCAAGTCCGACGATCATGATGGACCTCGCTCGTTTGGGTGACTGGTCATGATAGTCGTTGCAGGAGGCGCTTGACACCGCTCGCTGCCTGCAGTTTGGCGGTCGATCGCGCGTCCAGTCGAGACACTGGACGGCGCCGGCCCCGCAAGGCACCAGCCGCCCCTTACCGCGGCCCGGTCCAATGCTCAGACCATTGCCGGACAAGAACAAACCGAATGGCGTCGGATTATTGCTCGCCTGCCTTGCTCGCCTGCCTTGTTCGCTTTCAGGGAGCCAGGGCGGGCACATCGTCGAGCCCTGGGCCCGCTGCCGCGACCCAGGAGGCGGGCGATAAGACGAGCCAGGCGGCATGTTCTTCAACAGAAATCGCCGCAATTCCCATGGCAACGGCAGGCAGCTTAGGCGATTGCCGGAAACAAACATACCGAATGGCGCAGGATTCTCGTCCGCCGTCGCGAAGCGGCAGCGCGTGCATAGTCGTTCTCTGTGCGCGTTGCCGCGACAACGAAGGCGGGCGAGAAGACAAGCCAGGCGTTATGTTTGTTGACAGCAATCGCCTTAGCCCTCCTTGTCGCGGGCAAAGAGCTGGTCGAGCTTCTGCTCGAAGGCGTGGTAGCCCAGGTAGTCGTAAAGCTCGGCGCGGGTCTGCATGCTGTCGATGACGCCCGCCTGGGTGCCGTCCTTGCGGATGGCCTGGTAGACCATGAGGGCCGCCTTGTTCATGGCACGGAAGGCGGAGAGCGGGTAGAGCACCAGCGCCACGCCGGCACCGGCGAGCTCGTCCGTGGTGAAGAGCGGCGTGGCGCCGAACTCGGTGATGTTTGCGAGCACCGGCACCTTCACCGCGGCGGTGAAGTGGGCGTACTGATCCAACTCGGCCAGCGCCTCCGGGAAGATCATGTCGGCGCCGGCCTCGGCGCAGGCGGCGGCACGCTCGATGGCGGCGCTCATGCCATCGACGGCCATCGCATCGGTGCGCGCCATGATGACGAAGTCGTCGCGGCGGGCATCCACGGCGGCCTTGATGCGATCCACCATCTCCGTGAGCGGGACGATGGCCTTGTTGGGCCGGTGGCCGCAGCGCTTCGCGGCGACTTGGTCTTCGATATGACAACCGGCGGCGCCGGCACGGTTCAGCTCGCGCACCGTGCGGGCGATGTTGAAAGCGCCGCCCCAGCCGGTGTCCGCGTCCACCAGCACTGGCAGATCGCAGGCGTAGGTGATGCGGCGCACATCCACCAGCACATCCTCCAGGCTGGAAATGCCCAGGTCCGGCACGCCAAGCGAGCCCGCGGCGACACCGCCGCCGGAGATGTACAGCGCCCGATAGCCGGTCTGCGCGGCCAGCATGGCATGGTAGGCGTTGCTGGCGCCGACGATTTGCAGCGGGCGCTCAGCCTGCAGGGCGCGGCGGAGCCTAACGCCCGGGGTCTCGTGATTGCTCATCCGTCTCCTCCGGGTTGCGCGAGCGATCGAAGCGCGGATGCTGGCCGCGCAAGCTCAACACTCTAGCCTTCTCGCCGCCCATCGTGGCTCCAGGAAGCCCAATCCTTGTCATTGTCATGGACAGACGGTCGCGTGTCGCGCTCTGTTTCGATCTCCAAAGATCGCATGCCAGGGCCAGGGCAAATCGGCCAATGCGGTCGCCCGCTATACTGCGGCGCACATCAGCAGTCACCCAAGACGACCATGCCAGCCTCCGCCGCCGATGCCTCAGCGCGCCGGGCCGACGCCCCACCGTCCACCGCCGATGCCCTGGACGCTGCCCGCGAGATCCACCGGCGTCTGCGGGACAACCTGGCCAGGGTGCTGCGCGGGCAGGACCAGGCCATCCGCTGGCTGCTCGCAGCCGTCGCGGCCGGCGGCCACGTGCTGCTGGAGGACGTCCCCGGCACCGGCAAGACGACCCTGGCCAAGGCCCTGGCGCGATCTATCCACGCCACCTTCAAGCGGGTGCAGTTCACGCCGGACCTGATGCCATCGGACATCCTCGGCGTCTCGGTGTACGACCCGTCCGAGCACGCCTTCCACTTCCGGCCGGGGCCGGTCTTCACGCAGATCCTGCTGGCGGACGAGATCAACCGCGCCTCGCCGCGCACCCAGGCAGCGCTGCTCGAGGCCATGGGCGAGGCGCAGGTGAGTGTCGACGGCGAGCTGCGCCCGCTGGACGAGCTGTTCTTCGTCATGGCCACCCAGAATCCCATCGAGCTGCACGGCACCTACCCGCTGCCGGAGGCGCAGATGGACCGCTTCGCGCTGCGCTTCGGCCTCGGATACATCGGCGCTGATGCCGAGGCCGCACTGCTGGACGATCAGCGCAGGGGCCATCCGCTGGCGCGCCTGCAACCCTGCGCGAGCGTCGCGGACATCCTCGCGCTGCGCCGGGCAGCGCAGCAGGTGCGCGTCGCCGAGCCCCTGCGTCGCTACATCGTCGCGCTCGTGGGGGCCACTCGAGCGCAGGAGGGCGTCGTGCTTGGCGCCAGCCCGCGCGCTTCGCTGATGCTGATGCAAATCGGCCAGGCGCTGGCGCTGTTCGACGGCCTCGACTTTCTGCCGCCAGAGCAAGTGCGCGAGGTGGTGGTGCCGGTCATCGCTCACCGGCTCGGCCTCGACCCGGCCACCCGCTACGCCGGCCGCCGCGCCGCGGACGTGGTGCGCGACTGCCTGGTCGCGGTGCCGCCGCCGGATTGATCCAGAGGCGCGCGCTTCCTGCCGGCGACCCCGGCAGGCGGCGAGCCAGCCGGTCGCCCGCGTCCGCATCGACCTAGGCGACCTCGCCGAGCGATGGGCCATGGGAGTCGAGCGTCTCCTGTGCAGGCATCATGGGGTCGCGGTCGCGGTCGCGATGGCCTGAGCCTGGAGTTGGTGCGCCAAGCGAAGCTTGGCGCTTCTTGCCGGGTGAAAGTCCCGGCCGGGAGAGAGACAAGGACAGTCACTCGTAAGGGCTAACCACCCACCCG
>JANQFI010000570.1 GCA_028277905.1 Chromatiaceae bacterium | reverse complement strand
CCCCCGCGCCCAAGGGGCCGGAGGCGACGGTTGTGGACCTTCGGCCCGAGGCGGCTCTTGCCGCAATCCACAGTGACGCCGCTGACGCCTTTCCGCGAGCAGGCAAGAAGACGGCAGACAGGGGCTCTCGAGCCGAGACGCGTCATCGGCCATACCCCGCGTCGCCGACAGCGCGGGTTCCAGTTCCGATGCCGCCCTATCCATTCGCCGGGCGCGGACCCTTTCCGCCGCCGCCGACGGCCTATAGACCCTGGGTTCTCCTGCCCGCTTTCGGTCCCGTTTTTACGCCCCGGGCCGATTGGGTGAGTGTTGCCCCACACAGGGCCTTGCTCCCTCCACCGCCGCCGCCGGCTTGGTCCATTCGGCCTATACGCGGCCTTGGGAGCCCGCCCAAAGCCAAGTGCGCACGCTAGCGCCATCGGTAGACGCGCTTCGCTTCTGGGGCCCAATGCTTTGCTGCGGAAGTTCGGAGACCGGGATCCCCTCGTTGTCGTAATCGCAATCGTAGTCGAATATCCGCAGGGTCGAGACCGCGATCACGACAACGACCACGACCACGACCTGAGACGGTCTCGGGACATTCGCACTGCTGCACTAGCGCCATCGGTAGATGCGCTTCGCTTCTGGGCCCTAGGTATTCCGCGTGCAGGTTGTGTCTGCGCCCTAGCCTCAAGGGCTCGTCGGTGGGCCTTGGTAAACGAAGAGGCGCGCCGGCGCGGTAGCCCCGCTGCCCAGGTCCACATAGTAACCCGACCGCACGTCGGCCTCAGGATATGTCGGACGCACCACCCGGGTCGAGGTCGGATCATCGGCAGTGATCGGTCCTAGAGGTACAGCGCAGCCAGCCGTGAGCAGCAGCGCCGTCGTGCAAGTAGCCATCAACAGTGCTTTCATCGGCTATGGATCTCCCAGACGCGGGATATAGATCAAAGATCAGCGTCGAGCACCCGAGGATAGATCAACGAAGCGTATCCCTGGCTCGCGCCGGCGGTGGATGCGCTCCGCTTGTCGACCCGACATCTCTTGCGTCTCAGTTGTTCGTGCAGCCTGCCGTAGCGTCAAGGCACCGCCGCCTGCTCGAACGGCCGATCCGAGACGAGATAGACATAGGTCTTGGTGCTCGGAGGCAGCGTCGGAAACTGGACCGATGCCGCCAGCCACCGGCCAGCGAAGCGGCGCTCGTCCAGCGTCAGTGCGATGGCCGCGCGATTGCGGGCCTCCACTGCGGTGACATAGAGCCCCTGTTGCCGCCAACTGCGCTTCGGCCGTGTTTCGATCGCGGATTCCGACACCAGAAAGAATGGCCGGTTGCTGCGCAAGGCGACGTTCTCGATGCGCGCATTCTCGGTCTGGACCAGACGCGGCAGGCGCATCCGCTCGGCGGCGAAACGGGTCAGGTCGATGTAGTTCTGCTCCAGCGCGCTGCGCGGGGGGACAGGTTCGGGTGCGGCCGCCCGCACGCGTGCATTGTCTTCCCGGCCCCGGGCGCTTCGCGAGCGCGTGCGCTCCAGATCGTCGAGATAGATGTCGATCTGATTCGGTGCCTCGGTCAAGTCCCCGATCCGGTTACGCGAGACGGCCTCCGCCTCCTCCGGCGTACTGAACACGTGCGGCGTGATCAGCAGCACCAATTGCTCGCGCTCCTTGAGCCGATTCTTCTCCTTGAACATGGCACCGACTACGGGCACGTCGCCCAACACAGGGACCTTGCGCTCGCCTTCGGAGTTGGTCTCGGTGATCATGCCGCCCACGACGACCGTCAGTCTGTCCTTGGCCATCGCGGTGCCCTCCATGGTCGAGCGATCGACGGTATCTATAGGCACCTCCTGCACCTCGCCGCCGGCAACCACCGGGATCTTACCCCCGTTGGGATTCACGCGAGATACCTCCTGCAGCATCCGCATCACGACGGTCCGGTCCGCGTTGATGCTGGGCAGGATGGTCAGGGTGTTGCCGACCTCGACGGTTTCGGTGGTCGGAACCGGCGTCGTGATAAAGGTGCCGCCGACGCCGCCGGCTTGCGCTGACTCGGCCGTGAACCCGGTGGTGAGCACGGTCTCCTCGCCGATGAAGATCTTCGCCGGCCGGTTGTTGGCCGCCAGCAACATTGGTGTCGCCAGGATATCGACGCGATCCTCCCGCTCGAGCGACTGCAAGCGCGCGCGCACCTTGTCGTTCATGGCCTGGAAGACGAAGGTGCTGCCGGAGAGGAGATTGGCGTTGACAATGCCGAGGGTGCCCTCGGAGCCGAGCAGGGCATCGGGATTGAGCGGATTCGCCGGCTGACCGTCGTCCGGTCCTGTCGTCAGCACCTCGCTCGTGAAGCTGAAATCGAAGGCGTATTCGTACTCGTCGTCGATTCGCACCGACAGGATCTTCGTCTCCAGCAGGACCTGTGGCGTCGGACGGTCGGACTCTTGCACCAGCCGGCGGATCTCGGCCAGTGCCTTCTCGTCGGCGGTCCGCACGAACAGCTGGTTGTGCTCACGGTTCACGGCGACGAAGATCGCCAGCTGGCTGCTCTCCTTGCGCACGGCGGCCAGGGTGCTCTCGGAGAGCAGCAAGGGGTCTTCACCGGGCTTTCGCTCGACGGTCTGCTCGAGGAGCTCGATCTGCTCGGTGGTCAGGCGGCCGAATTCGGTCTTCGCGTCCGTATCCCGCCTGGCGCTGCCGGAGCGACTGCCACGGAAGCTACGCGTACCGCGGCGTCCCTCGCCGAGCGTCGCGTCGGGCAGCCGAAGATCATCGCCCTCGTCGCGCAGATCGATGACGACCCGGTCGGTGCCGAACATGGACTCGATGGTACGCGCCACCTTGACCACGTTCTGATAGCGCAGCGTGAAGAACTCGGTGATCTCCTCGCGATAGACGACGATGTCCCTGAAGTATTCCTCCGTCGTCATGACCAGAATCACGCCCGTCTCCTCGTTGCGCCGATGCCAGAGTCCGGCCACGCGCGAGATGCTGTCGATCGCTTCACCGACGGTGAGTGCCCGCAGAAAGAGCGTGAAGCGCCGCCCGCCGGCGGCGCGGGTCGCGACGATGTTGACGCCAGTGAGGTCAGAGATGACGCGGATCGCGTCCTGTACCGTGGCGTCTTTGAACTCTATCTCGCGCAGTACCGAGCCGCCGCCTTGGGCGGACACAGGCGCGGGTGCCGTGCAGAGGGCGAGGCAGGGGATGAGAAAGAGCAGCTGTCGCATGGATGATGCCTGCCGGTCAGGATTCAGCTACTCCAGCCTCGGCATGGTCGGGCTGTCGTGGAGGGTGAGCGGACGCGGGACTGGAAGATCCCAGCACTCGGCTCGCGTAAGGCGATTTCTGTCAACAAACCTACCGCCTGGCTTGTCTTTTCGCCCGCCTTCTGCGTCGCGGCAGCGGGCGCAGAGCTCGACTCTGCGCCCGATGCCGCTCCTTGCAGGCGAGCGAAGATCCTGCGCCATTCGGTCTGTTTGTTTCCGGCAATCGCCTAAGGACGAGACGCAGGCGCTCGTCAGGGCGGGCAGATCTGCTGTGCCCACGCGGAGCCTGTACGATTCAAAGCCCGACCAGCGCCTGCAGGGCCTGGGCACAAGGGGCGTGCCCACCCTAAGACGCTTGACGCTGTCGGAAAGCGGCCGTTGCAGCCCGGTCTCTGCCATCTTGGAAGGTGCGGTTACGGCGAGTTGCTCATCTATAGCCTAAGGTTACGCCTTCAAACCCCTGTATGGCAAGGGGTCAAAGAGGTTTTTTCGCCTACCGAACGATGATGACCTGCCGTATCGAGCCAACCTCGACCTCAACCTGCATCCGGTTGATCCGGGTGACCCGGATGGCGGCACTCGCTTGCGCCGGATTGAGGCCGATGCGGTCGCCCTCGCGCACCACATAGGTGCCCCGCCCTTTCACTTCGAGCAGCGCCGCCTTGCTACCGTCGCTGCGCACGACGATGCCGCGTAGCTTCAGGTCCGGCACCTTGACCGGGCCCTCGGCGGGCTGGAAGCCGACCGCAGCCTGGCCTTTGCGCGTGCGCTCCAGAATGACCGACGTCAGCGCAAAGGGGTTGCGCTCCTCGCCGCGGTAGCCGGGTCGCGCTTTGTCTCGCGCTGGTGCCTGCGGCGGCTGTGCCGCTGGCGTCTGCGGCGGCTGCGCCCGGGCGTCGCGCCCTGGCGCCGAGGCCGCCAATAGCACCAGCATCGCCGCCCCCAGCAGCCAGGAGCCCAGGCGCAGGCGTGAGAGCCGGGGCGCGTCAAGGCAGGAGCGCATTTCTCACCCGGGCGTCACTTGGTGGACACCGCCAGTGCCGCCGAGAAGAAGGCCAGATAGACCGTG
>JANQFI010000569.1 GCA_028277905.1 Chromatiaceae bacterium | reverse complement strand
CGCCGCTTCGCGGTGCACGAAGAGGCCTGGCAGTGGCTGGGTAATCTCGGTGCCTTGTCTGGCGGCCTGGTGTTGATCGGCACGCTGATGATTGCATTGCCGATCTTGGCGCGGCTGCCGCGCGCACGACTCACCGGCGCGTGAGCGCGCGCAGCGCGATTGGCATCGTCCTGGCCGGGTGTCTGTTGACGGCGTTGCTTTGGCAGCGCACGGCAGGCTTCTCGGACAAGATCATGCGGCAAACCAAAGAGAAAGAGAGCGCGATTGATCCAGCCTGATGCAATCACGCTCCAAGGGTGCACGCTATAGATGCGAGGAAAGTTCATCACATTCGAAGGCGGAGAAGGCACCGGCAAGTCGACTCAGGCCCGACTGCTGGCAGACCGCCTCGAAGGGCTCGGCATCGCCGTGGTGCTCACGCGCGAGCCCGGCGGTTCGACGGGAGCCGAGATCATCCGGCACGTCCTGTTGTCGGGGGGCGCCAAGCCGCTGGGCGCGGAGGTGGAGGCGGTGCTGTTTTCCGCAGCGCGGAGCGATCATCTCGACCACACCATCCGGCCGGCGCTCGACCGCGGGTGCTGGGTCGTCTGCGACCGCTTTCTCGATTCGACCCGCGTCTATCAAGGGGCGCTTGGCAAGGTCGATGCGCGCATTCTGCGCGGCCTCGAGCGGGTAACGGTGGGCGAGACCATGCCCGATCTGACCATCATCCTCGACCTTGCGCCTGAGATCGGCCTGCAGCGTGCGGCCGGCCGCCGGGCGGGCGCCGGGGCCGACCGTTTCGAGAACGAGGGGCTCCAATTCCACGAAAGGCTGCGTGCCGCCTATCAAGAGGTCGCCGCGCTCGATCCCGATCGCTGCGTTCTTGTCAATGCGGATGGTGCCGAGGACAAGATCGCCGAAGAGGTCTGGACCATCGTGCGCGGCCGGCTCGGTGCGGCACAGGCTGAATTGGCGGCGGAAGAAGCGCGCGCATGAGCGCGTCGCGTCGCGCCCGCGCCGCAACGACAGCCCCCGACGTGCCGCATCCGCGCGCGACCGTTGCGCTCTGCGGGCACCAGGCGGCCGAGCAGGCGCTGCTTGCCGCCTATCGCGGCGGGCGAATGCCGCATGCCTGGCTGATCGGCGGGCCTGCCGGGATCGGCAAGGCGACGCTTGCCTATCGCTTGGCCCGCTTCGTGCTCGCCAATCCCGATCCTGCGGCGGCCGAAGTGGGGG
>JANQFI010000531.1 GCA_028277905.1 Chromatiaceae bacterium | reverse complement strand
GCAGGATTCTCGTCCGCCTTCGCGAAGCGGCAGCGCGTGCATAATCGTTCTATGTGCGCGTTGCCGCGACAAAGAAGGCGGGCGAGAAGACAAGCCAGGCGGTCTGTTTGTTGACAGAAATCGCCTAAGGAGCGGGGGCGGGCACTAAGCCGGGCGATAGGCCCGCTGCCGCGACCCAGAACGAGGGCCAAGAGACAAGCCAGGCGGTCTGTTTGTTGACAGAAATCGCCTTAGACAGAAGTCGCCTTAGTGGAGGCCAGGGCCGACCTTGGTCAGAATGCGGGCGAAGCGCATCCGCCAATCGGCGCCTGCCGTCATCCAGAGCTCAGGGCAAACCGCCCCGCCCCCAGCAAAGGCGCCTGCTGGTTCAGGATCACCTGAACCGGCATCCGCTCCATCAGCCCTCGCATCCGCCCCTTATCGAGAAAGCCCGTCAGGAAGCCGCCGGCGCGCAGCAGGTCCAGGTTCTTCGGCGCGATGCCGCCGCCCAGGTAGACACCGCCCAAGGCCATCAGCTTCAGCGCCATGTTGCCCGCCTCGCGACCGAAGAGGACCGCGAACAGCGCCATGGTCTCGGCACACACTGGGCAACCCGATGCCGCGCTCGCCGCCACCGCGGCGGCCAGGTCGCCCTCGCCGGCCAGCGCGGCGGCCACCGCCGACGGATGCTCGGCGCGATGAAAATCCGCGAGGAAGGCGTAGATGTTGCCGATCCCCATGCCGGACACCACCCGCTCCCAGCTGACACGACCGTAACCTGTCTGGAGGTGCTTAAGCAGCGCCAGCTCCCGCTGGTCCGCCGGTGCGAAATCGGTATGCCCGCCCTCGGTGGCGAAGGCGCGGTGCCGCGTGCCGTCCCAGTACAGCCCGGCCTCACCCAGGCCGGTGCCGGGTGCGACCACGCAGGCGTTGCCCCGCGGTGGGGCCGACGCGCTACCCTCGCCGGGCTGGATCTCGGCCAGGTCATCCGCCCCAAGCGCCGCCACAGCCCAGGCCACCGCCTCCAGGTCGTTCAGCAGCCAAGCGCGCCGCAGCCCGAGCGCCCGCGCAAGCGCACCGGCATCCACCTCCCAGGGCAGATTCGTCGTCTTGCTGCGCCCGTCCACTACCGGCCCGGCGATGGCGAAGCTGCCCAGCTCGCAGATCACGCCGGTCTCGTCCAGGTACCGGCGCACGACCTCGGCCAGCGCGCCGAAGTCCGCGCTCGGATAGCGGGCCGCACCGGACAATGCCACCGCGTCTCCGTCCAGCTCCGCCACCGCGAGGCCAGTCTTGGTGCCGCCGATGTCGCCCACCAGGACGCGCATGTCGTATCTCCGCCCGCTGTCTCGCCTTGGGGCGCCATGATAGCAAGGAGCAACGACCGCGGGCCCTGGGACTCGTGCAGCAGTGCGAATGTCCCGAGACCGTCTCAGGTCCTTGTCGTTGTCGTTGTCGTTGTCGTGATCCTGATCGTGATCGCGGTCTCGACCATGCGGATATTCGACTACGATTACGACAATGACAACGAGGGGATCCCGGTCTCGGAACTTCCGCAGCAAAGCACTAGGACGGCTGCGCCGAAACGCGACCAAGCATGGTCTTCCGGACCGAAATCGACATCGGGATCGGGATCCATTGCGATGCCGACCCTGGTCCCGATTGCGATGGATCCCTAGCCGCCAGAATCGCCGGCAGTGCTAGGGCACATCAGCGCAGTACATCCGCGAGCTGGACAGACTCGCGCCATCGGTATTCCGTCAGACATGCAGGTGCAGAGGGCCGCCGCGCAGGCAAGCCCGCGCGACGGCAGCGGCGCCAACCGGCGCCGCTGGCGGGTCGTCTACTTGGCCTTGGACTCCGCGGCAGGCGCCGCCGGCGCCGACCAGGCGTAGCCGGGATAGCCGTAGACATGGGGATAGGCACCCCAGGCGTATGGATAGCCACCCCAGGCATGGGGATAGCCACCCCAATAACCCGGGTAACCGCCCCAGTAACCCGGATAGCCACCCCAGCCGTAACCCGGACCGTGCCAGGGGCCGCCCCAACCGCCCCAGCCTGGGCCCCAGCCACCCCAGCCTGGGCCCCAGCCGCCCCAGTTCCACGGATTGAACGGCCCCCAGAAGGCATTCGCCGAGCCGGCGGCGAACAGGGTCGCACCGGCCAGACCGGCAGCAAGCAACAGACGCTTCTTGGCGAGCATTGGGTTACCTCCGTCAATGACATCGTGGTTCGACCGGACCGGCCATCAGGCGCGGCCCGAGAACAGCTTAGGCGCACCCTAGCGGGCTCGGGTTGATGTGTGTCAATATTGGAATATTCGCATATGCTTACTCAACTTTATGCCGAGAAAGGTTGGCGATTCTGCGTGCGGCAGTCCAGAGTATTGGGGGAGAGTTCAGGAAGCCGCGGCCGGGCGCGCCCGACACCGCCTCCCACGGCGCTAGGTTCAGGCGGTGCCCGCGAGCCAGCAGCCGCGGGCCAGCACCCCTCCAAGCGCTCGCGCAGCCCATGGCCGGCGGCAGCGGCTTAGGCGATTGCCGGAAACAGACATACCGCATGGCGCAGGATTTTCGCTCGCCGTCAAGGAGCCGCAGCGGGCGCATAGTCGAGCTCTGTGCCCGCTGCCGCGACGCAGAAGGCGGGCGAGAAGACAAGCCAGGCGGTATCTTTGTTGACAGAAATCGCCTTAGGGTCATGGAGCCCTGCCGCGCGAACCAGTGCCAGGTCTGGTGCGCTGTCACCCGTCGCGGGCATCTCGGCCGGCTTGCCGTCGCCGCCACGCTCAGCCCTCGGCCTTCGGCTTGACCGCGAGCTTGAGCTTGATGTTGACGTCGCCGCCGCCCTGGGCGATGGCCAATTGCGCAAGCGCGCCGCGCACTCCCATCACCGCGCACTCCCAACACTGGGCCGATCAGGGTCAATCCTCCGGCGCGCGTCCTGCTCCCGGTCGCGTCGTCTCGAAGCGAAAGGGCGCCGCCAGCGCGCCGTCCGACTGGTGCAAGAGCACCCTCGCCTCCCAGGTCATACGGTCGCGCACGCAAACAGGGAGCATACCGCGGCCGGTGTAGACGCCGAGGTCCTCCGGCGCCGGCGACAGCTCGACGCGGTTGTAGCCCATGTCCATGTCGAGGCCGGCGAAGTCGAGCTCGACGCGCTCGGGCGCCGGCAGGCCGGCGAGTCGGGCCTCGATGTCCAGCGGCTGGACGGTCGGGATGCCGCGCGGGCGGATGTCGAGCCGGACGCTGCCGCGGTCTGCGAAGTGCACCGCGCATGGGATGCGGGTAATGTCGCAGCTCGGGTCCAGCGGTGCTCGCTCGGCGATTCGCGGAAAGAGCATGGGCCAGGCCTTGTAAAGGGCGACGCCGACGATGGCTGCCATCAGCAATGCCACGGCGACCCAGAGCATGGTCTTGAGTGGGTCGGCACCGCCTGGGCCCGGTGCCCAGGGCTGGACGCGGCGGGAATGACGCTCCCGGTGCACGGGGTCAGCCCCTGGCATTGTCCCAGGTCTGCTTCTTGCGATAGATGGTGGACGGGCTGACACCCAGCGCCGCGGCGGCCTGGGGGATGTTGTCGCCGTAGTAGGCGATGGCCTGCTCGATGACCTCGCGCTCGATGTCCTTGAGCGGGCGGATGGGCGCCCTGTCCGACGCGCGTCGTCGCGGGCGGGTCTCCACCCGGGGCGCGGCGGCGGCGATCGGCGCGCTCGGATCGATGCCGTCCAGCGGCGGCGGCAGCATGGCGCGGGTGACGCGCACGCCGTCGAAGAGCACCACCACGTTCCGGATCACATTCTGCAGCTGGCGCACGTTCCCGGGCCAGGCATAAGCCAGGAAGATGGCCTCCACGTCGGCGTCGAAGCCCTCGAGCCGCTTGCCCTCCTCCTGCGCGTAGCGCGCCAGGAAGCTGTTCGCCAGCTCCAGGATGTCGCCCTCGCGCTCCCGCAGGGCCGGCAGCTGGATGGGGATCACATGCAGTCGGTAGAAGAGGTCCTCGCGAAAGCGTCCGGCGGCCACCTCGGCCAAGGGGTCGCGGTTGGTGGCACAAAGGAAGCGCACGTCCACATGCTCCAGGCTCGACGCGCCCACGGGCTGGAAGCCGCCGGACTGCACGAAGCGCAAGAGCTTGGTCTGCAGGTCCAGGTCCATCTCCGCGATCTCGTCCAGGAACAAGGTGCCGCCATCGGCCTGCTTGGCGGCACCGACGCGGTCGCGCACGGCGCCGGTGAAGGCGCCCTTGACATGGCCGAAGATCTCGCTCTCCATCAGGTCGCGCGGGATGGCGGCGCAGTTGAGGGGGACGAAGGGCTTCTCGCGCCGGTCGCTGGCGCGATGGATGGCTTCGGCGCAGACCTCCTTGCCGCTACCACTGTCACCGGTGATGAACACCGTCGCCTTGCTGGGTGCGGCACTGTCGATGATGCGGTACACCGCCTGCATGGGCAAGGAGCTGCCGAGAAAGCCGTGGTAACCCTCGCGGCGAAAATCATCGGCGAGCCGGTCGACGAAGCTGCGCATGCGTATCTTGTCGACGGCGTTGCGCACGGTGACGATCATGCGCTTCTGCGATACCGGCTTCTCGACGAAGTCGAAGGCGCCATAGCGCATGGCGTCCACCGCCTTGTCCACCGAGCCGTGGCCGGTGATGATGACCACGGCGATGGGCATGCGCCGCTCGTGGATGTGGCGCAGGATGTCCATCCCGTCCATATCCGGCAGTTGCAGGTCCAACAGCAGCACGTCGGGTGGGTCGCTCTCGAGTCGTGCCATGGCCGCGGCACCGGCCGCCACGTGGCTTACCACATAGGGCTCGTTGCGCAGATAGCCGCGGTAAACGCTGCCGAGGCTCAGGCTGTCCTCGACGATCAGCACGGCGGCGGGTTCGCTTCCCATTGTCTTGCGGCTCTATGACGACCCTGGGGCGGTGGCACCGCATGCCCGACGCAAGCGCCTCCGCCTGGACGGATGGGGTGCAGTGGGGAGAGCGGAGTATAATAGCGCCGACCGACGGCGATGCGGCTCGTCCGTAGGGCTAGGTTCCGGGCGAGCAGCGCCGGGATGCGGGGCGGGCAGGCGCTGGGGGATGAAGGTGGCGGAAGACGGTGCGGGAGCGGGAGCTCAGGAGGCCGCCAAGTCGTCGCCGTAGCGCGCCTGAAGCTCGCTCAGCACGGCGTCGCCGCAGCCGCGCAGCCAGCTCAGGTGGCTCTCCAGCGCCGCGAGGTCGCCGCCCTGCCCGGCCTGCTCGATGGCCAGGGCGATGTC
Source organism: Chromatiaceae bacterium (assembly GCA_028277905.1). Classification (GTDB taxonomy): domain Bacteria; phylum Pseudomonadota; class Gammaproteobacteria; order Chromatiales; family Chromatiaceae; genus Thiohalocapsa. Next base: position 11,610 of record JANQFI010000531.1, on the reverse strand, counting down.
GTGTAGCGCCACTGCACCGAAGGTGGCGGCGCTGCCCTTCAGCGTATGCCCCTCATCGGCGGCGAGCGCGCCATCACCGGTCGCGACCGCCCGCTCGATGGCAACAATGCGCTCGCGTGCCTCCTCGACGAAGGTGGCCACCACCTCCGGCATCAGCTCGGCGGACAGGTCCGATGCGAGTGCGGCGATCACTCGCTCGTCGAGCACCGGCTGCGCTGCGCTGTCCGGCTGTGGCCCCCGCGCCTGACCCTGTGCCGAGGCCTCCCGAGTTGGCGACCCCGACAGCGGGCCGTGCGGCTCGGCCGCGAGCTGCACGGCAGCGGCCCCGGCCGCGGTGGACAAGGATCCGGAGACATCGGCCCGGGCAAATTGGAGCACGGCCTCGAATAGGGCCCGCCGGTCGATGGGCTTGCTCAAATAGCCGTCCATGCCCGCCTGCAGACAGCGCCTGCGGTCTTCATCGAAGGCGTTGGCGGTCATGGCGACGATGGGCACGGACCCGCGCTGGCCCGGCAACGCCCGGATGCAGCTGGTCGCCTCGATGCCGTCCATTTCCGGCATGGCCACGTCCATCAGCACCAGCGAGTAGTCTTGCCGGCCCACCGCCGCTACCGCCTGCAGACCGTTCTCGGCGATGTCGACGCGAAAGCCCGCCTTGCCGAGGATACCGGTGGCCACCACCTGGTTGGAGCGGCTATCCTCTGCCAGCAGCACCGGCAGGGCGCGGGCGGCATGGCGAGCGACACGCTCGGCAAGGTCGTCGGCCGGCGCCGTCGTTGCTGTAACCTTGCGCAAGGCCTCGCCGAGGGCTGCCACCAGGGTCGATGGCGTCACCGGGATGCGCAAGCTCGCTACCCAGGATTCACCCGCGGGCGCCACAAAGCGGCTGCCGATGCGGTAGAGTGCGATCTCACGCGGCTTTGCGGCTGCGCCGCCGACGCGGCGCAACAGCCGGATCCCCCCGCAGCACCCGTCCGGCACGCCGGCGGGCGCCGGGCACGACACCGACACGGCGACGCCGAAGGCGCGCAGCTGCTCCGCAAGCGCACCCGCGAGCAGCCTGTTGTCCGCCCACAGGCTGACCCGATAGGCCCCGAGCGGTGCCGCCGCGCTGGCCCGCGCGCCCGCCGGCACGGCAGTGGGCAGCGGCAGGGCCAAGGTGAAGCAGCTCCCCTTGCCCGGCACGCTCTCCAGGGTGATGTTCCCGCCCAGCAGGCGCGCGAGCCGCCGGCTGATGGCGAGTCCGAGTCCGCTGCCACCCTGCCGCCGCCCGCCGGGTGCCTGCGCCTGCTGGAACTCAGAGAACAGCTCCGCTTGGTCCTCCGGGGGAATGCCGACGCCGGTGTCGATAACGCGGATGTGCAGCATCCCTGCGTCGGCGCCGCGCTCCAGGCGCACTCCGACCATGCCCGCGTCGGTGAAACGGATGGCGTTGCCTAACAGATTCAGCAGGATCTGGCGCATCAGGCCCGGGTCCGTGTCGATACGCTCCGGTACCATGGGATCGCAGAAGACGGTAAGCTCCAGGCCATGGGCATGGGCACGCGCCGCCAGCAGATCCACAATGCTCCTGACGATCTCTTCCGGATCCGTGTCCAATGGCGCCGGCTCCACCCGGCCGCCCTCGATCTTCGAGAAATCCAGCACACTGTTGACGATAGACATCAGCACCCGCGCCGACTCGCCCGCAGTGGCCGCGTAGTTGCGCTGCTCCTCGTCCAGACTCGACTCCAACAGCAGCTCGTTCATATTCAGGATGGCATTGAGCGGGGTGCGGATTTCGTGGCTCATGGCGGCGAGGAAGCGCGTCTTGGCCTCGTTGGCCACATCGGCGCGCCGCGCGCGCTCCTGAAGCTGCGCCTGCGTCCGGCGCCGCGCGGCAATGTCGCGCATGAACAGGATGCGGAAGCTGCCGGCAGGGCCGCGCAAGAGGCTCACGGCCACTTCCACCGGCAGTTGCTGGCCGCCGACGCAAACCAACTCCAGCTCCCCGCGCAGCGGTGAATTGGGCGTGGACAGACTGCCGCGCAGCAGGGCGCGCGCGCTCGTGTCCATCAGCTCGAAGTCGATGCAGGCATCGAGCGAACGGCCACGCAGGACCGCCGCATCGATTGCCAAGAAGCGCTCTGCGGCAGCGTTCAGATCGACGACCCGCCCCGCATCGTCCAGGGTAAGGATGGCGTCCTGGGCCGCGCCGAACAGGCGGCGCAGGTGCGCCTCGCGCTCGCTCGTCTCGGCAGCCGTGCGCTCGGCGCTCGCCAACGCCTGGCGCAGGAGACTCTGGCCGGCCGCGAGCCGCCGTGACATCCTGTTGAAGGCGTCCACCAGCCGGTCCTGCTCGCGATCGCCGGTGGCGGCCAGCTGCAACCCGGGGCCATCACGGCCCACCTGGACCGCGGCACGCTCTAGGCGCGCCCTGAGCCGCCGGGCCTCGGCGCGATACAGCCAGCCGGCGCCAGCGGCGGAGACCAGGAGCAGCAGCACCAATGCAGGCCACAGATCGTGGAGCAAGGCGTTGAGCAGCATGGGCGCCTGGGCGTCATCTGGTGGCGCGGAGGCGAGCGCGTCTCCCCGCAACCTGCCGAAGCGCCCTGCCGCTTCGCCGGCGGCTCGGTGCAGCCACGCCACGCCACCCGCGAGCAGCCCGATCAGCAGTGTCAGAGCAGAGATGGCGAGACCGAGGAGGAACAGGGGGCTGACGCGCATAGAACATCGCCACGGCCTGGCAGGCGGCCACGGGCGCCTATGGAGCTTAGGCGATTTCCGTCGAAAAACATACCGGGCTGCGCCGGATTGTCCTTCGACTTCTTCGTGCGCCGGCTCGGTTCGTCTGCGAAGCTCGTGCTCAGGGCTGGGCAACCGGCGCATCGTCGAGCGAAGCAACGGCTGGGGCCATCGAAGCCATGAAATATCGAGACCTGCGGGACTTCATCGGGCAACTGGAGCAGCGCGGTGAGCTGAAGCGCATCGGCGTGCCGGTGGACCCCTACCTAGAAGTCACCGAAATCTGCGACCGCACCCTGCGCCGGGGTGGCCCGGCGCTCCTGTTCGAGCGGCCCAAGGGCGCGTCGATTCCCCTGCTCGGCAACCTGTTCGGCACGCCGCGGCGGGTCGCGCTGGGCATGGGCGAGGAATCGGTAGAGGCGCTGCGTGAGGTGGGCCGACTCCTGGCCTTCCTGAAGCAGCCGGAGCCCCCCAGGGGCGTGAAGGCGGCCTTCGAGGCCCTGCCCATCGTCCGCAAGGTGTTGGACATGGCGCCGAAGGTGCGCCGCAATCCGCCCTGCCAGGCGCAGGTGCTCCAGGGCGCGGACGTCGATCTCGGTCGGCTGCCGATCCAGCACTGCTGGCCGGGCGACGCGGCGCCGTTGATCACCTGGGGGCTGGTGGTCACCCGCGGCCCGGAGAAGCCGCGGCAGAACCTCGGCATCTACCGGATGCAGGTGCTGAGCCGCAACCGCGTCATCATGCGCTGGCTCGCCCACCGCGGCGGAGCGCTCGACTACCGCGATTGGCAGCGACATTACCCGGATCGAGCCTTCCCCGTGGCGGTCGCCCTCGGTGCCGACCCGGCGACCATCCTTGGCGCCGTGACCCCGGTGCCGGACACCCTCTCGGAGTATGCGTTCGCCGGCCTGCTGCGAGGCAGCCGTACCGAGCTGGCCGACTGCCTGGGCAGCGACTTACAGGTACCGGCCGGGGCCGAGATCGTCCTGGAGGGGCATTTGAAGCCTGGTGACACGGCGCCAGAGGGGCCCTTCGGGGACCACACCGGCTACTACAACGAGGTAGACAGCTTCCCGGTGCTCACCATCGAGCGCCTGACCCAGCGCCCGGACCCCATCTACCACAGCACCTACACGGGCCGCCCGCCAGACGAGCCCGCCGTCCTCGGTGTCGCCCTGAACGAGGTCTTCGTGCCCATCCTGCAGAAGCAATTCCCGGAGATCGTGGACTTCTACTTGCCGCCCGAGGGCTGCTCCTATCGCCTCGCGGTGGTGAGCATGCACAAGCAGTACCCAGGGCATGCCAAGCGCGTGATGATGGGGGTCTGGTCCTTCCTGCGGCAGTTCATGTACACCAAGTTCGTCATCGTCGTCGATGCCGATGTGAACACCCGCGACTGGCGCGACGTCATCTGGGCCATGACGACGCGCATGGACCCCGCCCGCGACATGGTGCTGATCGAGCACACACCCATCGACTACCTGGACTTCGCCTCGCCCGTGTCGGGGCTGGGATCGAAGGTCGGGCTCGACGCGACCAACAAGTGGCAAGGCGAGACGGCCCGTGAGTGGGGCCGGCCCATTCGCATGGATGAAGCCGTCAAGGCGCGGGTGGACGCGCTCTGGCCTGAGCTCGGGCTCGAATGAGCTCGATGGACCGGGTTTGGATGGACTGGGTTCTGATGGACCGGATTCTGATGGACCGGATTCTGATGGACTGGGGCTTGATGAGCTTGGAGGCTAGCCACCGGCCGTCGCCGGCCAATTATCTACCACCGGCGACAAGGGGCTGCCACCTAGAAGCGCCGCTGCCCGCGATCCGTGCGCGGCCGGGCCTCGTTGACGGTCAGCTTGCGCCCGTCTTGGACCGAGTCGTTGAGTGCACGGATGGCCTCCCCCGCCTCGACATCCTTGGGCATGTCCACGAAGCCGAATCCCTTGGACTGTCCGGATACTTTGTCTCTGATGACGTCCGCGCTGGCCACGTCGCCGAATTCGCTGAACATCTCCCGGAGTTGGTCGTCGGTAACCGCGTACTTCAGATTGCCTACGTAGATCCGCATCGCCTTGCCTCGACAGCACCCGTGCGTTATCCCAGCGAGATCCCTGCTGAAATCTAGTGCATCGATTGGGGTACGTCAACGCGACCCGGTCGCTTTTCCACACCGCTCACGGTGAATCCGGCATCCTCCACGGCGCGAACCAAGGCCGGGACCGCAAAGCCCTCGCCGACGACGCGCACACGACCGCTGGCCAAATCGGGCGTCGCCTCGACAACGGCATCCATGGCCTCGAGTGAGCGCTTGACGCTGCCGACGCAGTGCTGACAGCTCATGCCCTTCACGTGCAGCACCAAGGAAGCCAGGCCTGCAGCAGTGTCCCCTCCGGCAGGCCCCGGAGCCGGGTGCCCAGTGCGCGCCTGCCAGCGGCGCCACGACAACAGCACCAGCAACGCCAGCAACACCAGCGCCGCAAGCACGCCGACCCAGCTAGCGCCATGCGCATGGGGGGCGTCGAGGACCGGTGCGCCGATCAGTACCTGGTCGAACAGGAGCCCGAAGCCGAGGCTCATCACCACGACGGTGCCGAGGTAAAGGCCGAGCACGGCTCCGCCGAGGGTGCGGTAGACGGCACCGATGGTGGCGACATTGGTGGCCGGTCCCGCCATCAGGAACACGAGCGCCGAGCCAAAGGGCATGCCGGCGGCGATGAAGGATGCGGCAATGGGAACCGAGGCCGTCGTGCAAACGTACAAGGGTAGCGAAATGGCCAGCACCACCAGCATGCCCGTGAGGCCCTGTGACCAGGCCCGATCCGCGAAGAAGTCCGCCGGCACCAGGGTGGTGATCAGCGCGGCCACCAGCACACCGGCGATGAGCCAGAGATCGATGGCGGCCAACAAATCGAATACGGCATAGCGCAGGGCCCCGCGGATGCCGCGATCCTCGCCAGGTCCACCGAGGGAGGTGCTGCCGTCGCCGGTAGACTCCTCCGAGGACGAGGTCAACCGGTTGACCAGGACCCCGCCGGCGACACCGGTCACGAAGGCCGCCAGCACCTTGAAGAGTGCGAAGGGCCAACCGAGGAAGGCCGCGCTCACGAGAATGGAATCCACGCCGGTCTGCGGCGTGCTGATCATGAACGAGGTCGTCGCCCCCGGCGATGCGCCCGCCTTGCGCAGCCCGAGTGCGGTGGGAATCACCCCGCAGGAGCACAGTGGCAGCGGCACACCTAGCAGCGATGCCCGCACGGTGCTGCCGAGATCCGGCCGGCTCAGGCGCTTGTGGATGGTCGCCGCCGGCACATAGACGTGCACCAAGCCGGCGATGAAGAGTCCGAGCAGCAAGGATGGCGAGAGCTCCAGCAGGATCTGCCAGAGCTCGACGGGGAAGTGACTCAGCGCGTCCACCATGCCAGCGAAAGCTCAGAGAGCCAGACCTCTATGTTGCTGCCCCGGGGTCGGTCGCTGCCCCGGGGTCCGTCGCTGCCCCGGGGTCAGGGCCGGTTCGCTGCAGAGATCGGGGCCCAGCCGCCGGTCACTGCCGGTAGCGCTCGCGCTCTTCCCTCTCCTTGCGCTCCTTCTCTTTCTCGTGCTGATCGTACGCGTAACCGCCCAGCGCACCCGCGGCACCGCCGATGAGTGCGCCCTTGCCGGCATCCGCGCTTGCCGAGCCGATCGCCGCCCCCGCGGCTGCACCGGCGGCGGCACCCGTCGCCGTGCGCGAGGCGGTCGTACCGCCGCAGCCGGCCGCGAGGGCCGCGGTGACCAAGGCGGCCACGACGATGTTGACTGTCATTTCTGTTCGGCCTCCAGGAGTCCTTAATCAATGTGAACTGGCAATGTGATGTGGCAATGCGAAGTGGCGCTGCGGCATCGGCCGCACTGCCGTCTGGACCAGGTCCCGCCAGCCCAAGACAAGCGATCACCCACTAATCGATATTGCCCTTCGCGTGCTGGTCTACAAGGTAGCCGCCGAGGGCACCGACGCCGGCGCCGATGAGCGCGCCGGCACCGGCATCGGCGCTCAGCGAGCCGATCAGCGCGCCGCCGGCGGCACCCATCAAGGCGCCGCTCCCGGCCCGCTCGGCGGTCGTGGACCCGCAAGCGCTGAGGGCCAAGACGAGGAGCGTGCAGGCGGGGATGATGAGTTGTCTGGTCATTTTGGAGTCACTGCGTTCTGGTTTCGGCTCGTTGGTGCCGCCTGCGCCCTCTCGGGGTTGAGGAGCTCAGGGGCACGGCATACCGCGACGCCGGTTAGCTCCTGGCCGATGGCGCGCGCCGGCATGCGCAGACGATCGGCGCGGTAGCGGCAAGCACGGTCGCGACTGGGTCTCGCGGACCGCCGGTCAAGGGCAGGGGTACTTGTCCGCCAGCGCCCGCACCACACCCACTACCGGCTGCTCGCGCATGCGCTCGGCGTCGTCCTTGTTGACCTCCGCCCAGGCCAAGAAGGCGCGACGGCCGTCCGCGATGGTCGCGGTCGGCGGGTAGCAGATGAGTCGCTTCAGCTGCTTGCGGTCGCTGACGGCGTCGTGGTACTGCACCGTCGCTTCGAGAAACGCGCGGCAGGCGAAGCTCGCCGCCACATGCTCCGGCTGCTCCGAGGTCGTCACGCACACCTGGTACAGGTGCTCGGTGGTGTCGAAGTTGAAATCCTCGTTGTCCACGGCAGCGGCAGGCCCGGCGGCGCAGGCGAGCGCACAGGCAAGCGCGAAGGCAAAACGGCCCAGCATGGTCGATGACTCCTCGGGTTGTCGCGGTTAACCCCTAGGTCGGGTTGCGTCGGGTTCATTGTCGTCAGCGCAACAGGGCGCCGGAGCCATTGGGCACACCGGCCGTTGCGCCGCCGCGATTGTAGCAACGCGAACGGTAGCAACGCGAACGCCAGCAGCGCGAGCGTCCTGCCCTGCCTAGCGCGCAGCCCAGGCGCCGCGGATGTCGCCACCGGCCCCGCTGGACCCACCCCTTTGACCCGACAGTCGAGGACAGATCAGGTCGCCGGAAAGCAGCCTGCGAGCCCCGCGGCGAGGGTCGGGTAACGCAGCCTCACGCCGAGCTCGCTCAGCAGCTTGCGGTTGCTGAGCCGCCGCGACTCGCGCAGGTAGGACAACATGCCCGCGGAAACCCTGCCCGGGGCGTCGGCCAAGGGAATCTGCGGCGGCGGCACCAGGCCCGCCGCCGCCGCGATGCCCAGAAAATAGTCCGTCATGGTGGTCGGGTGGCCGTCGCAGACATTGTAGAGGGCACCCGCGGGTGCGGCGTCCATGGCGGCGATGCAGATCTCCACCAAGTCGTCCGCATGGATGCGGTTGGACCAGGGCGCCTCGGCGGCGCTCACGACCGGCTGGCCGCTCCTGATGCGCGCCAGCGGCAGCCGGTCGCAGGCATAAATGCCCGCCACGCGCAGGATCACGAGCTCCGCACCGGTGTCACGGCTCCAAGCGCGCAGCCGCTCCTCGGCATCCCAGCGGCGCAGCGCCCGGTCCGCCATCGGACGCGGCGCTCGCGTCTCGTCCACCCACTCGCCGCCGCAGTCACCATAGACGCCGGTGGTACCGATGTATACGAGCCGCCGCGGCTGCCCCCGCGCGGCAAAGGCGTCGATGAGCCTCCCCGTGAGCGGATCCTCACGCCCCTCGCCCGGCGGCGGTGCGAGGTGGAAGAGGTCCGCATCCGCGGTTTCCAGGGCGTTCGGCGGATCCTGGAGCAGGTCCAGCTGCAGTGCCTGCACCCCCACCGCCGGCAGCTGCGCAGCGCTCTCGGCACTGCGTACCACGCCGGTGACGCCAACGCCGCCCGCCGCGAGCCGCGCGCCCAGCAGGCGGCCGATATAGCCGCAGCCCAAAATGATACTCAAGGTGTTCCTCGCTCCCGCCGGTTGTGGCCATAGGATGCTGCCAGAAAACGCTGCCGGAGCCTGCTCGCAGCTGTGTCCGCCGGCACTCGCGGCGAGCACGCCTGGCGTGGCGAGCCGCTGCCCCGCACAGAGTGAGGCCGCCGCCGGCCGTCGCAATGTTGCGGCCCAGGCCCAGGCCGTCGGCCCGGTCGCGACTCAGCGCCCAGGCGGGGCCTGACCGACCACTCCGTGGCGCGCGGCTGATGCGGGCGTCTGCAGGCGCGCCCTGAGCTCTGCTAACCGCTGCGCGAGCGCGGCCCCAGGCTCATCCGACGCACGGTGCGGTGCGCCGGTGAGCCGCTCCGCGGCAACCAGGGCCGCATCCAGGAGCCGGACATCACCGGCCGCGGCCGCGCCGGCGGCAATGGCCAGTTGCCTGCGCAGCAGTTGTCGCGCGGGCCTGGCCGGCAGGGCGCCCGGACCCCGCGTCGCCGGTAGCCGGGCTGCGGCAAGCCCGAGCTCCTTGAGCCAGGCCAAGAGGCGGCCCCGCTCGTCCGGCGGCAGCGACAGGCGCAGCGACGACACGGGCTGCGGCGCCACTGGGGTCGCGGCAGCGCCCCTTGCTGGCGCGCTCACGCAGGCACCGGCCGTCGGTCGTGCGCCCGCCCGCTGCGCGAGCGACGCCTCGGCCACACGCAGGCGCTCCAGCAGTTGCAGCTGCTGTTCTTGCGCGGCAGCCAGCGAGGCGCGCATCTGCTCCACCCCCGCGCGCAGGCTGCTCCAGTAGAGCTGCGCGGTGGCGATGGCGGCGCCGGCCAAGAGCACCAACAGTGCGGCGAACAGGACTAGCGGCCAGAGCGAGCGCGGCTTGCGTGCCGCGATCACGGCGTCCGCGACCCAGGGCCGGCACCGGCCTCCCGCGCCAGGACGCAAAGCGCGGACAGCATGCCGTCGTCGCCGGGCCGCGGGGCCACCCCGACCCGGGCGAAGCCAAGGCCGGCCGCGGTGGCGGCGTTGCGCGCGCTCAGCACCGCCAGCGGCAAGCCCTTGAGCCAGGCGTGAGCCGCCGCGGGGACCAGCGCCAGCAGGTTGCGCAGCACCTCGTCGCTCGTGGCGGTGACGAAGCCGAGCGCTTTCTGCCAGCCAGGGAGCTGGACGGCGGCATCGACCTCAGGCACGGCACGGCGGTAGACCTCGGCATAGCCCACCTCGGCGCCGCGCTCGGCGAGCGTCCCGCCAAGCAGCGCGCGACCGCCCTCGCCGCGCACGATCAGCACGCGGCGGCCGGCAACCGCGCCCAGCGCCGGCATGGCGAGCAGTGCCTCGCTGTCGAAGCCGAGGTCCGGGACCAGCGACGGCGGCAGCGCCGCGGACTGCATCGCCAGGGCCGTGGCACGGCCCACCGCGACACGCCGTGCGGCGCTTGCGCGTAGCGCGTCGCCCCCGAGCGCGAGCGCGCCTTCGACGGCATTGCGGCTGACGAAGATCATGAAATCCCAGGGCTCGGCGAGCCGCGCCACGGCGGTCGCGGGCTCCGCGGGCGGGCGGATCTCTAAGGTGGGGAAGCGCACCGGCCGGCCGCCGACGGACTCGATGAGGCGGCACAAGCCTTCCGCCTGGGCCGCGGGCCGGGTCACCAGCACGCCGCTGCCGCACAGGTCGCAGTCCCGGAGCCCGGAGTCGATTGCATTGGAAGCCTCGGTCATCTGCTGCGCTTGCATGCTCGTGTGAGAGCTTCTGTGAGAGCTTTCGGCAATCGCCTAAGCTTCCCGCAGCACCGCCAGGATGGCGTCCGCCCCCTGCGCGAGCAGATCCTCGGCGACGCGCTCGCCCAGCGCCTCGGGCTGCGCCGCCGGGCCATGGCCCTCGGCGCGCAGCAGCCGCGCGCCGTCCGGGGTGCCCACGAGACCGCGCAGGTGGAGCCTGTCGCCCTGGTACACCGCATGGCCGGCGATGGGCACCTGGCAGCCGCCCTGGAGCTTGGCGTTCATGGCGCGCTCGGCGAGCACGCGCCGGGCCGTCTCGGGGTGATGCAGCGGCTCGATGAGCCCGTGCACGCGGTCGTCGTCGCTGCGACACTCGATGCCGATGGCCCCCTGGCCGATGGCGGGCAGGCTGTCCTCGGCGGCGATGCGGGCGCGGATGCGCTCGGCGAAACCGAGCCGCTTCAGGCCGGCGGCGGCCAAAATGATGGCGTCGTACACGCCGTCATCGAGCTTGCGCAGGCGCGTGTTCACGTTGCCGCGCAACGGCTCGATGCGCAGGTCCGGACGGCGGGCGGCGAGCTGGCACTGCCGGCGCAGGCTGGAGGTTCCCACACAGGCGCCCCGGGGGAGCTCATCGAGGCAGGCGTAGCGGTTCGAGACGAAGGCGTCGAGCGGGTCCTCGCGGCCCATGATGACGGCCAAGTGCAGACCGGCCGGGAAATCTACCGGCACGTCTTTCATGGAGTGGACGGCGATGTCGGCGGTGCCCTCCAGCATGCCCTGCTCCAGTTCCTTGACAAACAATCCCTTGCCGCCGACCTTCGCCAGGGGCGCGTCGAGGATCTTGTCGCCGCGCGTGGTCATGCCGAGGATCTCGACCTTGAGGTCGGGATGCCGCCGAGACAGGATGGCCGCGGCGTGCTCGGCCTGCCACATCGCGAGGGGGGACTTGCGGGTGGCAATCTTCAGGGTATCGGGCATGGGCTGAATCCGGGGAGCTGCGGTTTAGGCTCGGGTCTTGGCGTTCGGAGTCTGCGCCTGGATCGGAGACGGGCGCAGGCGGGCGCGACGAGGCGGGTAGCGGAGCGGTCAACCATGCCGCAGGAAGCGGCGGATCTCGGGCAAATGGCGGCGGCTCACAGGCAGGCGCTCCTCGCAGCCGGAGAGCACGGCGAGGCTGGCACCGTCGGCGGCCTTCTCCAGGCCGACCAATTGCCGGACGGCCACCAGGGCGTTGCGGTGAATGCGTACGAATCGGTCCGGGAACTCTTGCTCCAGAGACTTCAGCGACTCGTCGATGAGCATGCGGCCGCCTGCGTGGCGCACGGTGACGTACTTCTGCTC
>JANQFI010000529.1 GCA_028277905.1 Chromatiaceae bacterium | reverse complement strand
CAGCGCGTGCATAGTCGTTCTCTGTGCGCGTTGCCGCGACAAAGCAGGCGGGCGAGAAGACAAGCCAGGCGGTCTGTTTGTTGACAGAAATCGCCTTAGATCAAGGCTCTTGTTGTTGTCGCGCCGCAGGCGTGTGCGGTTCGCGGCGGGGGTTGTGCGGCGCAGTGTGGGCAACGGGTGCATGACTGTGGACAAGCTGGGGACAATCAGCCGGGAGCGGATTGTCCCCAGCTTGTCCACAGGGCCGCCTGTTCGGGATCGGGCGGCATGCACGCGTTGTCCACACGGAGTCCGCCTGCTCGGCCGCGCCACCCACACCCCCGGGAGTCGGCGCCATGCACGTCGGCCGGTGTTCTGCCACCGAGTGCGCTGTGCGGGCGGGCATGGTTGTCCTGTTATCCTGCGGCGCGAGCCATCGGGATCTACGCCGCGCGGGCCGATCCAGCAGCGCAGAGGGCTCGTTCAGACAAAATGCTGGAACAGACTGCACCAAGGCGCTACCCTGCCGCGTTTAGCGCTGACCGACGGTGAAACCCAGCGGCAGCACCGACACCGCGGCCGGCACCGAGTCCGGTTCCGGCCGCAGCCGTGGCCGACCCGCCCAGGGGGGCGGTTGCGGCCCTGCCGGTGCCAACCGCAGCACCAGCATGTCCCCCGCCAACGACGGCCGCCACACCTTCGCCGGCGGTGCCGATTACCTGATTCGACACGCCACGCTGCGCCAGCTGCAACTGCTGGAGGCCATTGTGCGGCTCGGCAGCTTCACCCGCGCCGCCGAGGAGCTGTTCCTGACCCAGCCAACGGTCTCGATGCAGATCAAGAAGCTGTCCGAGACGCTCGGCACGCCGCTGTTCCGCCATGTCGGCCGCACCGTGGAGCCCACCGACGCCGGGCGCGAAGTCTACGCCGCTTGTCGCGAGATCCTGGGCACCCTGACCGATCTCGAGGTCAAGCTCTCGGACCTGAAGGGCTTGAAGCGCGGGCGACTCCGGCTCGGCGTGGTGACGACGGCCAAGTATGTGGCGCCGGAGATCCTGGGCGCCTTCTGCAAGCAGTATCCGGGCATCGAGGTGTCGCTGCGCGTCACCAACCGCGAGCACATCCTGGAGCGCCTGATGGCGCACGACGACGACCTCTATGTGTCCGGCCAGCCGCGGGACGACAACGAGCAGATCGAGTCCATCCCCTTCGCCCCCAATCCCTTGGTGGTGGTAGCGCGGGCGGATCACCCGCTCGCGGCGGAGCGGGAAGTCCCGATGCAGCGCCTCGCGGACGAGAACCTGATCCTGCGCGAGCCCGGCTCCGGTATCCGGGACGCCGTGTTGAAGTGGTTCAACGAGTCGGGACTGGAGCCGCGCGTGCGCATGCAGCTCGGCAGCAATGAGGCCATCAAGCACGCCATCGTAGGGGGCTTGGGCATCTCGGTGCTGTCGTTGCACTCGCTCCGGCTGGAGAGCGCTGGCGGCGGTCTGGCACTGCTGGACGTGCAGGGCTTCCCCATCATGCGCCGCTGGCACCTGGTGCATTGGCGCGGGCGGGAGCTGTCACTGGTGGCACGCACATTTCGCGATTTTGCGGTCGACTACGAGCCCGAGATCGAGGTGCGGCTCGCCAAGGCCGAGACCGCCTTCGAGCAGATGCGCGAGCGGCTCCGCCAGGGCGAGGCCGCGGGCAGATGACCGCCAGCGACGACCACTACCCCTATCCCGTCGCACATCTCGGCATCATCGGCGGCGGCCAGCTGGGGCGAATGCTCGTCGCCGCCGCCAAGCGCATCGGCTGCACCTGCACCGTGCTGGATCCCTACCCCAACAGCCCTGCCGGGCAGCTCTCCGGGCAGCAGATCGTCGGCACCTACCATGACCCGGTGGCCCTGCGCGAGCTGGTATCCGCCTGCGACGTGACGACCTTCGACATCGAGGATATCGACACCGACGCGCTGGGGGCGCTCGCCGCCGCGGGCCACCGCATCTATCCATGTCCAGGCCTGCTCGCCGACATCCAGGACAAGCTGCGCCAGAAGCAGGTCCTGGCGCAGGCGGGGATCCCGAGCGCGGACTTCGCGCCGATCGACCGACCGGATGCGGCGGGGTTCGCCGCCTTCGGCTATCCGTTGGTGCAGAAGGCCCGCCGCGGCGGTTACGATGGCCGCGGCGTGCAGGTGATGCGGTCGGCGGCCGATTTCGACCAGCACCTGCCGGTGCCGTCGCTGCTGGAGCGCTTCGTGCCCGCGCGCCTGGAGCTGGCCGTGATGGTGGCGCGCGGGCAGGACGGCGCGACCGTCGCCTATCCGCCGGTGGAGATGTGCATGCGTCCGGCGGAGAATATCCTGGACATCCTGCTGGCGCCGGCGCGCGTCGACGCCGAGACCGCCGCGGAGGCCTGCCGATTGGCGGTGGACACGGTGGAGGCGCTGGCTGGTGTCGGCATCTTCGGCATCGAGATGTTCCTGACCGAGCCCGGCGAGCTGCTGGTGAACGAGGTCGCGCCGCGCACGCACAACTCCGGTCATTACACCATCGAGGCCTGTGTCACCGACCAGTTCGAGCAGCACCTGCGCGCCATCGCCGGCCTGCCGCTGGGCGTGACGGACCTGCTGCGCCCGGCCGCCATGCTGAACCTGCTGGGCGAGCCCGGCTTCCGGGGCCGGCCGGTGATCTGCGGCCTGCGGGCGGCGCTGGCGATCCCCGGCGTCTCGGTGCACCTGTACGGCAAGGCCGAGACCCGCACACACCGCAAAATGGGGCATGTGACCGTCCTGGACGCAGACATCGAGCAGGCCCAGGCCAAGGCCGAGCATGTCCGCGCAGTGCTGTCCATTGCCGGCGAGGACCCCAGCGCCTGAGGTGCTGGGACTGGAGCCGACCAAGCGCGTCGATACCGCATCATCACCGCCTCAGGGTTCACCATGACCAAGCAAGCTTCCGAGCCCCTGGTCGGCATCATCATGGGCAGCGACTCGGACCTGCCAGTGATGCAGGCCGCCGCCGATGCGCTGGCGGACCTGGGCGTGCCCTACGAGATGACCATCGTCTCCGCCCACCGCACGCCCAAGCGGCTGTACGACTACGCCGGGTCCGCAGTCGAGCGCGGGCTCAAGGTCATTATCGCCGGCGCCGGCGGCGCCGCTCACCTGCCCGGGATGGCCGCCGCCATCACGCCGTTGCCCGTTATCGGGGTGCCGGTCAAGAGTCAGGCGCTGTCTGGACAGGACTCGCTGCTGTCCATCGTGCAGATGCCCTCCGGCGTGCCCGTGGCCACCGTCGCCATCGATTGCGCCCGTAACGCCGGCCTGCTGGCTGCGCAGATCCTCGCTGTCGCCGACGACAGCCTGCTCGGCCGCGTCGAGGGCTTCAAGCGGGACCTGGAGGCGCAGGTGCTCGCCAAGGCGGAGCTGATGGCCGCCGGCGAGATCACCGCCGACGCCGTCGCGCGTGCGCGCAAGACCTAGAGAGACCCGCTTGCACCGAGAACCGCCCATGTCCTGGAAAACCCGCAACCGCTCCTTCTACTACCAGGGGGCTCCCGAGCCCGAGGACCTCGAGCTGCCGCCGGCGGAGACGGCGCTGCTGTGCGTCGACGTGCAGAACTATGGCATGGTGCTGCACGAGGATCCGGCCGAGCGCGCCCGTTGGGCGCCTTTCCACGCGCGCATGCAGGGCACCGTGATCCCGACCCTGCGTAGATTGCAAGACAGCTTCCGGGCCAAGGGCATCGACGTCATCCATGCCCGCATCGCCTGTCTGCTGGAGGACGGCCGGGATCGCTCGCTGAGCCAGAAGCTGCCCGGCTGGAACAACCTGCTGATGCCGCTCACCAGCGATGCATCGCAGATCGTGCCGGAGCTGGCGCCCCAGGCTGGCGAGATCGTCGTCACCAAGACCACAGACAGCGCGCTCACCGGGACCAACCTGCGCCTGGTGCTCGGCAATATGGGCATCCGCCATGTCGTTGTCGCCGGCATCTACACCGATCAGTGCGTCAGCTCCACGGTGCGCTCGCTCGCCGACGAGAGCTTCAACGTCGTGCTGGTCGAGGATTGCTGCGCCGCCGGCACCGACGAGCTGCACCGCCATGAGCTTGCGGTCATCAACATGATCTACTGCCAGGTGGTCACCAGCGCGGAGCTGCGCGGCATCATGGGGCTGGAGTGACGGGGTCGAGGCCATGCGCAGATACAGGGTCTCCGGGGTGGGACATTCGGCAAGCCAGTGGGTCGTCCGACCCCTCGAGGTGCTGCTGCTCGCCGCCGTGCTCGCGACTGCCACCTGGACTGGAATCGGCACCGCCGGCGAGCTGACCCGCTTCCAGCTCGACGATGGCAGCATCATCGTCGGTGAGCCACTCGGGCTCGCCGACGGCATCTTCCGCATCCGCACCCGGACCCTCGGCGATATCGACGTCGAGGTCGCCCGCATCCGCCGCATGGAGCGCGCAGATGCCGGCGGCGACCTGCGCAACGACAGGCTAGGTGCCGACGCCTTCGGCGCCGCCGGCCAGCACGCCGCGCCGGAGGGCTATGCCGGTCTGATCCAGGCGCTCCAGCAGAGCATGGTGGCCGATAGCGGCATCATGGAGCTCATGACCGCCCTACAACAGGATCCGGAGATCCAGCGCGCCATCGGCGACCCGGAGCTCATCGGCCTCATGGCCTCTGGCGACGTCGAGGCCCTACGCAACCACGAGGCCTTCGGGCGCCTCATGGGCCACCCCGGCATCCGCGCCATCATCGAGCAGATGATCGGACGTGTCGGTGGCCTGCGCTGAGGGCCTGCCTGCGTCCCGCCGACCTGCGCGGTGGTATAGGTCGGGCGCGCCAGCCCGAGCACAGCCGAACCGACGCAGCGAGCCGATCCTGGCCGCAGACGCACCATGACAGATCCCCTGCTCGCCCAACTTGCCAGCGCGGACACCACGCATGCCGTGCGTATTGCCGATCGCGTCTGGTGGGTCGGGCATGTGCTGCCGGACGACGTCTTCCAGTGTCATGTCTACCTGCTGGAGCAGGGCGAGCACTCGGTGCTGTTCGATCCGGGCTCGCGGCTGACCTTTGCCGGCACGCTGCGCAAGATCGAGGAGGTCATCCCTTTTACCCGCATCCGCTATTTCGTCTGCCACCATCAAGACCCGGACATCGCCGCCGCCTTGCCGCTGATCGACGAGTTGGTGGAGCGCGACGACGCGGTCGTGGTGACCCATTGGCGCAGCCGGGCGTTGTTGAAGCACTATGGGCTGCGGCTGCCGTTCTGGCTGGTGGACGAGCACGACTGGCGCCTGTCGTTGCCGGATCGCGAGCTGCGCTTCATCTTCACGCCCTATGCCCATTTTCCGGGCGCCTTCTGCACCTTCGATCCGCGCACCGGCGTGCTCTTCTCCAGTGACCTGTTCGGTGGCTTCACGGAACGGCCGACCCTGGTGGCCGCCGACCCGTCGCATTTCGAGGCCTTGCGGCCTTTTCACGAGCACTACATGCCAAGCCGCGACATCCTCGGCTTCGCCATCAGCCAGATTGACCAATATCCGGTTCGACTCATTGCGCCACAGCACGGCTCCATCATCCCGCCGGCTCTGGTGCCTTTTATGATCGACCGTTTGCGCCACCTCGACTGCGGGATCTATCTCTTTGCCCGCGAGAACACGGACGTCGGGCGCTTGTCGCGCCTCAACCAGACCCTACGCGACATCACCCGCACCATGCTGCTATACCGGGACTTCCGTGAGATCGCCGAGCGGCTGTTCGACGTCGTCCGCAAGAACCTGCCGGCGGAGCGGATCGACTATTACGCGCAGCTCGAGGACGGGAGGGTCCTGACCCTGGCACGCGAGGACCGCTTCATCGGCGTCGCCGGCCAGGCCCCAGAGCACATCAACAGGCTGCTCGGCCGGACCCAGCAGGAGTGGATCAGGCTGCATCGCAAGGACCCGGGGCTTGGGAGCCATCGACTGCACGAGGGCCCATTCTCCAGCCGGCCCGAGGGCGCGACCGGCCTGATCCTGACCCTGCCCCTGTTCGCCCCGTCCAGCGGGCGCATGGAAGGCGTGGCGGAGCTCCGTTTGCACGGTATCACGACCCTACCGGACGAGATGATCCTGGTGGTGCAGCAGTTGACCATGCCGCTGCAGGTAGCGCTGGAGCGGGAGGTCATCTACCGCGGCATCGAGGCGAAGCGCCAGCAGGCCTATGAGCGCTCCATTCGCGACCCGCTGACGGGGCTCTTCACCCGGGTCTACATGCACGATGCCGTGGAGCGGCAGCTGCGCATCGACGACCGCACGCCGGACACGGCGCTGGCCGCGGTCATGATCGACATCGACCACTTCAAGCAGATCAACGACACCCACGGTCATGCCGCCGGGGACGCGGTGCTGCGCATGCTGGGCCAGATCGTGCAGCAGGGCTGTCGCGCCGGCGATATCCCGGTACGCTTTGGCGGTGAGGAGTTCGTCGTCTTTCTGACCGGCGGCGGTGCTGCAGGCGCAGGTAGCTTCGCCGAGCGGGTCCGCGCCGCCATCGAGGCGACCCGCTGCGACATCGACGCGGACCTTGGCCTGAACATCACGGCGAGCTTCGGTGTCGCGCTGCGCCAAGCTGGCGAGACATTCGACGAGCTCATGGCCCGTGCCGATCGGGCGCTCTATCAGGCCAAGGAAGACGGGCGCAATCGGGTCTGTGTCGCCGCGACCCAGGTGCATCCGGCCGCGTCCGGCTGAGCCAAAGGGCAAAGGTGCAATCGCCGGGAGGTCGCGGGCCGGGCTGCTCCCTGGCGCTAAGGCGATTTCTGTCAACAAACAGACCGCCTGGCTTGTCTTTTCGCCCGCCTTCTGCGTCGCGGCAGCGGGCACAGAGCTCGACTCTGCGCCCGCT
>JANQFI010000528.1 GCA_028277905.1 Chromatiaceae bacterium | reverse complement strand
GTCATTCTGATCGCACAGGTCGGGTTCTGGAAGACGTTCGGGGCGATCATCGGCGCGGCCGCCATGATCGTCCTCTTCATCGTGCTGCTCGGCGCCGCGCACGCGATTGCCGGATATCTGGCGTTCGGCCGCAATCGGCGCCCCTTCTAGAGCGCGATCCATTCAGATTGAATCGATCGCGCTCCATTTCTCTTTGTTTTGTCGCATGGTCTTGTCCGAAAAGTCTGCAACTTTTCGGGATCATGCTCTAATCGATCGTGATCATCTGCCATGCATGGTGGCGGAGGCACTCGCCATTGAAGCTGTGTCGGCCGCAAGCTGCCCAATTCCCGCGGCGAGTGTTCTCGGCGTGGCGGCTCACTCGACGAGGATGTAGGGGGCCCACACGCGCGGATCGCGCAGCCTGTCTTGCTTGAGGTAGGAGAGCTGGGTCTTGCGCAGCGCCTTGGCGGGGTCGCTGCGGGCCTGGCTCAGCCAGGTCTTGTAGAAAGCGAGCATGAAGTCGCGCGCCTCGCCGTCCTTGAGCGGCCACAGCGTCACCAGCACGTTGCGGGCGCCCGCAATCCGCAGCGCGCGCACCAGGCCATAGACCCCCTCCGAATAGTCGAGGCTGCCTTTGGCGGTGTCGCAGGCCGACAGCACCACCAGCTCGGTATTGTCGAGATTGAGCCCCTGTGCCTCGAGCGCGAACAGGATGCCGTCCGCGCCCTTGCCGGCAAGCTCGCGGTTGGCGCCGGCCAGTGCAACGCCCGCATGCAGCATCGGCGCACGCATCGTGCCGGGAAGATAGAAGCCATGGGTGGCAAGGTGCAGCACTCGTGGCGGTGTTTGCAACGCCTGCAGCCGCGCCTTACTGGCCTGTGCACCTGACCACAGTTCGGCCGGCTCATCCTTGCGCAAGAGCCGATACATCTCCTTGATCCGGATCGCCTCCTCCCCGCTCGCCGGGAGCAGCTTGAACGCTGTGAAACTCTCCCTGGTTCGTGTGACCGCCCCGGAACGATCCGTACGGGCGACGGCTCGATCCGCCTGTTCCGACTGCTCGGCGGCGGCAGCGGCGGCCCCGAAATCGATGCCGCCCAGCGCCAGCAGGCCACGGGTCCTCTTGTCAGGATCGGGACGCAAGAGATCGCGACCGCTCTGCAGCAGGCGAAGCTGCTGGCGCTCCCCCCAGTACCGGCCGTCAGCAAGCTTCAGCCGTGCAAACGGCACCAGATTGAGCACCCCATCCGGCGCGACATAGACCGTGGTCGCAGCGGCAAGCTTTGCTCCAAACGGAGCAAACAGTTTCTGATACAGCCCTGCTGCCGCCGCATCGTCCAACTCGGCCGTAATCGAAGGCAGCGCTGAAACCGGGCCGAGATCGATCACCACCGGCTCCTCGAAGCCCGCCAGCAACATGCCCGCGAGATGCCAATCACCGAGTGTCCCGCTGCCGAAATCAGCTAGTCTGAACAAACGAAACTCGATCAGCACAGCCCCGGTAGGCAATGCCGCCCGCACATCGTCGAGGCCGGCGATCTGCACGCGCAGATGGTCCTTGTAGTCACGACTGACCTTGCCAAGCGCCAATCGCTTTGCGTCCAGCGCCTGCAGCGCCTTCTCGAACGCACCAGACTTGGCCTTCTTTGCCGCCACCACCGCCGCCCGCCCCTTGCGGACTTCGTCCGCCAGTGTTCGCACCCGCGGGTCCTGTGACCGCCGCGCCAGGCGAGCGAGATACGCCTCCTCCTCGCCCTGCAACAGCTTGAAGCGCAACATCACGCTGCCGGCGAGCCGGCGGGCCTCCCCGCTCTGCTCCGCCGTCGCCAGGGTCAGCACGACATCCTGGAAGCTCGCCTGCGACGCCACCATCCGGCGGCGGACGACGCCCGCCTCGG
>JANQFI010000495.1 GCA_028277905.1 Chromatiaceae bacterium | reverse complement strand
TGGCCCTTCCGTGGGACCTTGACCGATCTTTCAGATCCCCGCTAGGCTCCCAGCTCGGGCAGCCTTGGACGTGCAGGGACGCTTGGATTACCTAACCGTAGCCGTTAGCCGTCGGAGAATACACGACAATGTACGCGAGAGATTATATGCACGAGGACCCCTTCACTGTCAGCGTGGACGACAACCTATCGACCGCAGTCGAACAGATGGTCGGCAAACATCAAGCTGATTTATGGGTGGTCGATGGGGACTATCGCTTTGTCGGCGAGATCCGCGCGCTGCAATTCGCCAAGGTGCTGGTGCCGGTGACTGTTGGTAGTCAGTACGAGATCGAGAGCACGATCAGCCACGATGAAAGTGTCGCCGAGTCATTGGCAGACGCCCAGAGACGGTTGGAGCCCTTCCTCGACCGCAAAGTCAAGAATTATGTGGACCACGAAGTGCCGGTGGTGCGACCTGATCTGCCGATCGCCTCGGCCTTGATGCTGCTGCGCGGAGGCCTGGTCCGTATGCCGGTCGTGGATGCTGGATCTGGTCGCCTGCTGGGAACCTTGTCCATGTTGACCGTGCTGGCCAAGCTACAGGGCTAGCTCCCAGAAGACTGCCAAGGGCCTGCCCCGGCAAAGGGATGACCTGGGGGTACGTGCCCTGGAGGCTCCTGCGCCTGCCCCTGGGCAATCGATTTGACCGAGCGCCAGCACGCCGAAACATCGGGATTTGCCATCGCCTGCTTGGGGCTGGCCGATGTCGCCGTGCCCATCCCAAATAGGGCTGCATCGACATGCGACCAAAGTGGTCATCTGGATCGAAATCGAGCTCGCTCAACCGCGCATATCCCCCAGGATCCTCGCCACCATCGCCGCCCGGCTGCGCACCCCCAGCTTGTTGAAGCAGCGCCGCAGGTAGGAGCTCACAGTCCAGGGGCTCAAGCGCAGACGATCGGCGATCTGCTTGTTGACCAGACCCTGGCTCACCATCAGCGCCACCTGGAGCTCCCGGCGCGTCAGCAGGTCCGCGACCTTGCGCCCGGAACCTGGCTGGCAGTCGGGGGCGAGGCTCGTGCAAACGATCAGGTAAGCCTTGCCGGCGAGCTTGCAGTGTCCGACGACGGGTAGCTTCCCATTGCCGTCGAGGCCCGGGGTAATGTCCTCGGGGATCACTCGGCATCGGCTGCCGTCAAGCTCGAACTCGATCACGGTTTCCATCCATTGGCTCCTTGGATTGTCGCGGCCAAGGTAATGGCGCATGCCCGCACCCTCGTCCCCGGCAACGGGAAGATGCGAGCCGCTGGATTCGGGTCCGATCAATTGATCACGCCCATTAATCGCGCCCATTGATCGACTGGGGTGCGCCGGTGCATCGCCAACGCGTCCAGGGTGCCTCGGGCGGCCGAGACGCCCCAGGGGATGGTCCGCGAGCTGCAATCCCGGCCGCTACCTGTGCGCGTCCCTAACGTCCCTAAGGTGTAGACCTTGGCGTGCGCGCAGGCTATGGGAATCTTGCACCCTGGCTTCCATGCTCTTAACACTGAATTTCTCAGTACCATCCTAGGTTGTTGCAGGGCAACTTGCCACGATCAGACGCCAATCGATGCTCAGCCCCTGTGGGTGCACCGCGGCCAGGCTCGACCAGCCGCCGTGACGCCGCATGCCCGAGACCAGGGCGAGACGGCCCAGGGGTTATGAAGAACCCGCAGGCCCTGGCGAGGGCGCCCCTGGGCGCGGCCAGCAAGGCGCAGGACGCCGAGAATCGGGAAGCCTAGTTGACCCAGGTGGCCCGATGCTCGGCTTGCTGCAACGCAGCTGGACGCGCCCCGGGGGCGTCCGCAGTAGGTCGGCGGGTCCTTTCACAAGCTCTCAGTGTCTGCATGCCAGTAGCTTGATCCAGGCACCCGAACCGGCATCGAATTCCGGCTGCACCCGGCGTAGTGAAACCGGCGTCAGCCCCGCCATCCGTAGGCCCCGGATGAGATCGGTGGCTCGGTGCCAGCGCTGGTGGTGGGTCTCCCGGGTCCAGCGCCACCCGGCCGGGCTCCGGCGCGGCCAGAGGATGTCGACCCGGGTCAGGCGGCGCTCGGGGGATGCACGAGCCCGCCAGAGCGTGGGACCCAGGTGCGTTTCGATGGATCTGCGTCGATCCAGCCCGGCGCCCCGGGGCCTGCCCACCAGCAGATCCGCCGACAGGTGGCCGCCAGGGTTCAAGGCGCGAGCGCAGCGACACAGGGCGCGGCCGAGCGCCGCGGCGTCGAGCAAATAGTTCAGGGTGTCCCCGTTGCATGTGATCAGGTCCACCGGCTGCGGCAGGCGCAGCCGGCGCATATCCTGGTGCAGGAGCCGCACGCGCCCGGGTGGCAGCCTGCGGGCAGCCTCCTTCAGCATGGCGCGGGACGCGTCCACCCCCCAGAGGGGCACGCGGAACCGCAGCAGATACTCGAGGAAGGTCCCGGTGCCGCAGCCGAGGTCGGCTACCGATCGGAAGCTCACCCCTTGGCCTGCAAGGTCTTGCTCGAAGGACGCCGCAATCGCCGGAAACATCATATCCCCGACCAGCCGATCGTAGACCTCGGCGAAACGGCTGTACGGCGCCGCGACCCCGGCGGCCCTGCGTTCGGAGACCATGACGTGCGCTGCTCACAGCACCCGGACCATGGGAGGTCGCCCCGCCACCGCCCTTGTGGGATCGCGCAGGTTGGCCAGCACCGCCGGGGTGATCCGCACGCCGCTGTTCACCATCCCGGGCGCAGCCAGGGTGGTGCCCGGGGCGCAGCCGTGGGAGCGGCCCCGCTCGTCGAGTATCCCCGTCGTGTGGATGCCCACCAGGCCAGGCCCCTCGGGGAGGTTGGCCCAGACCGGACTGCCGCTGTGCCCCGGACAGGTATCCACCGAGTAATAGAGCCGCCGGGGATCCAGGCCCTCGAGCGACTCGCTGTGGCGCCATAGGGTGCCCAGCGGCCGGTCGCCAGGGTAGCCCGCGATGGTCACGCGCACCCGCGGCCCCAGCCGCTTCCAGCCCTGGTCCGACAGGGCACGCAGCGGCAGGAACCTGCGCAGGGAGCGGAAGGGATGCGCCAGGACGAGGAGGCCATAGTCGTAATCGCGCCGGTCGCGTGGACCCCGGGGCTTGATGAAGCGCCTTGGGACATAGGCCTCCGCCGCGTCGATGCTGCCGAAGGGCAACCGGTCCCGGTCCGCTCGACCTGGTGCGACACGGATGCGCAGCGGGGCCCGGCCGAGCCTGACGCTGTAGAGACAGTGGGCGGCGGTCACCAGCCTCGTGGGATCGATCAGGCAGCCGGTGCAGCCCCGCAGACGCCCGTCGCCGAATCCGCGGCCCAGGTGACAGACGGTGTTGTAGGGAAATCTCTTGGTGGCGATCTCGTGCACCCGGTTGTCGGCAGGCCCCACCAGGGCATAGTCCGACCCCGCGAATTCCCCTGAGGGAAAGGCCATGGCAGGTCACTCCCGCGAGGGTTCCGGGTCCGCTCCCTGCCCGGCTTCCGAGGACCTGGTACCGGGCTCGCCGGAGCGACGGCCTGGTGCCCCGTCCCTGTCCGGCGGCGCGGCGCGCGGCCCCTTCGGCGCAGGGTCTGCACCACGCATCTGCGCCAGGGGCGCGACGGCGATGACACCAGCCGACTCGGCAGGTTCGTGTAGCGCCGGCTCGCCTGCGTCGGGGGCGTCGACCTCCCGCGGGTCATAGAAGCCGTCCGGCCGCGCGGCGTTCACCTGGGCCCAGATCCCGTCCAGGATCAGGTCCGCGTTGGGCCGTCCCCGCAGAAAGCCCGATGCACGCTCGACGAAGGCTCGCTCCTCCGCACTCAACAGGTCCGACGCCAATGGACCGTCGTCCTGCTCTTCGGACCCGACCCGCGCCGGCTCGGGGACCAAGGACTCGTCGAACAAGGCCCTGACCTCCTCTCCGGTGCCCCGGGGCAGGCGGTGCTCCGCCTGCGCACCGCGTAGCGGATGGACTTGGGCCATTGTCCTGGGGCCCTGACGCCGGGCCGGTGCCTTCGCCTCGCGCCTGCGCGGCATGGGCTCCGAGATGCCCTCGTCCGGCAGGGCGGCCTGCTCGCCCAGGGACTCGATTTCCGCGAGGACCAAGGCATCGAGGTCGGCGAAATCCTGCCGGCCGGCTCGTCTGGGGTCTTGGCTGCGTTTCATCGGTGGCCTCCGTCTGGGATGGGGTCTGGCGGGTCTACTCGAAGGTTCGGTCGCGGGGGTTCCAGAACTTTGGTCGCTCGCGGCGCTGCAGGATCTTTTCCAGGATGAATACCGCGTTGTAGTTGATTGCGCTGCGCCATTTGTCCCGGTGAACCTTTTGGCCCTGGATCCAGCCCACGTCCACTCGGATCTTCGCGAGGCTCGGCAGGTCCTCGAGGAATTCGTGCAGGGAGCGGCTCCCGCTGCGCTTGCCCTGGACGTGGGCGCGAAGACGCTGGGCCAGAGTCCCGCGCACGGCGCTGCCGATGTACAGGAGCTTCTTGCCTGCGACCGCGGGGTCCAGGTTGACCAAACGGTAGACCAGGTCCTGTCCCGGCCTCAGACCCTCGGCCGCGAGACGCCCGACGACCCTGGCGTTGAGCGCGGGGGACTTGTCCTGATCGGCCAGGAACCCGCTCAGCGGACCGACGCCGAACCAACCGCTGAAGCCGCCCCAGCGCTGGTCCCATAACGCCTTCCGGGCACCGGCACCGCGGGGTCCCGCGGTGCCCAGCTCGAACCGCCTATAGGGCATGAAGCCCTCCCCGGCCTCGACGCGGAGGTCCTGGAGCACGGCCGACTCCAGGGCGTTGCCAATGGACCTCTCGAGCTGCGAATGGACTTCAATCATGCGATTTCTCCGATGCGTACGGACCCTGGAGCACCGATCGAGCTGCGCGCGCGATAGATCTTCCCAGGGCGCCGGCGGCTGGACTTGGGCAATGGACGCAGCCTCAGCACCGCGGCGAGGTTGGCACGGGGATCCTGGACGGGTTCGAGGTGCCCGCCGGAGCCCCAGATCAGCGTCAGAAGGCCCGGCCCCAGGCCGCTGAACGGGGCCTCACCCGAGACCACCACCGCGATGGTCGTCAGGCCGCGCGCTCCCGCTGGGCTCGAGGCTCCGGGGTGGCGCACCGCCACCAGATCCCCGAAGCGCAGCCTGGACAGGCCGAGGCGGCGGCCCTGAGCCGAACCGGCATCGCGGATCCGATAGTGAAGCGGCCGCCGGCTGCCGGCCGCCGCCTCGAGCAGCCCGCCAGGCAGGCGGTGAGTGACCGGCACCAAGAGCCGCGGGGGCTTCGAGGCCAGACCCCAGCCACGCAGGAGCCGCGGCGAGCAGTGCCGGAGCCTGAGCTCGGGATGGTCGAGCATGCGCAGGCCCTGACCCTGCGCGTAGATCTGGAGCCGGTCGCCGACACGCAGCCGGCGCAGGACCTTGGGCGGGAAGTCGACACTGACATGCCCGCAGGCCCCGTGCATACCGGTCACGACACCGCGTTGCCCGCGGGCCGGCCCGGTCAGGACCAGGACGCGGTTGCCGATACAGGCGGTGTCGTTGAGCGCGCGATTGAGCGCATCGGCCCGGGTCCGGCCCGCGGAGCCGTCGAGGCGGGTCCAGGTGACAGGCGCGCAGCCTGGGGCCTGAACCGCCGCCCCGGGCTCCAGCCGGTCGGCGGCGAGGCCGACGCAGCGGTCACCCACCCGATGGGTCAGCACGATCCCACCAGGGCCGGGAAGCGGTGGCAACCCGCTGGTCCGCACCTCGGTGCCGCCGCGGCAGGCACCAGGCGGGACTATCACAGCGGCCAGGGCCACCATCGGCAGGGCATCCAGGTTGATCCGCGGGACCCCGGCTTGGCGCAGCCGCGACGGCAGCGGCGGTGCCAGCGGCGGACCGGGCAGGGGCACATCCGCGACGGGGTTCCAGGCCGGAGAGGGACGGGCGCTCATGGCAATGGATACCAGTAGGCCGAGGCATCCTGCCAGTCCCAGCCACCTGCGGCCGGGTCCGCCTCGTCCGTGAGATCGAGCTGGCCAAGGTGCTCCGGCTCCTCCGCGGCGGGCATCAGGTCCAGCCCCCTGGGGACCACCAGGTGGACCGCAATCACGGGCAGACCGGCCCAGAGCAGGTCCATGACCCCGGTGTGCACGAGCAGCGGGGCCAGCGCCTGCCGCGTGCCGCGGCTCTCGTCCTCATCCAACCGCCGGGCCGGGATGCCGCACTGGGTCAAGAGTCGGCACAAAGGCGGCGGCTCGGTTGGATCAGGGGCCGAGAGGCTCAGGACCCGCGGGCGATAGCGAGTCATGGCCGCCGCCAGCGCCAGGGCGCTGATGCTGCCCTCCATGAGCGGGAGGCTCGCCACGGCGCGCAGCTCCGGCCTGGCCTCGTGCAACCGCACCTCGAGCCGCTCGCCGAAGGCGTCGAAGCGGCGCAGGACCAAGGCGTCCACTTCCTTCGGGAAGGACGACTGGGCCAGGGCATCGGCCGCCCAGTAGATCCCGCGGGACGACAGCCCCTCCAGCTCTCGGGTCCTTTCCCACTGGGCGAGGGCCGGGCCGTCGAAGAACCCGCGCGGATAGCCCTCCGGCAACAGGGGGTCCGTGAACATGGCCTCGGGATCCGCGGCGAAATAGGCGGTCTGGTCGAGCATCTCCCACATGGTCGGGCCCATGCATACCGGCAGCTCCTCGGCGAGCCGCAGCGCCAGCAATGGTCCGAGCGGGGCCAGCGCCAGCCGAACGTCGAGGATGCAGGACCATCCCCGGCGGACCAGGCTGAGCTGCAGCGGCGGCAGGCTGTCCATGGGCCTATCTCGCGGGCCGGATCAACCGCTACCGGTCTCAAGACACCATGGCCAGGTCCGCATTGCGCCGCTTCCTGAGCCCGACCGCACCGCGCACCGTCGAGCCCACGCCGGAGAAGCCGCGCCCCTCGGCGGTCATGCGATAGGCGGCGATCCAGGCCTCGGCATGGGCACCGAAGGGTCTTGCCTCGGAGCGGAAGACCAGCGGGTCGGCGGTGGTGTCGAAGTCCTGGTCGGCGATCCACACCAGGATCCGCCGGCCGCTCTCGGCCATCTTGGCCCGCTGGGACAGCTCCGCCGCACCGCCCAGGTGCCGGTTGGAGATGGCCTCCAGGGTGTCCCACTTGGTATTGGCGTCGAACGACTTCTTGATGTCCGGCTGGTCGAAGAGCTCGAGCAGCGTCTTCAGGTAGTGCCCGACCTCGTGCGTGAGGGCCAGGATGTTGCCGTAGCTCGCCCGGTCCAGGGCATAGCGCAGGTCCACGCCCAGGCGCTGGATAGTGGCCAGGTTGCCGAAGGGGCGGTCGTCGATGTCCTGGGAGCCGCGGATGACCTCGCCCACGGTGAGGTCCCGGAAGTACTGCGCCATCGCGGACATGAAGGCCACCAAATGACGGTGGAATCCCTGGTTGACAACGGCCCCGGCCGGCGCCGCCGCGGTGCCGTAGTTGAACACGCGCCGGTACGCGATCATGCGGTCGCGCAGCGAATAGCGCAGCGGCTTCCACTTCTCCAGGATGTACAGGGTGCGGGCGCCCGGGCCCCGCTGGATGCGCATGCGCCCCAGGTTGAACAACTGGCGCAACACGTCTGCGGCCTGGAAGACCTTCATCTTCTCGTGGTTGTAGATGTAGTAGAGCTCGGCGGCGGCATGCAGCTGGCTCGGGATGACCGACTCGTCGAAGTCCGGCATCAGGTGCGGATAGGACAGCTCGCCAAAGGACTGCACGCCCTGGCCGCCGAAGCCGATCAGCTCGGGGAAGCCGAAGGGCTCGCTGCCCGCTGCGCCCTGCTGCAGCTCCCCGAAGCGGCGTTCCAGCTCCAGCTCCAGCTGCTTGCGCTCCTCCGGCGGGAGCTGGCCGAGCTGCTCCCTGACGAAGCGCTGCCACAGGCGGGTCACGGTCTCGTAGTTCTCGTAGGGGTTGGACATGGTCTTGGCTCCGTCGATTCGGGGACGCTCGCGAGACGCCGGCGCTGGCCCGGGCTACTTGCCTCGCCTGCGCGTGCCGGTCGCGGCGGCGGCGCCGCCGATCCTTAGCGCGATGCGGATCAGCTCATCCGCGTCGTCCTCGTCCGGGTCATCGTCCACCGACTTCGCGCGCGCATTCTGCTCCTTGAGCTTCTGCGCAAGCTCGCTCGCGTTGGCGGCGGCGACCGCATCCAGGTCTTTGTGACCCGACCCTTGCAGCAGGTCGGAATAGGGCGTGGCAGGACAACCGGGCAGGCGCAGTGGCAAGAGCTGGATCCATGCCCACAACAGGTTCCAGCGTCGACTCGACCTGGCCACCCAGGCCTTGAGCACAGCGACGTCGGTCGTCAAGGCCTCGATGGCGCCGGCCTGAGCCCTGATGTGCGCGTCGGCCTCGCCCAACCGCTTCTCGTGCAGGGCGATGCTGTCGCTGGCACGCGCCAGACCTTGCACGGCCTGCTCCAGCCCAGACTGGAGCCGGCCGAATGACTCGACTGCGGATTTGAGCTCGCCCTCGAAGGCATTGACCCGGTTGCCTTGCTCGACCAGAGATCCGCGCAGCTCGCCCACCCGGTTGTCCTGTTCCGCCGCAAGGGCCAGGAAGTCGTCCGTCCGTCGCTCCACGACACAGAGCCGCTCGCCGAAACCGGCCATCTGGTCCAGTCCGCCTTCGACGGCCTTGCGCAAGGTCAGCAGGGAGGCGTCCACGGCGACCGTCCAGCGCTTGATCTCGCCGATGCCCCTTTGGGCTTGGGTCAGCTGCTCCGTCACGGAATCGAAGTCCGGTGTACCGCACATGTCTTTGAAAACTCTGGGCCAGGCTGCTTGTGCCATGGTTGCTCTCCGAATGTAGACCCTGTGAGACGCCTGCGGCCGCGGGACCTATTCGCCCTTGGAGCCGCGCAGGTAGCCCAGCGCGGCCAGGCTGGTCTCGAAGTGCGGCGGGATGCTGAAGTCCTGCGGGCAGGAGACCGTGGCGTCGAGTCTCTCGACCTCCGCGACCGTGGCATCCAAGAGCGCCCTGGTCGGGGCCATCAGATCCCCCTGGAAGCGGCAAGACGGGGCCATGGTCTGCAACAGGTGCTCCCAGGCATCCTCGGCATCCCGCTGGACGCACAGCTCCTCGCGCACCAGGGTGAGCTGTTCGTGGCCGAACGCGGGGTCGGCGGCGATAGCGCAGGGCGCGACCGCGGTTAGGCTGCCCGGATACCAAAGCTCGTCGCGAATCCCTTCGATGGTGGTGCGCAGGCCCGGATGTCGGTCGACACAGGCCAGGGGCACGCAGCTGCCGGTTGGCTCGCATTGCACCTCCTGCAACTGGGGCGGCGGCAGGTCTTCCGCTGTGTCGGTGACGATGTTCGGGTCGAGGCCGTTAGGAGGCACCGGCTCGCATTGGGGCTTGCACACGGTCCCGGGCGGGCAGCGCAGCAGCCGGTCGGCGATCAGCCCATAGGCCACCGCCCGCTGCTCCGCCGGGCCGCTGCCCTGGCTGCCGCTCAGGACGTAGAGATCGATGGCCCGGTCGGTGTCGTAGAGGAGCTTGTCCAGCATGATCTGGCAGCGCACCAGGTCGTCGGTGCAGCCGCAGCTCAGGTAGCAGTCCAGCGCCTGGGCGAGCTCGCCGCGGCGCTGTATGACCTCGATCAGGCGCCGGGTCGGATCGTCCGGGCCGCCGACACCATAGAGGCCGTAGAAGGAGATGGGCGGGCGGGCCACGTAGAGCAGCCGGTAGCCGGAGCCCGCGTTCTCGAAGGCATCCAGGAACAGCCGGATCGCGGTGAGATAGGCCGCCAGGGCCGGCGCCTCCGGCTCCACCCGGTCGCGCAGCATGGAATCCAGCCGGCGGAAGCGCGACAGGGCGAGCAGCGCGGTTGAGCCCAGCGCACGCAGGTCCTCCGAGGCCCCGCGGGTGGCCCAGTGCACGACCTCGTCCAGGGTGCGGGCCACGTTGTTCTCCTGGAATAACGCGCGCAGGTCGGTCAGGCCGTTGTCCTCCAGGAAGTCCAGGGTGCCGCGGTAGGCATAAAGGCCGCGGGGCCAGTCGTTGGGTCCGAAGGCCTCGCGGGTGGTCCCCACCAGGTTGCGCAGGGCATTGACCACGGCATCGCGGCGAGCCGCCAGCTCGCTGGCCGGGGCCTGCAGCAGGAAGCGTCCGCCGCCGTAGCCCACCTGGGCCAGGGCGTCGCCCATGGTCACCAGGATCACATTGGCCACCTCGTCCAGGCTCTTCGCCAGCTGGCGATAGTGGATGCTCATGTTTGGCGTCAAGGCGCCCACGTAGCGGGCCACCCGGGCGTAGTCGCCGAGCAGTCGGCGCGCGGCCATGGACCTGTCCCGCTGGTAGGGGTCCAGCGCGAAGCGTGCCGAGGCAGTGCCCTCCAGCACCGACTGGCGGATGGTCTGGGACCAGCCCCGCAGCTCGGGGTGGATGTCCTTGAGCAGGGCGTTGCCGAGCAGGGCGTTGAGGTCGGCGTTGACGTCCCCCTTCGCCTGCTGCTCCTCGGCGCGCACGGTATTCTCCGCGGGGGCACGTGCATCGATCCGCGTGACCTTGTGAAAAGGCAGGCCCGCGGCCTCCTGTGCCAGGGCGTCGCGCTCGTCCGTGTAGCGCTGGCGCAGCGCCTCGGCCACCGCCGTCGGGTCGCGCGGATCGCCGACCCGCAGATGCTTGCGGATCAGGTCGTCCAGGGCCATCGCGGACTGGCTGCGCTCCATGAGGGCATTCGGGCTGGTCTGGTCGGTCATGGTCTTGCCTCCGGCGCAGGGCCCGGCTTCGGGCCCTGGTGGCTATGGGTGTTACCCGGATTCTCAGGCGGCGATGGCCCCGGTTCGACGTGGCGCGCTGCGAGCCGCATGCACAAGGCCTCGCCGCGCGCTCAGGTGGCGAATCGCGAGGCGGGAGACCGCCCGGGCGTCGGCACCCAGCTCCAAGGCATAGCGACTCGCGCTCACCAGAAACCGGGGCGGCAGGTGGGCCGGCACCTTCCCGGATGCCAGAAGCCGCGCACCGGCGCGGATCGAGCGCTCGTCGGCCCGCCGAAACGGGATCACGTCCGCCAGCGAGCGATGGCCCAGCGCCGTACGGGTCTGGTACGCGATCTCGTCCACCACGGCCGGGATCGCGACCGGCGCACTGGCGATCAATGGGGACGGCATACGACTACCCCGCTTGAGGCTGTAGAGACCCCGCCAGGCCCGCTTCACGCGACCGGACGCGTCCGCGAAGCCCATGCGATCGAGCATCTCCGCCAGGATCAGGCCCCGCAGGTAGCCCGTCGGGTGGGCCCCGCCGGGCTTGTAGGTCATGGTCTTGGGCGACGGGTGGGCGAGGAAGTCGAGCATGCCCCAGGCCGCCGCCGGCCCGCCCAGCAGCAGGGCCGCGAGATCGGCGAAGATCTCCTTGTGCCAGCGGCGGTAGATCGCACCGGACAAGGGGTCGGCCGGCGTGCGCGCCAGCCTGCGGCCCACCGCGCTCTGGTTCTCGTGCCAGAGTCCCAGGTCTGCTTGCAGGTTGTGGGCGACCTCGTGGAGGAAGACCGCCTGCCAGGGGTTGTCCCGATCCCAGGGGATGCGGATCAGCGGGAAGGGGTTCGCCTCCCCCAGCAGCCGGGCCAATCTGATACCGCGCCTGGTGGTTGCGGGCGAGTAGCCGTGCTCCATGTAGGTCAATGGCTTGAGCAACGGCCCACGGAACACCAAGGGCGCGGCTTTGCGGATGGCCGCGTAGCAGTCCTCGGCAATGGCGTCGTGGGCCGCGAGCGCCGGCGCGAAGGTGGAGCCGCGCTGGCTGAAGACCTCGAAGAACATCCCGAAGGCACGCCGCGCCCGGTCGATCTCCCGCTCCACCAGGGCCATGTAGACCAGGGCCTGCTCCGGGGTCCCGCGGGACCAGTGCTCCCGCAGGAAGGCGAGGCGTGCGGCGATCTGCCGATCGATGGCGCCGAGCCTGGCGTTGGCGGCCCGGAAATGGGCCTGCGACGGGGCAAAGGGCCTGTCCTTGGCCCGGATCCCGACCGATTCCGGGGTGAGCCGGCCGAGCCTGCGCGCGCGCGCGGTCAGGGTCGCGATCTTCCGCCGCAGGAAGCCCCGCACCTCGGGCAGAAAGCGCATCGGCTCGACAAGCGCCTTGGAGCCAGCCGACTTGGCCGGAGCGGTACCGACCCGCGGCTTCGCCACCGATGCTCCCAGCGCCCGGACCGCGGGCCGAGGCCGGTCGAGCCGCTGGATCGAGAGCGAAACGACCCGGGAAGCAGACATCGCGGAGGCTCCTGCGACGGGGCTCGGGGTAGACGCCGATCAGGCCGCCGTGATGGTGATCCGGGCAGGCCCCGGGATCCTGTAGCTGCGCGGGACCACGGCGCCGCCGGCCGCCCCGGCGGCACGCACGATGCGCTTGGCCGTGGGGCTCGGCTTCGAGAGCTTGCGCGCCAGGCCCGGCTTGCTCGCCACCTTGGCCGCGGTGCGCTTGACCACCTTGACCGCGGCGGTGGGCGGCACGCCCTTGGCGATCGCATTGCGCTTGACCGTCTTGGCGATCTTGGGCAGGGCCCGGACCGCGCCGGGGCCGCGCTTCGCCACCAAAGTCTTGGCCGCGCCCTTCATCTGCTTCACCACCTTCTTGCGCGCCACCGGCGACATGCGGGCCGACTTCTTCTTCAGCACGGTGCGCGCGGTGAGGCCAGCAACGATGGGCAGTGCCCGCGGGTCCTTGGCCGCCATCTCGGCGAACGCCTCCAGCGCGTCCTCCTCGCTTGCACCCTCGGCACGGAGCTTCGCGGCCAATCGTGCGGCCTTGCCCACCACGCCCGCGGCCTTGCCGATGGCCTGGGCGTAGGGGTGGGGAATCAGGCTCGCGACCTTGCCGACGCGGCCCGCAATGCGGCCGACGGCAGGGGCATACTTCTTCACGCCCCTGACCACCTTCCGGCCGACCTTCTTAAGGCCGCTCAGGAGCTTACCCAAGAATTCATCGGTCTCGTCGGCGCCCAGCGCATAGACCATGGCGTCCTCGAGGGCCTCCTCCGCATAGTCGTCCTCGAAGTCGTCGTCCTCATAGGCGTCGTAGCCCTCGTAGGCGTCGAATGCGTCGAAATCGTCCTCGTAGAAGTCATCGTCCTCGTAGGCTTCCATCTCGAAGGCGTCGTCGAAGTCGTCGCCGAAGTCTTCCTCGAAGTCCTCCGCGTAGTCCTCCATCTCGAGCTCGTCGCCCAGCTCGGCTTCTCCCTCAGCTTCGAACGCCAGGTCTTCGTAGAGATCGTCTTCGAGTGCATACATGGCCGGTTCTCCTCGTTGAGCGACCCCCGAGTCGGCTCCGGGGCCAGTGACCGATACGGCTGCGCAGGCGCAGTTCCGGGGATCGGGACATGCGCTAAGGTTTTAGTCGGAGAAACCGGGAAGGGCCAGACACACGTCCCGGGCAACACGTCCGGGGACGCAGGTTCGAGGGCGCATGTTTGTGTGACCCGGGTAATCGGGTGGGATAGGCGTCGGGAAGGCCCCGAGCGGTTCTTCGCAGCTGCCGACTTGCCCGATCCTGCCGGTCTGCTACAAGTGAGTGGCAAGCCTATGCGACATGTCGAGGTCGGTCCGGCCATCGCCGACGACCAGAAGGCGCTCAAGGATCCTATCGGTGCCGCGTATAGGCATAGGAAGGCGACGCTGAACGCATGAAAAGCCGCTAACGCCCCGCGAGCTAATTCCAAGCCGCCTGCTGGTGCAAAAAGGCCAAGCCGTTACGAATTGGTGTCCTGACGCAGGACTGCAAGCAAATGCCCAATATCAGATCTGAATCGCGATTGGGTGGTAGTTGCCGGCATTACTCGCTGTCGGAGGCTGAACGGCCGGTTACCTACGCAGCGGCAATCGCCTCGATGCAAGAGAACGTCGGGTTTCGCGATCTACTCATCCGAGTCCTGTCAGGCTCATCATACCGGGCCTTCCGATGGGAAACGCCGCCCATCACTCGACGCACGGTGGATCGCCCGTTCGAGTTCGTACTGGTGGATGCGCCGGATCTCGAAGGGTCTCCGGATCAGGTCGCCTTCAGGTCCCATTTCAATGCCGAATCAGTAGTCACCTTCGAGAATCTCGGTCGCGATGCGCTGCTGATTGCACCCTGTCCGCGCGCAGAATCTGAGGTCTATACGCACCTTGCGGCCTTCGTTCGAGGCGCACCAAGCGATCAGATCCACGCGCTGTGGCAGAGCCTCGGCAGGGCCGTGAATGCACGCCTGAGTGATCGGCCCCTATGGGTCAGCACCGCCGGGGGAGGCGTCGCCTGGTTGCATGTGCGTCTGGATTCACGGCCGAAGTACTACGCGTACTCTGTCTACAAGACCCTGGACTAGGGGCTTCGAGCATGATGGACGCACCCCGTCTGCGGCGACAGCGCGCTATAAGAGCGCAACCCTTTCCACGCCAAGTACGCGCCACCCCACCGATCCCTTGGCTCCCGGACGGCCCCGGCGGACATCCCAGCCAAGGGCCGTGCTCATCTCCGCGACCAGCTGCTTCAGGTTGACTCGAGCAGCACGAGAAAGGGCCTCCTCCAAAGCCTCAGGGGTCCTAAGGCGATTGCCGGAAACAAACATACCGAATGGCGCAGGATTCTCGTCCGCCTTCGCGAAGCGGCAGCGGGCGCAAAGACAAGCCAAGCGGTCTGTTTGTTGACAGAAATCGCCTTAAGGTGTGCGAGCAGACGGGCGTCACCTGAGCCTGCCAGGCCGCGGTAAAGGGCGTGCGGCGGTGATCCCGTCTCTCGGGCTCTCGGCGGGTCAGTGGGCCGACTCGCGGCCGACGCCGCGGAGCGCGGCCGACTGGCCTGGCTCGGCTCGGCAAGCGGTTGGCCAAGTCGCAGAAGCTGTATTACACCGGCACGGGGCTTGCGGCCTTCCTGATGGGCTTCCAGTCCGCGGGAGCGCTACAAGCGAGCCCCCTCGCAGGCGCGCTTTGGGAGAACTCTGTGGTGGTGCAGTGGCCGCGCTGGCGCGACCGGCACCATCGGCGCTCGAGCCGGCGGACGGCATATCCGCCGCGAGCGGCTGGCGGCCCCGGGAGCTTGAGCGATGATCCCGTCCAGCGAGTGAGCTGGACGGACCCCTTTGGGCCGCAATACTGAGGCACCTGCGGACGGACGGAATCGTCCAATCAGTCGTAGACCAGCTCCGACCAGCGGCCGTCATCGACAAGCCCTTGCTTGACCTGCGCCCAGGCGGCCTCGCCACCGGCCTGCTCGGCCATGACCTGATCGAAGACCTCGGCCGTCTTGCGCAGCCCGGCGAGGAAGACATAGGTGTTGGGCTCGCGAGCCAGGCGCCAGGTCTCGGCGGCGTTGTCGGTCAGCCCCCGCTTGAGTGCCTGGGCCGAGCTCGTCAAGGGACGGGTGCCGAGCGCATGGAAGGCCTTGAAGGTCTTGTCATCATAGTAGTCGGCGAGATCTATCGCCTCATCGTTGTAGTACATCAGATCGAGCCCGGTGCGCCCGCCGTAGAACAGCCGAACCTGCCCCTGCCAATCGCCCCGACGCTCGTAGATCAGCTGGACGAAGGCGCGAAAGGGCGCGATCCCGGTGCCAGTGCCGATCATCAGCAGATTGGCGCGGTTGTCCGGCGGCATTCGGAACGGGCTCGCATAGGGCCCCGAGATCGTAATGCGGTCCCCTGGCTCGGCATCACAGAGGTAATTCGAGGCGATCCCCGGATAGCGCTCGCCGCTGACCTCGTCGACGTAGAAGCAGCGGCGGACCAGCAGCTCGAGCTCTGCATCGGCGCCCGGTGCAATGGGCCGGGCGTTGGCGATGGAGTAGCGGCGCAGATGAAAGGGATTGCCGAAGGGATGCGGCCCGGGGACCAGGACCCCGATGCTCTGGCCTTCGACGAATTGAAAGACGGGATCCTGCACCTGCAGGGTCAGGTGCCGGACCTCGTCGGTGAGATCAGGTGTGACGCGGCGCGACTCTTGGATCAGCGCCTCGGTGGTCGGCCCGATCTCGGGCGGCATTGCCTGCATAGTTGGCTTCTCCGGTTAGTGACGAAGGCCTGAGGCGATTGCTGTCAACAAACACACCGCTGGCTTGGCTTTTCGCCCGCCTTCTGCGTCGCGGCAGCGGGCACAGGGCTGGACGATGCGCCCGCTGCCGCTCCTTGAAGGCGAGTGAAAATCCTGCGCCATTCGGTCTGTTTGTTTCCGGCAATCGCCTGAGATCTAGCGCGAACGGTGGATGCGCTTCGCTTGTCCATCCTGGGGCCGCCGGCGCTCGACTGGCATCCGAGCCAAGGCCGTGCTTGGCCCAGGCGACACCGAAGGCGTGCCCGCCGTCATCGGCATCGCCCGCTCGCAACGGCCGCTGGCGCATGAGCAGCCGCCTTCCGTCGAGCGATAGGGCCCGAGACTCGGATGGCGCCGAGCAAAGCGCGCATAGACCTGCTGCACGCCGACCCAGCCGGCGAGCACGAGGAAGATGACCGTCGGGGCCAGCAACAGATCAGCCATGGCTGCCCCCGAGTCCGGCGAAGCCCATGAAGGCGAGCGACAAGAGCCCGGCCAGCATCAGGCTCATCGCCGCGCCCTGACTCACCGAGGGCACCCGCGCCAGCGCGAGCTTCTCCCTGAGCCCTGCCATCAGCATCAGCGCCAGGGTGAAGCCGGCGCCGGCGCCGAGCGCATAGACCAGGCTCTGCACCAAGTCGTACTCCTTGCTGGTCTGGAACAACGCGAGCCCGAGGATGGCGCAGTTGGTCGTGATCAGCGGCAGGAAGATGCCGAGGGAGCGGAACAGCGCCGGGCTGAAGCGTTTGACGAACATCTCCACCAGCTGCACCGCCGAGGCGATCACGGCGATGTAGCAGATCAGCCGCAGGAACAGCAGATCCAGCTCGGTCAGCAGCCAGTTGATGCCGTAGGCCGCAGCAGAGCTGACCAGCATCACGAACATGGTCGCGAGCCCCATGTTCCAGGCCGTCTCTTTCTTGGCAGAGACGCCGAGGAAGGGGCAGATGCCGAGAAAGAGCGCCAGCACGAAGTTGTTGACGACGGCGGCGTTCAGAAAGATCAGCGACAGCGGCTCAGCTTGCATGGGCGCTCACCTCGAGTTGCGCGCGGGCCTTATGCTCCTTGCGCAGCCGCAGCCAGTTGAACAACAAGAGCCAGGCACCCAGCACAAAGAAGCCGCCGGGGGGCAGGATCATCACGACCCAGGGCTGGAAGTCGGCGGGGAACACCGGGATGCCGAGCAGGGTGCCGCTGCCCAGGACCTCGCGGACCGTGCCCAGGCTCAGCAGCGCTAGCGTGAAGCCGGCCCCCATCCCGAGGCTGTTGACCAGGGTGGTGTGCAGCCGCTGCTTGGAGGCATAGGCCTCGGCGCGACCGAGGATCACGCAGTTGGCGACGATGAGCTGGATGAAGGCGCCGAGTGCGGCATAGAGCTCGAGGCTGATCGCCTGGATGCCGTAGTCGACCATGGTCACGAAGGTGGCGATGATCACGATGTAGCTGGCGATGCGCACCTGCTTCGGGATCCAGTCCCGCAGCAGCGAGACCAGCAGGCTGGAGCAAACCAGGACAAAGGTCGTCGCGAGGCCCATGGCCAGCGCGTTGATCGTGGTGTTGGTCACGGCCAGCACAGGGCACATGCCGAGCAGCATCACGAACACCGGGTTCTCTTCCCAGAGCCCGCGCATGAAGGTGTCGAGGGAGAGGGTCTCCTGTCGGTTGGGGAGCTCAGCCATTCATCGGCCCTCCTCTTGTTGCGGCGCCGCGAGGTCCGCCAGTGCACGCCGCACCGCCGGGACCACCTGCTGTGCGGCCTCGTTGACCGCGCGCGCCATGGCGTTGGAGGAGATGGTCGCGCCGGAGATGGCGTCGATCTCCCAGGGCTGGGTCTTGGTGCCCTGCTTGACCGGGACGATCGCGTTGGCAAGCCCGGTGCCCTCGGGATTCAGACGCGCGTCGAGGGCCTCGAAGTTCTTGAGATACTCGGCATCGGTGGAGATCTTGTCGCCGAGCCCGGGCGTCTCGGTGGACTTCAGCACCTTGCTGCCGACGATGCACTCGCAATCGGGGTCGTAGCCGAACAGGAATTGGATGACGTCTTGGTAGCCGCGGGCGGCCCCCGGAAAGGCCACGCCGGCGAGCTGGCCCGCGGCGTCGTAGGCGGCGTAGAGCCTGATGCCCTGAGCCCCAAGGTCCGCCCCAACCAGATTCCCTTGGTCGGTTAGCACGAGGTCATGTTTCATGACCGCGCCCTGGACGACCTGAAAGACCGCCTTTTCGGTCAGCACGCGCTGGTTCTCGGCGATGATCGGCAGCGTGAGTCGATAGACCAGCACGACCAGCAGACCGGAGAGCATGGCGATGCCGCCCAAGGTGCGCAGCATCGCCCAGGCCGGGGTGCTCGGCGCCTGAGCCTGACCCGAGGGCTGGCGATCGGGCCTGGAGCTGGGCCGGGGATCGGGCTGAATCGGGGCTGCAGCGTTCATCTCAGCGTGCCCCCCGCGGCTTCTTGCCGGAGCCGTACACCCGCGGCTGGGTCCAGTCCGAGATCAATGGCCCAAGCGCGTTGGCGAGCAGGATGGCGTACATCACCCCCTCGACCAGACCGCCGAAGAGCCGGATCACCAGGGTCAGCACGCCGATGAAGAGGCCGTAGAGGACGGCGCCGGTGGCGGTCACGGGCGAGGCGACCATGTCGCTCGCCATGAACCAGGCACCGAGCATCAGCCCGCCGGAGCAGAGCACGAACCAGGGCGAGGGATAGAGCTGCGGGTCGAGCAGCCAGAACGGCAGCGCGGTCAAGGCGGCACCGGCCATCACGCTCACCGGGATGCGCCAGTCCAGCATGCGCTTCCAGGCCAGCCAGAGCCCGCAGAGGAGGATCAACAGCGCCGAGGTCTCACCGGCGGAGCCTGCGACCATGCCGGCAAAGGTCTCGCCGAGCGGCAGCTCGATCTGCTCGAACTTCTGCAGCGCCAGTGGCGTCGCCCCGGTCCAGGCGTCGAGATCGAGCCCGGCGACCCAGTCGCCGACTGGTCTGGGCTGCATGAAGGGCGGCGTCAGCGTCGACGGGATCGGCTCGGCGAAGCGCCCCGGCGCAAAGGCCGGCGTCCAGGTGGTGATGGCCACCGGGAAGGCCGCCTGGACGAAGGCGCGCCCGACCAGCGCCGGATTCATGACGTTGTAGCCGAGCCCGCCGAACAGGGCCTTGCCCAGCGCGACGCCGACGAACGCGGCGACGGCCGCCATCCACAGCGGAAAGCCCGGCGGCAGGGTCAGCCCGAGGAGCAGCCCGGTGATCACCACCGACCAGTCGGATAGGGTGTTGCCCTGCCCGGACAGGCGCGCAAAGAAGGCCTCGGTGGCCAGGGCGGCGCCGGTGGTGGTGATCAAGAGCAGCAGGGCACTGAGCCCGAACTGATAGACCGCAAAGGCGCAGATCGGCAGCAGCGCCAGCACCACGGTGCGCATGATCTGCTCGACCGTACGCGCCCGTTTCAGATGGGGCGAGGTTCTGATTTCGATGGCTCGGGCCATGGCTGGTGGCTAGTAGCTGGTTGTTGGTGGTTGGCGGGATAGCCTGGAGCAGCGCCATAGGTGGATGCGCTGCGCTTATCCAGCCTCCCGGTGCTCCCGATTGATCGCCTTCGCGATGCGGAAGTACTGCGTCAGCGGAATATTCGACGGGCACACATAGGCGCAGCAGCCGCACTCGAAGCACTGATCGAGCCAGTAGCGTTCGGCCATGACCCGATACTCGCGGGCGGCGGCCAGCTCGCCGAGCAGCGACGGGTTGAGCGAGACCGGGCAGGCATGGACACACTCGCCGCACTTGATGCAGGGATAGACCTTGCGCTCGGCCAGGTCCGGGTCGGCACGCTCCAGGGCCACGACACCGGAGACGCCCTTGGTGACCGGCACGTCGAGCGAGGCCACGGCCATACCCATCATCGGGCCGCCGAGGATCACCTCGCCCAGCTCCGGGGTCGTGCCCACCTGCTCCAGCAGAAAGCGCACCGGCGTGCCGATCGGCACTATGAAGTTGCCCGGTCGCCGGACCGCCGGCCCGCTGACGGTCACCACGCGCTCGATCAGCCCGCGGCCGCGGGGCAGCAGCTCGCCCATCTGTGCCAGGGTGCCGACGTTGTACACCGCCACGCCCAGGTCGGCCGGCAGCCCGCCCGCCGGCACCTCCAGCCCGAGCAGGCTCAAGATCAGCATCCGCTCGGCGCCCTGGGGGTATTTGGTCTGCACCGCCTCGGCACTGATCCCAGGCTCGGCGGACAAGGCGGCGCGCAGATGCGCCAGCGCGTCGAGCTTGTTGTCCTCGACCCCGATGATCGCCCGCTCCGCCCCAGTGGCGCGCAGCACCAGCCGGATGCCCCGGATGAGCGCCGCCGTCTGCTCGAGCATGATGCGGTGGTCGCAGGTCAGATAGGGCTCGCACTCGCACCCGTTGACCACCACTGTGTCGATCCACCGCCCCTTCGGCGGTATCAGCTTCACATGGCTCGGGAAGGTCGCACCGCCGAGCCCGACCAGGCCGGCATCCTGCACGGCGGCGATGAGGGATGCGCGGTCGAGCGCATCGAGGTCGCGCTCGAGGTCGAACAGGACCTGCTGGCTGGCCCCCTCATAGACCTTGATGCGGATCGCCGGCGCCTTCGGCCCCTCGGCGGTCGGCGCCAATCCGATCTGGCGCACCATACCGGTCGCCGGGGCGTGCATGGGCACCGAGATGTGGCCGTCGGCGCGGGCGATCGGCTCGCCGCGCACGACCTCCTGGCCGACGCGCACCCCAGGCTGAGCCGGGCTGCCCCTATGCTGCGCCAATGGAAGGACCAACTCCGGCGCGAACGGCAGGCGCCGGATCGGCTTGTCCGCCGTCAGCGCCTTGTGCTCGATCGGATAGATGCCGTGGGCAAAGGTCCTGGGGCGCTCGAAGAGATTCAGTAAACCCATGGGTTGCGACCGCCGTTCGATGGAAGACCGGGCGGGAAGGCCCCGACCGCGAGCGAGGCAAGCTCGAGCCGTAGGCGTCGTGCGCGCCGGCTCAGTTGTCGCTGTCGCGGCGGGAGCCGCTCGCGCAAGGCTCTCGGCAGGGCTGCCTATTGGTACTTCGCCGCGCGCTGCACCAGCTTGTCCAGGCCCGGCTCGGTGTGATTCCAGGGTGTCCCGGGATGGATGCAGCCGGCGGTGCACTTCTCGGCGGCCTTGACGATGTCCTTGAAGGCGCCGCCCCTGGGATCGACGATCTCGACCTTCTTGTCCCCGTTGTACTTGAAGATCGCCGGATTGATCCGGACGCATTCATCGCAGCCGGTGCACTCGGGCGTTTCGACCCAGACGGGCTCGAAATCACCCCCATTCCCATTGCCACTCGTGGAATGCGCCCCACTCCCGTTGCCCTTGGCTTGATGCGCGGTAGCGCAATTGCCGCCCTGTCCGTTGCCGCC
Source organism: Chromatiaceae bacterium (assembly GCA_028277905.1). Taxonomy (GTDB): domain Bacteria; phylum Pseudomonadota; class Gammaproteobacteria; order Chromatiales; family Chromatiaceae; genus Thiohalocapsa. Next base: position 19,633 of record JANQFI010000495.1, on the reverse strand, counting down.
ACCGGCTCCAGTCAAAACGGCGAGTGCCCCGGCGTCGCCGCCAGCGATCGCAAGCAGGCTCGCGGTGAGTCGCTGCGCCATGTCGGCCTTCGCCTGGTTGCGCACCGCCTCCAGGTCGACCTTGTCGAGCTCGCCGCAGAGACCGCGCAGCTGGGTCCAGAAGTCACGCCGCTCCTCGCAGCTGGCGACCAGCTCCTGGGCGACCAGCACGCGCATCAACCGATGCTTGGCGTCGACGCCCCAGACGTAGGGATAAAGCCCCTCGCGCTCCCCCCTATCCAGTTCGAGAAAATCCGCCAGCGGGACCATGGAGTCGTTCCAGGTCTCCGCAGGCGCCTTGCGGAAGTGCTTGCGGAAACGCCCCTCGGTCATCGCGAAATCCGCGAAGGTCAAGGGCACCTCCATCTCGGCCCGCTCGCCCGCGTCATCGGTGTACTCGAGCGTCCAGCGGATCCAATCGCGGTCGAGGCCCGGATTGCCCTCGATCGAGCAGCACTCGGCCAGGCTGCGCCCGGCATCCGGGTCGTAGCGGAACAAGGGGTAGGCCCGCGACTCGACCGCCATGCGCGCCTGATGCGCGGACATGTCGTCGCCGATCCCGTGCTCGGGCTGGCAGGCGGTGTAGATGTTGAACAGCGCCGGACGGCGCGAGCGCAGCCCGTCGATGTAGCCTTCCAGCAGGTGCGTCAAGTTGGAGACCGCGCTGTTCAGCACGAAGCTGGTGCGGTGGGCCATCCCGATCAGGCCCATCTCCTTGCGGATCTCGGTCTTCCCCTTCCAGGCCTTGCCATAGGGCGACATATCGGCCACCTGACCGACAAAGCCCGAGGTGCAGGCCTGGCCGCCGGTATTGGAATAGACCTGGGTGTCTAGCACCATCACCTTGACCGGGTGGCCGGACATCAGGGCGCGCGACAGGTTCTGGAAGCCGATGTCATACATGGCCCCGTCACCACCGACAGCGACCACGGGCGGGCAGAGCAGCCATTCCTCGTCGCTGAAGTCCTTCCAACCGAAATAGGTCAGGCTGCATGCCGGGTCGGCCGGATTGAAACGGCCTTCGAGCTCCATGCGCGCCTGGCGGATGGCCTTGAAGCCCTCCCCCATCTTGCGCATATGCCCCGCGAACAGTCCCAAGGCCATCGAGGGTGCGTCCTGGAACAGGTGATTGGCCCAAGGGAAGGGATAGGGGCTGTAAGGGAAGGTGGCGCCCCAGACCGAGGTGCAGCCGGTGGCGTTGACGATGCCCATGTCGGCGCGCGGCTGCGGGCCAGTGTACTGGGCCTTCAGCTGGCGCAGCTGCCCGAGCAGACGGGTCACGCGTTGCAGCCAATCCGGATCCACCGGCTGTGCGGCGCGGCCTTGATCCAGCTCCGCACTCAGGTCGGCCAGCGTGAGATCACTGTCGCGATGGGATGCCAGCGCCTTGGTGATCGCCGCCGGGTTGCTCAGGTCCATGCCCTCGGCGAGCTTGAGACGCACATGGGTCTCGAGGCGGTTGATCAGGTCGTCGATCTCGGCCAGGTGTCGCTTCACGCGCGGCTGCATCAGCGCAGTAACGGTGGCGGTGAAGAGATGCAGCACCGTCTTCTCGCCGCAGCCCATGCAGGAGCCGTCGCCCGAGACCATCGACTGATAGCTCGCCTTGTCGAGTAGCAGCGTCTCGAGCGCCCCGACCTTGTCGTCGAGGTCATCGATGCGGATGAAGTCCGGATCCGTGGTCGGCAATTCGAGCCAGGTATCCCAGCGCGCGCGCATCTGCGCGATGGTCTCGCTGGTCTGCGGCTCTGCGACCAGCGCAGCGTCATCGCACACCTCGATGCACTCCATGCACCCCTTGCAGGTGTAAGGATTGACGGTGATGCTGAACAACCCGCCGCTGCCCGCGCGCTGCTTCTCGCGGCCGGTCCAATAGGGCTTGGTGACCGCAAACTGATAGTCGCCGAGCGCTTCGAGCAGCAGGCCGAATTCCTTCTCCAGCGTCGCCTTCTGCTTGGGCTCACCGTCGAAATCGGCCAGGGTCTCGAGCACGGCCTGATCCATCAGCAGGCGCATGTCGGCGGCCTCGCCGGCGTCCGCGATCAGCTTGCGCAGCCGCTTCTCGACAGTGCGCGTCTCGCGCCGCAAGTGCAAGGTCGGGACGCTCCGCTCGACCTGCGCGATGATCGCCGCGAAGATCTCGGAGATGCTGTTGACCAGGCCCGGGATGGCGCTGTCGGGGCAAACCGAGAAGCACTTGCCGCAGGCGGTGCAGTTCTCCGGCAGATACTTGGGATACTCGAAGCGGATCTGCGTCATGTCCCGATAGACGCCGCTGGCGGCAGGCATCAGCGACAGCGCCATGTGCGGGTCGGCCAGGTTGTCGTTGGCGCGTCCGCTGGCATAGAAGGCCCCGGTCTGCTCCCAGAAGCGGTGCACATCGCTGATCCCGCCGTCGCCCTCGGGCAGGGCCTTGAGCATGACCGGCAGCGCCGGCAACCTGCGCACCGGGTGCCGACCCGGGCGCAGTGACTTGTCGGTGATCTCGACAATCTCATCGAAGCCGCGGCGCACGATGCGCAGGTTGTCCTGGACCACCCGCTCGCCCTTGGCGCCGAACTTCGCCCGCAGCTGCTCTTCGATGGCCGCGAACAGCCCGGCTTCATCCAGCCCGGAACGCTCCATCAGCGGCGAGGCGGCGAAGAAGGCCCCCTGGAAGGCATTGCCCTGCATGCGGAACTGGAGCTCCGGGTTGGACGCCTCCTCCCGGGCGATCTTGAAGCCGTCGATGAAGTAGACCCGGATGTCGTGCTCGACGATGTGCTTGCGGGCCGCCGGCGGGAAGCTCGCCCAGACCTCGTCCGCGCTCGCGAGGCTCGATTGGACGATGAAGCGCCCGCCGCGGTCGAGTCCCGCCAAGGGGTTCGAGTGGGTGAAGACGTTCGGATCGGGGCTCAGCACCACGTCGACATAGGTGTACTCGCAGTTGAGCCGGATCTGCTCCGGGGCGGCCGAGAGGAAGTAGGTCGTCGGCTGCCCCTTCTTCTCCGAGCCGTACTTCGGGTTGGCGCGGATGTCGTAACCCAGCAGGTCGTACAGGGTCATCGCGAGGTTCTTGCCCGTGGTCACGGCGCCCCAGCCGCCGACCGAGTGCATGCGTACCGTGATCGCGCCCTTGGGCAAGAGATTCGGGTTCTCGCTGCCGCGCAGGCCCAGCGCACCTATCCCCCGATAGGCGTCCTTGATCCGCTGGACCCGGATCTCGTCCTTGGGGTCGGCGGCCTCGCGCACGAAGTCGATGGACAGATAGAAGAAGCGGCGGTGCCCGCCGTCCGGCAGCATGTTCTCGACCGCTGCGATCAATCCCTCGGGCTGTAGATCGCGCGAGCCGAGCCCGTAACAGCCGGAGTACAGGCGCGGCATGTCGCCCTGGCGATAGCTGGGGTAGTGGGGATAGGGCAGAGGCTCGCCCTTCGCGGCTAGCCCGTTCTCCAGGCACTTGCTCAGCACGGCGCGCACCTCGCGCATGATCGGCAGGTCCTCCGCGAGCGGCTGATCGGTGCGCTCGAGGATGGCCACCCCCTTACGGCCCTTGAGCAGCGGCCCGACCAGGTCGCCGGGGAAGGGCCGGAACAGCGTCAGATTGACCACCCCGACCTTGAGCTTGCGACTCTTACGCAAATAGTCCGCGACCGCCTCCGCCTGGACGATCATGCTGCCCTGACCCAGGATCAAGTAGTCCGCATCCTCCAGGCCATAGCCGCTGAGGCGGTGGTAGCGCCGACCGGTGAGCTCGTAGAATTCGTCCATCGCCGTATCGACGAAGTCGGCGATGTGGTCGAAGAAGTACGGGCGCTGCGCCGCCACCGATTGCATATAGGCATCCTGATTCTGCACCGTGCCTGCGGCCACCGGGCTGTCCATGTCCCACACCTCGGGCACGCGCCGGCGCGTCTCGCCATAGAGCAGACGCTGCGCCGGCGTGGGACACTCGATGACATCGTCGGGACGGCCGAGGAAGGCCTCGATCAGCTCGCGCTCGGGCACCATCAAGGGCTCGATCAGGTGCGTGGTCAGAAAGCCGTCTTGGCCGACCGCAGCGGGTGTCAGGCTGAGCTCGGCCACCTTGCGTGCGATCAGATTCAGGTCGGCCGCCTCTTGGGCGCTCTTGGCGAAGACCTGAAAGAAGCCTGTGTCGTCGATGCAGTGATAGTCGTCGTGGGCACAGTGAACGTTCAGGCTCGCCTTGGTAATCGCCCGCGCGCCGATATTCAGGACATAGGGCAAGCGCTTGCCCACGGCGCCATAGAGCGACTCGTGCATGAATGCCACGCCCTGGGCGGACGAGAAATTGACCGCCCGGAGCCCAGTCATCGACATGCCCGCGGTCACCGCCGCCGCGGCGTGCTCCGACTCCGGCTCGACGAAGAGCAACGGCTGGCCAGAGGTATTGATGTGGCCCTTGGCGACCTCTTCGGCCCAGAGCTCACCCATCTGGGTGGATGGCGTGATGGGGTAGGCGCCGGCGGCATCGGAGGCCTCGCGCTCGCACATGATGACGGCCGTATTGCCGTCCATCGCCATGCGCGTGCCGGGATACTTGAACTTCTTGTCTTGTTTCTTGCCGAGCATGGGCCTTCTCTTTGGTGTTAAACCCCGCGACGCCGGCGCTCGCGCGCGGCGCGCATCGGTCTCCGAAGGTGACTATTCACACATACTGATCAACTCACACAGACTGATCGACGACAGAGGACAGCGAGCACACAGAGATGCAAGAGATCCTGTAAACGCTATCGCATCTGATCCTCTGTGCACCCTGTCCACTCTCTGGTGATAAGGGGAAGCGGTACATTCCTGCCAGGTCATCAGGGCGAATCCTCAGGAAGCTGCCCAAAACAGGTGAGCGCGGTAGGCTGGATAAGCGAAGCGCATCCACCATTCGAGCCCTTGGTGGATGCGCTTCGCTCATCCACCCTAGATCCTGTGCGTTTCAGTTGTTCTTGAACCCTTCCTGGTGCAGCAGTGCGAATGTCCCGAGACCGTCTCAGGTCGTTGTCGCTATCGTTGTCGTGATCGCGGTCTCGACCGTGCAGATATTCGATTACCATTGCGATTACGACAACGACAACGACAACGAGGGGTTCCTGATCTCGGAACCTCCGCAGCAAAGCACTGGCCGCGGAGTCATGACTGGCATGCCTATCAGCCGACGGGCAGTGCACCCTTGCGTACGACCCGCCGTGCATCCCTACCCTTGAGGACGCCGCCCTCGGGCTGCAGCCAGACGATGGCACCGGTCGGACATCGCTCGATGGCCACCGTCGAGGCGAGCGCGGCCTTGGTCTCATCGATGACCGCGAGGTTGTCTTGGATTCGGATCAGGTGCTCGGGCGAGTCCTGGGCGCAGCGCCCGCACGCCGTGCAGACCACCTCGCACTCGTGCTCGGCCTCGTCACCCGGATCCAAGTTCTTGCAGGCGACCCAGAGACGATGGCTTAGCGGCTGGAGGCTGAAGAGGCCCTTGGGACAGGCCCGAACGCAGTCGCCACAGCCAGTGCACCTGGCCTCGTCCACCACCGGCAGCCCGTGCCGATCGAGTGCGAGCGCATCGAATCCGCACAGGGTCACGCAATCGCCCATCCCGAGACAGCCCCAGGCGCATCCCTTGCCGCCACCCGAGACCAGGGCCGAGGCCCGGCACGACGAGAAGCCTGCATAGGAAGCGCGGATATGGGCCACGTGCGTCCCACCAGCGCAGGCGAGCCGCGCCACGCGCTTCTCCCCGCCCCCCAGATCGACGCCGAGGAAATCGGCGATGATCTGGTTCATCCCTTTGGCGTTGACCGTGCACTTCCCGGGCTCGACCTCGCCCTTGACCAGCTGCTCGGCGAAGGGACGGCAGCCCGCACTGCCGCAAGCGCCGCAGTTGGCCTTCGGCAGCAGGTCCTCGACCTGATCGATCCGTGGATCCTCATAGACGTACAGCCGACGATTCGCCGCCACCAGCACCAGGGCGAGCGTCAGGCCGAGCGTGGCCATGAAGCCGACAGCGGTCAGGATCGTCACCATCGTCATAAGCATGCAGCGCACATGGGCCAGCGAGGTCGCGCCCGGAGCGGCCAGCTCGGACTTGGTCGCGTCGCTCTGGGCGATTCCTTGCTGAGCTCCGGGCTGGGCTCCGGGCCGAGCTCCGGCTTGAGCCTCAAGCACGGGTGGCAGCTGGAATCGCGCTCGATCGACCATTTCCGACCGTGGAAGAATCGAGCCCCGTCAGCAGGGAGCCCGCCCCATATGGCCGAAGCTGCCCCGCGGTAAGTGGGCTGCCGAGTCGCGGAAAACGGCGGAGAGTTTACGGGTTTGTCATGTATTTGATCAGCTAATTATCTAAATTTTTAGTATTTGTTTTTCTGCAAAGCGCTGATTTCTTAAGGCGATTGCCGGAAACAAACAGACCGAATGGCGCAGGATTTTCGCTCGCCGTCAAGGAGCGGCAGCGGGCGCATCGTCGAGCTCTGTGCCCGCTGCCGCGACGCAGAAGGCGGGCGAAAAGACAAGCCAGGCGGTCTGTTTGTTGACAGAAATCGCCACAGTGGCACGCAATGTGGCTTCGGCTCGATGAATGCGGTCTGGTGGCAATCAGTCTGGTCGGAGTGGCAACGAAAGTGGTCTCGAGGACCGTGATAGCGTTGGATAATCTGGTCCAAAAACTCGCCATGAATGCGGTTCGGACGCTGGATGATTGCAGTTCGCGACAGCTAGCGGACAGCGACGAACGCGATACAGAGGCCGACAGGGGACCTGGGTCTCGAGAGCCCGCTGCCGACCGCCCGCTGCGCCAAGGCTGGCAGGGTGCAGGCGGGCTCGGCACCAGTGATACCGGGGCCTCGATGTAGCGGATCGGCTGACAGAGACCGCCTGGGGCGCAGCACGGCTACCCACCGCGACACACAACGACTCCCGTTGTCGTGCTCGATCTGGAAGGCATCCTGGATCGCGGTTGGGCGCAGCCCTACTTGGGAGCCTGTCCGGGACGATCAGTCGAGGAAGGGGCTCTCCGCCGGCCCGGTCATCTGGGTGTCGTCCTGGTGCACCTCCTGCTGCACCTCAACGACAACCGGCTGCTTGTCCTGCTCGGCAATGGCATCATCCTTCGTCACCACGACGGCGGTGGACAGCCCGCCGACGACCAGTGCTGCGATAGCGATAGATTCGAGCATCTCATATCTCCTGCGCAGTCGCGCTTCAACATTGATGCAAGTATATTAGAATATTCTAAAATACGAAGTAACAAAGGGTTACAGCGGCGGTAACATTCGCCAACGAATCACCAGACTCGACGTTCCGAACCCGCTGCAATGCAACAACTCCGCCTGTTGGTCATCGAAGACGACGCTGCACTGGCCGAGGTGCTGAGCCTGCATTTCGAGGATCAGGGCGCCAGTGTCGGCGTCGCCTGCACCTTCGCGGATGGACTGGCCGCAGCGAGCGCCGGCGCCTTCGACCTGGCGCTGCTGGATCAGCACCTGCCAGACGGCACCGGCATCGAGCTGCTGCCAAGGCTGCTCAACGCCGCACCCGATCTCGCCGTGATCATGATGACCGGCCGGCACGACCTCGAGCTCGCCATCGAGGCCATGCGGCGCGGTGCGGCGGATTTCGTGCACAAGCCGGTGCAGCCCGCGCAATTGGAGGAGAGCATCGAGCGGCTGCTCGCCCGGCGCCGGGCCGCCCGCGCCGCCACCGCGCGGCCCGCTGAGCCATCGCGAGTGCAGCGAGACCTGATCGGCCGCAGCGCGGCCATGCTGGAGGTGAGCAAGGGCATCGCGCTTGCCGCCCGCGGTGCAACGACGGTGCTGATCGGCGGCGAGTCCGGCTCTGGCAAGGAGGTGGTCGCGCGGCTCATTCACCAGCACAGCCGCGTCCCAAGCCCCTTTGTCGCCGTCAACTGTGCCGCCATCGTCGACAACCTGCTGGAGAGCGAGCTGTTCGGCCACGAACGCGGCGCCTTCACTGGCGCCACCGCCCGCAAGCCCGGCCGATTTGAGCAGGCCCGGACCGGCACGCTATTCCTGGACGAGGTGGGCGAGCTGGCGCCGCCCTTGCAGGCCAAGCTTCTGCGGGTGCTGCAAGAGGGCACCTTCGAGCGCGTCGGCGGCACCGAGACCCTCAGCAGCAACGCCCGGGTCGTCGCCGCCACCAACCGCGACCTCATGGCCGAGGTTGCCGCCGGGCGCTTCCGGGAAGACCTCGCCTACCGCCTGCGGGTAGTGGAAATCCGCGTCCCACCGCTGCGCGAGCGGCGCGAGGACATCCCGCTGCTGGTGGACGGGCTCCTAGCGCGCATCGCCGAGCGCCTCGCGCTCCCGCGCCCGCGAATCACCGATGAGGCCGAAGCACGGCTCGCTACTCACGACTGGCCGGGAAACGTGCGCGAGCTGGAGAACCTGCTGACCCGCGCCGCCCTCGACGCCCGGGACGGCATTATCACGTCGGATATGCTGGCGCTGCCGGACCCGGCCGGTGCAGCGCCCGTCTCGGCGACGGACAGCGTGCTACGCACCCTCGACGAGGTGCAGGCCGAGCACATCCAGCGGGTGCTGAGCAACACCGGGGGCCACAAGGCCCGAAGCTGCGAGATCCTCGGCATCTCCCGGCCCGCGCTGGACCGCAAGATTGCCAAGTACGGTCTCAAGGTCTCCAAGTGATCTCGGCAAGCACGACCGAGTAACCTGAGCTCGTGAGTCTCAATCGCCTGCCCAACACCTGCCGCCGAGGGCGCAGCGCCGTCACAGCTCGGCCTCCAGCGCCCGTTGCGAGCGGGTGCGGAACACACGCATTTCCTTCGCCGCCTGCACATCGCCCTTGAGCTCGGCGGTGGCGATGCCGTGGTCGAAGGCCTTGATAGCATCCTGGTGCCGCCCGGCGGCGGCGAGTGTCTTGCCATAGAGCTTCCACGCGGCGGAATAGCCCGGGTCCATGCGCACCGCCTCGGTCAGGTGCTCCAGCGCAATGTCGATGCGCTCCGCCTTCAGATATTCGTTGCCAAGGCTGTAGCGCAGCAGTGCGGAGTCCTGCCCGCGGGCGCGCATAGTTTCGAGGTTGTCGATGATGCTCATGGTGGCTAGATCCTCCTGGTCACCCTGTCTGGGTCGGGGCGGTTGGGCCATGGCTCAGCCCAGATGAAGGCCGGCAAGCTCCCCGGCCCCGCCGGGAAGCACTCGCCCACAGCGCCCCGGCCCGGCGAAACCTTGTATTTTCGACCAAATCGACGGGACAACGCCATGCCTCGCTGGGCGCTCTGCGCGCAGTGAGCCTGCTGCGCAGAGAAGATGCCTTCGCCGGACACGACCCCTGCATCGCCAGACAACCGAGGCACCAGGCACGCCCCTTGCGAAGCTGCCGGCCAGCGATTCGTCGTCCCCGTCATGCTCGCGGGCTCCACGCTGTGGGGTCTGTTCTGGCTGCCGCTGCGTTGGCTGGAGCAGGCAGGAGTCGGCGGCCTCTGGACGCTGACCTTTCTCTATATCGGCGCCACCGGAACCCTCTCGGTGCTGGCGCGCAGGCATTGGCATCTGCTCCCGGCGGCACCCTGGCGGCTGCTCGGCATCGGCCTGTCGGCGGCAGTGTCCGGTATCACCTTCGGCCTCGGCATGATCGAGGGCGAGGTGGCGCGGGTGCTGATCCTGTTCTACCTGTCGCCGGTTTGGGCGGTGCTCTTGGGACGGGTGCTGCTGGCGGAGCTTATCTTGCCTGTGACGGTGCCGGCCCTTGTGCTCGCGCTGGCCGGCGCAGGGCTCATGCTGCTGTCGGACGCACCCGAAGCGGTCGAGGGCCTGGTTCCGGCATTCAGTCCGGCGGACCTGCTGGGCCTCGTGGCGGGCCTCGCCTTCGCGCTCACCAATGTCCAGTTGCGCGCCGGGCGCGGCCTGCCGGGTGCACTCAGAAACCTGGCCACCTGCGCCTTGGTGCCGCCTCTGGCGGGTGCCGCGGCCTTGGTGCTCGGCACGCCCCTTGCCGCGCCCTGGTGGGCGGCACCGGCCGCGATCGGCATCGGCGTGGCCTGGCTCAGCGCGATGATCTCGGCGACCCAGCTCGGCATCAGCCGCCTGCCGCTGCAGCGTTCTTCGGTGCTGCTGTTGCTCGAGCTCATCGTCGGCGGCGTCTCTGCAGCACTGCTGGCGGGCGAGGCGCTGAGCCTCGCGGAGCTTGCCGGCGGCGCCTGCATCGTGCTGGCCGGGTTGGCGGTGGTGTGGCTGCGGCGCTAGCACGCTCGCGCCGATGATGCCGGGGACGAGCTCGAACGCGGACGCCGTCGTGCCGGCGACAAAGCAGGGCGCGAGAACATGCTGCTGGTCGAGGCCGGCGCCCGCGCCCTGCCATTTCGCAAAACGGCTTCGGCATCGGCATGACCATCTGGCTGCTGGAGCATGGGCTCGACCCTGCCGCCCTGGTCCGGGAGCCGCTGCGCCTGGTCAAGCCAAGGGAAGGGGTCATCCTGACCGAGTCAGAGGCCCATCTTCTCGAAGAAGCTCTTGACGCCGTCGAGCCAGCCGGTGGCGTTGGGGCTGTGGTGCTTGCCGCCGGACCTGAGGCTCTCGTCGAGCTCGCGCAGCAGCTCCTTTTGGCGCTCGGTGAGGTTGACCGGGGTCTCGACACTGACGCGGCAGAGGAGGTCGCCGACAGGGCCGCCGCGCACCGGCTTCACGCCCTTGCCGCGCATGCGAAACAGCTTGCCCGTCTGAGTACCCGGCGGGACCTTGAGCACGACCTTGCCGGTGAGGGTAGGCACCGCCAGCTCGCCGCCCAAGGCGGCGGTGGCGAAGCCGATGGGCACCTCGCAGAAGAGGTGGCTTTCCTCGCGCGTGAAGATGGGGTGGTCCTGCACCATCACCTGCACGTAGAGGTCCCCGGGTGAACCGCCCTGCTCGCCGGGCTCGCCCTCGCCGGCAAGCCGGATGCGGTCACCGGTGTCGACCCCGGCCGGCACCTTGACGTTGAGGGTCTTCTCTTCGCGCAGCCGGCCGTTGCCCCGGCAGTGCCTGCAGGGCTCCTCGATGACGCTGCCGACGCCGCGGCACGCGGGGCAGGTCTGTTGGATGGAGAAGAAGCCCTGCTGCATGCGCACCTGACCCTGGCCGTGGCAGGTGGAGCACTCCTTGGGCTTGGTACCGGGCTTGGCGCCGCTGCCGCCGCAGTGGTGGCACTCGACGGTGGTGGGGATCTTGATGTTGACGTCCTTGCCGGCGACGGCCTCCTCCAGGGTCAGCGACAGCTCGTAGCGCAGGTCGGTGCCGCGGTGGGTGCGCCGGCCGCCGGCGCGGGCGCCGAAAATGTCCCCGAAGACGTCGCCGAAGATATCCGAGAAGGCACCGGCACCGAAGCCCTCGGGACCACCGCCGAAGCCGCCCTGGCCACTCACGCCCGCATGGCCGAATTGGTCGTAGGCCGAGCGCTTGCGCGGATCGCTCAGCACGTCGTGGGCCTCTTTGGCTTCCTTGAACTTGGCCAGCGCCTCGGCGTCGTCCGGGTTGCGGTCGGGATGGTGCTTCATCGCCAAGCGGCGGAACGCCTTCTTGATGTCTTGCTCGCTGGCGTTGCGGCTCAAACCCAGGACTTCGTAATAATCGCGCGGCATCGGTGGGCTTCGGAAACTGCGTATTCTGAGGGTTAGCGCGTCTAGACTGGTGGTCGCGGCGCCACACCAATCCATGCTGGAGATGACCATCGACAAGATGACCATCTAGGGATGATCAGGGACCTGCGAGCGCCCAGGGGCCTCCGGATATTCGGGCTATCTAACCATCGCCGCGGGCCGCCGGCACAGCCGAAAAGCATGGCGCGTGGATCGGAATCCACACGCCTGTCCCGCAGTCAACGACGACTGTCGGCCCTCACTTCTTGTCGTCCTTCACTTCTTCGAACTCTGCATCCACCACATCGTCGTCCGCGGTGCCGCCACCGGCCCCGGCCTCGGCATTACCGGCGGCTCCCGCGCCAGCGGCACCGGCGTCACCGGCCTGGCCCTGCGCATAGAGGCGCTCGGCCATCTTAGCGGAGGCATCGCCCAGCGTCTTGGTGAGGGACTCGATGCGGTCCTTGTCCTCGCCCTTCATGGCCTCCTCGAGGTCCTTGATGGCGGTCTCGATGCGGTCCTTCTCGCCAGGCTCCAGCCTGTCGTCGCCGAGCTGCTCCAGCGACTTGCGCGTGGCGTGAATCATGGTGTCCGCCTGGTTGCGGGCCGCCACCAGCTCGTGAAACTTGCGATCCTCCTCGGCGTGCGCCTCGGCGTCCTTGACCATGCGCTCGATCTCGTCGTCCGACAGCCCGGAGCTGGCCTTGATGACGATGGATTGCTCCTTGCCCGTGGACTTGTCCTTGGCGGACACGTTGAGGATGCCATTGGCGTCGATATCGAACTTGACCTCGATCTGCGGCACGCCGCGCGGCGCCGGTGGGATATCCGCCAGGTCGAAGCGCCCCAGCGACTTGTTATCTATCGCCCGCTCGCGCTCGCCCTGGAGCACGTGCACGGTCACGGCCGTTTGATTGTCGTCGGCGGTGGAGAAGACTTGCTGCGCACTGGTCGGAATAGTGGTGTTCTTCTCGATCAGCTTGGTCATGACGCCGCCCAGGGTCTCGATACCCAGCGACAATGGGGTCACGTCCAGCAGCAGCACATCCTTGACGTCGCCACCGAGCACGCCGCCCTGGATGGCGGCGCCGATGGCCACGGCCTCGTCCGGGTTCACGTCCTTGCGCGGCGCCTTGCCGAAGAACTCCTCCACCTTCTGCTGCACCTTGGGCATGCGGGTCTGGCCGCCCACCAGGATGACCTCGTTGATCTCGCCGGCGCCGACACCCGCGTCCCTGAGCGCGGTGCGGCAAGGCGCGATGGTACGCTCGATCAGGTCCTCCACCAGAGACTCCAGCTTGGCCCGGGTGAGCTTGACGTTGAGGTGCTTTGGTCCGGTCTGATCCGCGGTGATGTAGGGCAGGTTGACATCCGTCTGCTGGCTGGCGGACAGCTCGATCTTGGCCTTCTCGGCGGCCTCCTTCAGCCGCTGCAGCGCGAGCGGGTCGTTGCGCAGGTCGAACCCCTGTTCCTTCTTGAAGACATCCACCAGGTGGTCGATGATGCGCAGATCGAAGTCCTCGCCGCCGAGGAAGGTGTCGCCATTCGTGGACAGCACTTCGAACTGGTGCTCGCCTTCGATCTCGGCGATCTCGATAATGGAAATGTCGAAGGTGCCGCCACCGAGGTCGTAGACCGCGATCTTCTGGTCACCACGCTTCTTGTCCATGCCGTAGGCGAGCGCCGCGGCCGTAGGCTCATTGATGATCCGCTTGACTTCCAGCCCGGCGATGCGGCCCGAGTCCTTGGTGGCCTGACGCTGGGAATCATTGAAATACGCCGGCACGGTGATGACCGCCTCGGTGATGGTCTCGCCGAGGTAGTCCTCCGCGGTCTTCTTCATCTTCTGCAGCACCTTCGCCGAGACCTCCGGCGGGGCCATCTTCCTGCCATTGACCTCCACCCAGGCATCGCCGTTATCGGCCTTGACGATCTGGTAGGGGACCATTTCCTTGTCCTTGGAAACGACGTGGTCTTCGTAGCGACGCCCGATCAGGCGCTTGATGGCGAATAGCGTGTTCTTGGGGTTGGTGACCGCTTGGCGCTTTGCCGACTGGCCGACCAGGACCTCGCCATCGCCGGTGTAGGCGACGATGCTCGGGGTCGTGCGATCACCCTCGGCGTTCTCGATGACCTTCGGCTTGTCGCCCTCCATAACTGCGACGCAGGAGTTGGTGGTGCCGAGGTCGATGCCGATGATCTTTCCCATGGTGTTTCTCCGGATCTGATTCAGTGTCAATCTGCGTGTGGTGCCCCGGAACTCCAAGGGGGAAGTCCTAAGGGGCGACAGAAATTGCCGGGGAGGTTGGGCAAAACCTTGAAATTCTCAAGCCTACTGCGTATCCCCCGCTGCACCGCCGGGCATCGTCGTATACCGCGTTGAGCGCCACGAGCGCATCGGGCCAAAAGGTGCGGCGGCAGCACGCAAAGGTCGCTTGGCCCTCCTCCGCCGTGCCCAGGCCTGAGCCTGCTCAGGCCTGGGCCGAGACCATCACGAGCGCCGGCCGCACTAGCCGGCCGTTCAGCAGATAGCCGCTCTGGATGACGTTGGTAACCGTGTTAGGTGGCACATCCGCCCGCGGCTGCATGGACATGGCCTGGTGGAGCTCCGGGTTGAAGGGCTCGCCTTCCGGGTACAGGCGATCGACGCCGAATTTGCCCATCACGTCGCCGAGCAGCTTGAGTGTCAGCTCAGTGCCCTCGCGCAGCTTGGCGACATCCGCGTCCGGCTCCTGCGCCGCAGCAAAGCCGAGCTCCAGGCTGTCGCGCACCTGCAGCAGTTCCTTGACGAAGCCCTCCAGCGCGAACTTGTGCGCGTTCTCGAGCTCCTTGGCCTGGCGGCGGCTCATGTTCTCCATCTCCGCGCGGGTGCGCAGAAGCTGGTCGTGGGCCTTGTCCGCCTTGGCGCGGGCGTCCTCGAGCAGCATCGTGAGCTGTGTCGGGTCCGGCTCCAGGTCTGGCTCCAGGCTTGGGGCCGTCTCATCCTGCGCGTCCCCGACGTCGGCCGCACCGGTGTCGGCCGTACCGGTGTCGGCCGCAGCGGTGTCCGCCGGCGCCGTCGTCGCTTCAGTTGGCGCCTCGGTCGTCGCCGCAGATGTCGCCGTGGTTGCCGCCGCATTAGGTGCCTGCACACCCGGCGGGTCCCCGGCGCCGCCATGCGGTCCAGCCGCGGCGTCGTCGAAGTCGTTGTCTTGTCGGCGATCTGGCTCCTGATTCATGGTTGCGTCTCCAGGGAACTGCCTCAGGGGCATTGCCTCGGTAGGCCTGCCTCTCCAGGGAAATGGTTGGTGTCGTGCTCAGGCCGGTCAGCGCGTACCACTGCCCGGCGTCGATTCTGCGGGCGCGTCCGCTCGCGAGCGCGCCCACGGCAGCAATCTGTCTGATGCTGGATCTGATATCCGATGCTGCGTCTAATATTGGCGCAGCGCCGCCGCCAGCAGCTTTGCGGTGACATCCACCACCGGGATCACCCGCTGGTAGTCCATCCGCGTCGGCCCGATGACACCGAGCACGCCCAGAATCTGGTCCTCGACGCGGTATGTGGTGGTCACCAGGCTACAATCGTCGAGTAGCTCGAAGCCCGATTCCTGGCCGATGAAGATCTGCACCCCCTCCGCCTCGATGCAGCGGTCCAGCAGATCCAGGATCTGCCGCTTCTCGGTGAAGGCCTGGAAGAGCGACTTCAAGCGCTCCATGCTCGCCAGCTCCTCGAACTCCATCAGGTTGGTCTGGCCTGCGATCAGGAAGTCATCCTCGTGCTCGGCGCCCTCCACCACCCGTTGCGCCATCTCCATGGCGCGCATCATGATCTCGTCCATGCGCCGGTGGGTCTGTTTGAGGTCGTCCAGCAGTCGCCGGCGCACCTCGCGCATATCGAGCCCCGAGAACATCTCGGTCAGGTAATTGGACGCCTGCTGGAGATGCGCGGCGGAGCACTCCTGCTCGGTGTGGACGATGCGGTTGTGCACCTCGCCGTCGGCGGTGACGAGGATCGCCAGCACGCGGGCGTCGGAGAGCTTCAGAAACTCGATCTGGTGGAATACCTCACGCTCATGCCGCGGCACCATGACCACGCCGGCCAGGCGCGTCACGCCCGAGAGCAGGCGCGAGGCCGACTCGACGAGCACCTTGGACTCGGCCCCTTGCGCGAGCCCCGAGCGCATGTGATCCATCAACATCTCGTCCATGGGCGAGACGGTGAGCAGGCTGTCCACGAACAGCCGGTAGCCGGACGCCGTCGGCACCCGCCCGGCGGAGGTGTGCGGCGAGGCCACCAGGCCCAGCTCCTCGAGGTCCGACATGACGTTCCGCACCGTCGCCGGGCTCAGGTCCAGCCCGGCATCGCGGGCCAGGGTGCGCGAGCCCACGGGCTGGCCGTCACGGATGTAGCGCTCGATGAGGGCCTTCAGAAAATGCAACGCGCGCTCGCTGACCTGCCCGCCGCCGGGCAGCGCGAACTGGTAATCGCCGGTGCGCGTATGACTGCTGTTGGCCATGGAACCGCGAAGGTCAAGGGGTTGTGGCGCGCGCTAGCGAGATTGCGGCCAGAAGGCCTGATTCGCCTGCGCCGGCGCGACATTAGCACTCCCAGACGCCGAGTGCTAAGCCCGCTCAATCTAGGACGAGGCACCGCGGCTGTCAACCTCTGGCGTCCATTGATTGACCCTGGCGGAGCAACAACGGGCTCTTGTCGCCGGCCGCCGGGCCGCACAAGCGCACACCCACAGACACCTTGTTGGCGCGACAGCGGGCGCATGCTACCGTCGCGCAGCATGGCGCCGCGGGCTTGAGCCTCGAGCGGCGGCAACGCGACAGCGCATATGACTGAGTTCCGAGTCGCCGGCATCGTCAGCAAGCAGCACCAGGACCCACACTTGGCCGATACCATCGTCCGGCTGGCCGCCCACCTGCGCCGGTGCGACGTCGAGCTGCGCTTCGACCCACAGGCGGGGACCGCCATGGTCCCCGCGCCCGGTGCGGCGACCACCGCGGACGAGGTGGCGGCGGCAACCCTCGACCTTGCCGCACTCGGCGCCGCCTGCGACCTCATCATTGTCGTCGGCGGCGACGGCACCCTCCTCTACACCGCCCGCGAGCTGGCGCCGGCGGACGTGCCGCTGCTCGGGATCAATCTGGGAAGGCTCGGCTTCCTGGTGGACATCTCCCCGGATCACTTGGAGGAGCGCCTGGACCAAATCCTGGCCGGCGAGTACGACGCCGAAGCCCGCGCCATGCTGGACGTCAGCACCGACGGGCTGGCAGGCCGCGCCGTCAACGACGTGGTCGTGCACAAGTGGAACAGCGTGAGGATGATCGAGCTCGAGACCTATATCGACGGGCAGTTCGTGAACGCCCAGCGCTCGGACGGCGTCATCGTTTCCACACCGACGGGCTCCACCGCCTACGCCCTGTCCGGCGGCGGGCCGCTGGTGCACCCGGGGCTGGATGCGCTCTTGATCGTACCCATCTGCCCGCACACGCTGAGCAATCGCCCCCTGGTGGTGGGCGGCGACAGCCAGATCGAGCTGCGCATCCGCGACTACGAGCACGAGCTTGTGCGCCTCACCTGTGACGGCCAGACCAACCTGCCGCTGGCGGAAGGCCGTGCCATCCACATCCGCCGCAGCCAGCATCGGGTCAAGCTGCTGCATCCGCGCGGCTATGACCATTACAGCATCCTGCGTGCCAAGCTCGGCTGGGGCGGACACGGCCACGAGCGCCCCGGCCGGAGCTGCTGAAGCCGTCGCCAGTCATCATGCTCACGCCATCATGCTGACGGACATCGCCATTCGGGATCTCGTCATCGTCAGCCGACTCGAGCTCGCGCTCTCGGCGGGCATGACGGCCCTGACCGGCGAGACCGGCGCCGGCAAGTCCATCCTCATCGACGCGCTCGGGCTGGCCTTGGGCGACAAGGCCGACCTGGGCATGATCCGCAGCGGCTGCGAGCGCGCCGAGGTGACCGCCGGTTTCGATATCGGCCGCTGCCCGGAGGCGCGGGACTGGCTCGCCGAGCAGGCCCTGGACGAAGGCGATGAGTGCGTTATACGGCGTGTACTCGTGCGCGAGGGCCGCACGCGGGCCTTCATCAACGGCCGCTCCGCCAGCGGCGCGCAGCTCCGGGCACTGGGCGACCTGCTGGTGGACATCCACGGCCAGCACGCGCACCAGTCGCTGCTGCGTCCGGCGGCGCAGCGGGCCTTGCTGGATGCCTACGGCGGCCAGCAGCGACACGCGGCCAAGGTCGCCGAGCAGCACCGGCGCTGGCGGGCGCTGGACACGCGACTGCGCGAGCTCACCGCCGCACGCGCGCAGCGCGCCGAGCGCATAGACCTGCTGCGCTTCCAGGTACAGGAGCTGACCGAGCTCAACCTCGCCGACGGCGAGCTGGACGCCCTGGACAGGGAGCAGCGCCGGCTCGCCAACCTCGGCAAGCTGCAGGGTGCTAGCACGGCGCTGGTGGAGCTGCTGTACGAGGGCGACGGCGCCCTGCGCGACCAGCTGGGCCACGCCGGCGCCGAGCTTATGGGCCTCGCGGACATCGACCCGCGGCTGGCCGAGACCCGCGAGCTCATCGACGGCGCCAGGGTGCAGGTGGAAGAGGCGGCCGTCAACCTGCGCCAGTACCTGGAGGACCTGGACATGGACCCTGGCCGGCTCGCCGAGGTGGAAGATCGCCTCGGGCGCATCCACGACCTGGCGCGCAAGTACCGCATCCAGCCCGAGCGGATCCTGGAAGACCTGGCCGAGCGCCAGGCAGAGCTGGCGGCGCTGGAGCGGGACGACCAGAGGCTCGGCACCCTGGAGGCCGACCGGGATGCGGCCTTGGGTGAGTTGCTCAACGCGGCCAGAGTGCTCAGTAAGGCCCGGCGCTCGGCGGCGGAGCGGCTCGGTGACACCGTCACCGCCGCCATGCAGGAGCTGGGCATGGTTGGCGGTCGCTTCGCCTTGGCCACAGAGACCTGTGCCGATGCCGACGTCGGCGCCCATGGACTCGACACCATCGCCTACCAGGTGAGCGCCAACCCGGGCCAGCCGCTGCAACCGCTCGCCAAGGTCGCCTCCGGCGGCGAGCTCTCGCGTATCAGCCTCGCCATCCAGGTGGCGACGGCGGCACTGGGCCGCATTCCCACCCTGGTGTTCGACGAGGTAGACGTGGGCATCGGCGGCCGCGTGGCCGAGATCGTCGGCCGCCTGCTGCGCCGGCTCGGCGACGCCCGCCAAGTGCTCTGTGTGACCCACCTGCCGCAGGTCGCAGCACAAGGCCACCAGCAGCTCAAGGTGCAGAAGCGGGCCATCGACGGCCAGACCTATACCGAGATCTTGCCGCTGACCGATACGGCCCGCGTCGACGAGATCGCCCGCATGCTAGGCGGCACCGAGATCACCGCCACCTCCCGCGCCCACGCGGCGGAGATGCTGCGGGGGGCCGGGTAGCCGTCCTGGCCCTGCCGACCATCGCGGCCGCGACAGCCGCGCGCGAGCATGCTCGGGTCGCCGTGCGCGCCCCGTGCTCGGCGCGACGGACGCAGGTACCGCGGATCTCTTTGTGGACATTCTCAGCGTAGAAATCGTGAGAAACGGCGCAGCGCGCTGATCGGCAGGTAATTGAGCGGGAGCCAGATGGGGCCGGGCCTGTTGGCGTTGCCGCCGCACAGGCGCGACCAGGATTCCGCAGGCCAGTAACCCACTTCCGGACGCTCGCCGGTACAGTGGAGCACCTGGGGCTGGCCGGCATGCGCGCGAGACAGCGCGCGCCGCGGTCGAGCACCCCGATGTTGCCGAGCCCCAGGAAGCCGCCCTGGAAGACCTTGTGCCCCTCGGCGTCCTTGCGGTTCATCCACCCGAAGAGGCGGGACGTCGGCGGCGGTTAGCCGCCTGGGTCACCGTTCAGCCACTGGGTAGACTGTTCAGTTTCCCGCCCCTGACCCCCAATCCGTTCATGCAGTTTTCGTGTCAGGCCTGAAGGCCCGCCGCCGTCGCGCGAGCATGGAAAGCCCGATGTTGTTCTCGACCCACTGC
>JANQFI010000319.1 GCA_028277905.1 Chromatiaceae bacterium | reverse complement strand
CAGTCGCTCCCATCGTCTGGCTCGACGCCCCGGCCTCTGCCTTGGCCACCGCCGGGCGGCTTGTACGCCGCCGCAGCACGAAGTCGCCCCGGGGCCTGCGGAAGGCGGCAGCGCGGTCCCAGCGAAACGCACCGCTTCCTCCCCGCCATTCCTCGCTGGGAACTCGTCGAGTCCGGGTCGGCGCGCTGCCGCACTCGGGTTCGGAAGCGGGAGGTACCCTACCGCCTCCCTCGCCCCACCCACCGAGCCGCCCAACACGGCTTTGCAGCTGTCGGCCGCTCCGGAGCCGCGGGCGACGCGTGGTACGCTGGGGGGCGTAACTCAGGTGATTCAGCGTGGGGACGGGGCCGCGCCCGCAGCTGAAAGCCAATCCGTTGGGCGGCGCGGTGTGTGGCCCGCCGTTAGGTTAGAGCCATGCGGAAGCGACTCGGGATCGTTCTCACTGCCTTCGCGCCGCTTGTGGCGTCCGGCTGCTCGGAGTATTTCGAGCTCCACGTCCGCGGTTCCCTGGAAGAGGGCGTCTTCTTTGTTGTCACCAACGCGGAGGGGGATGCGATGCATGTGCCCCTCCGAGAATTCCAGGTTGCATCGGCGGAGGGCGCGATCCTCTGGCACATCGCCGGTACTGCGTCCACTGGTCGGGTCGCGTACGGCGAGCTTCCCCGAGGCTTCACCACCGAGACTGAAGCTACCCCCCTCCGGGTTGGCGGCACATACCTGGCCAGCGGGAACTCACGCGGCAGGCTGTCACCGCCTGCGGGTGCCAGCGTCGAGTTCACGATCGAGGAAGACGGATCGACCCGCGAGGTGGAGCGCTACGCCGGCGCTACCTCTCCTCCTCCCGCGTCCTAGGGCGCGCGCCGCCCAACAAGCGGTTGCAGCTGACGCCCAACAGCTCGTTCCGATCGATCCGTGGTACCGTTCTGGCGGCGGGCGCCGTGCCGCAGCGTTGGCGGTCAGCGCTGTTGGGCGCAGCTGAACCGCCAGTCCGTTGGGCGGCGCAGCGTCAGGCCTCCGCAGAGTGCAGTCTGCTACCCTGATCGGCATGCGTATCGCTACTGGCAAGGTGGTCCACGGCAAGCTTGAACTCGACGGTGACTCG
>JANQFI010000271.1 GCA_028277905.1 Chromatiaceae bacterium | reverse complement strand
ACTAGTGCTTTGCTGCGGAAGTTCCGAGACCGGGATCCCCTCGTTGTCGTTGTCGTAATCGCAATCGTAGTCGAATACCGGCACGGTGAGACCGCGATCCCGACAACGACAACGACAACGACCTGAGACGGTCTCGGGACATTCGCACTGCTGCACTAGCTAGGGCGAGGTATCCACACGCTGCACCGCGGCGTCGTCCACAAGGCCGTTGTCAGCGCGGAAGCGATAGGCCTCGCCGACCAACGCGAGCCGCGCGCGGTCCTCGCCCCAGCGCCGGCGCAGCGCCGCCGAGGGCGCGCCGCCGTCGCGCCAGATGCGCCAGAGCATCGCCGCGTTCTCCCAGTAGGCGCCGGCGATGTAGTGTCCGTTCGGGCTGAAGGCCGCGGCGGCGACACCGCCGAGGCCTGCCTGCAGCGGCAGGAACTCCTCCTGCACCTCGGGCTCGCCGGCGTCGCCGGATCCTGTCTCGGGGCTGCGCCAGAGCCGGATGCTGCCGTCGCGCGAGGCGGTGAGCATCCAGCGGCCGTCCGGGCTATAGGCGGCGCGGTAGATGCGGTCCTGGTGGCCCGCCAGGACGGCGAGAGGCCTGCCGTCGCGGCTCCACACACGCGCGGTCTTGTCCAGCGAGGCGGTGAGCATCTGCGCGCCGTCCGGTGCGATGGCCACGCTGTAGACCCGGGCCCCGTGGCCGATGAGCCGGTGGCGTAATGCGCAACGGCCCGTATCGAGGTTCAGATCCACCAGCGCGGCCTCTGCGGACGCGCCCGCGATGCCGGTGAGCCGACCCTGCGCCCCGAGCGCGATGTCCCCGATGGCACCCAGGCCGACGTCGAGCTCGCAGCCCTTGCGCCAGCCGCCTGCGGCGTCGCGCTCGAAGAGCCTGAGCTTGCCCGCGTCGTCGCCGGTGGCCAGCAGCGTGCGCTGGCCGAGCACGAGCAGGGCCGCCGCCTCGACCGGGGCTGTGCCATGGGCCAGGCTCGGCGTGCCCGCCAGCGGCACGCACTCCGGCACCGCAAATAGGCGCACCGGCTGTAGCGGATCGTCCGACGTGGTGACGAGCCAGGTCTCGTCCGGGCCGAACAAGGCGTTGTAGACCTCGCCGTCGGCGGCCTGCGTGGCTCTGAGCTGGCAGCCCTGCTCGGTGACCAGGTCGTGCACCCTCGCGCTGCCGTCGTAGGCGGCGGAGGCCAGGCGCCGGCCGGAGGCGCTGAAGCTCACCCGGCGCACCCGCGCGACGTGGCCGGTGAGCGGGTGCAAGGGCTCTGGCTCCGGGCGCTCCAGGCTGCGCAGGTAGCGCCAGACGCGCACACCGCCGTCGAAGCCCGCGGTGGCCAGGAGCAGCGCGCTGCCATCGGGGGTCAGTGCCTGCGGTGCCGCAGTGATGGCGATGTCCCAGACGTGGTCGGGGTGGCGCAGCTCGAAGCCGAGCCGGGTCACTGGGTCCACGCTCCACAATCGCACGGTACCGTCGCGGCTGGAGAAGGTGGCGAGCCGCCGGCCATCCGGGGCGAAGCGCACGGCCGTCACGGCTGCGTCGTGGCCCAGCACCGCGACGGGCTTGCCGGTCTCCAGGCTCCACAGCCGGGCGGTCTCGTCGAGCGAGCCGGTCAGTACCAGGTGCTGCCCCGCCAGGTGCGATGCCGGCTGCGATGCAATCTCGACGTCGCCGACGCTGAGCTCGTGGCTGCCGAGCACGACCGCCTGCTCATCGCCCGCGAGCGACCAGCGCACAACCTGGCCCTCGTCGTCCACCGCCACCAGGAAGTTGCCCAGAGGCGCGAAGGCCAAGTCGCGCACGGCGGTGCGATGCACCCTGATCACCGAGCCGCCGATGCGGCTTGAGGCCAGCTCGCCCTCCGGCGTGCCGTCCGCCCGGTAGAGCCGCACCCGCTCGTCCGCGGCGGCGATGGCGATGCGCGTGCCGGCCGCGTCGAGCTCGGCGGCGTTGAACGGGCGCCCCAGGGGTCCGTCCGCCGGGAGGCTCAGCAATCGCTCGCCGGACGGCAGGTCGAAGACATGACTGCGCCCGGCGGCGGCGGCAGTAATGAGCCGATCGCCATCGGGCGTGAAGGCGAGGCCGCGAATCTGCCCCTCGCCCAGCCTCTGGCGCAACAGCACCTTGCCCGGCACCCCCAGGTCCAGCACGCAGAGCTCGTCGTTGCCGCCGGCGTCCGCCACGGCGATGGCGAGCCGGCGGCGGTCCGGACTCAGCCGAAAGGTGCGGCCGGCGCTGGTACCGCAGGGGTAGAGCGGCTCGGCGCCGGCGGCCGCCGGCAGACGCCAGACGCCGGCGGCACCGATACCCAGGATTTGCTCGTCGTCGCCGATCACCAGACTGTGGACGCCGAGGCCATCGCCGCCGAGGTCGCGGTCGGGGACATAGCGCCCGCGGCCGAGGCGCCAGAGCACGGGCCCGAGACGCGGGGACACGCTGGCCAATTGCGCGCCGTCCGCGGCGATGGCGGGGATGCGCACGTCGTCGGGAGTATGGCCTGCGGACGGCGCCATGGCCAGCAGCCGGTTGCCGGCGAAGGCGAGGCCGAGCTTGCGCACCGCGGGCTCCGGCAGATCCCGACTGGCGTCGATGGCCTTGATGATGGCCCGCGGCGTGTTGCCGCGGGCGATGTGCAGCTCCGCCTCTTTGAGCAGGCTCTTGTGCAGATTGACCCGGGCGGTGCGCGACGCCTGCCAGGCGAGGCCGGCGGCGAGCAGGGCGCCGAGCAGCAGCGCCACCAGCACCAGCCCCGTGAGCCGCACCAGCAGGTTGCGACGGCGCAGGAAGGCGAGGTTGGCGGCGGCGGCGCCGAGGAACTCTTGCTCCAGCGGTTCCAGCTCGTCCGGGTGCGCAAGGGCAAAGGTCTCGGCGGCGGCGTAGCCGGTCTCGCGATACAGGTACTCGCGATTGCAGTCGGTGCGCTTCCACAGCCGCGCCTGGCGGCTCAACTGGGTGCGTAGGGCGAGCGCCCGGCGGTTGTCCGGTGCCGCGAGCCAGTCGTGGACCGGTGCCCAGTCCGTGATCAGCGCCGGATGCGCGAAGCGCGCGACGGCATGCAGCGCCTGCCATTGGCCCCGGGCCTGTGTCGCCGGCTCGGCCGCCGTGTCCACATCGCCGTCCGTGCGCGGCGCAGTGACCCGGGCCGGAGCTTCGGCCGCCGACTCCGCGTCGGCGAGCGCGTCGGCGTCGTCGCCGCGCCGCCACCGCAGCCGCCACTCCACGCGGCGCTGCCGCCAGATGCCGCGCAGCAGCTTTAGCAGCCGCAGGTCCGGCGCGCCACAGCGGGTCAGCAGGGCCGGGTCCTCGATGCCTTCGGTGACGACCAGCCGTGCTGCCACCAGGGCGTCGAGCAGGCGCCGGCAGTCGACGTCCGCGCGCAGCACGTCAAGATCGCCTTGGCGGGGCTCCGGGCGCGCGCCGCGCGCGCCGTCCATCGCGATGAGCGCTCGGCACAGCCGCGGCAGCGCGGCGCGCGCGGCCGCGTCCAATCGCTCCCACAGGGTGCCGGCTCGTGACAGCACGGTTCCCGCCAAGCCGCCCGCAGCGCGGAGGTGCTCTGCTGTGAGATGTATGACGCCGGCTTGCGCGGTGGCCTCGGCGTGCTCGTAGGCGGCCTGCAGCAGGGCCTGCACTGGTGGCGCCCAGTCCCGCAGCGCGGCGGCCTCCGACTCCAGGCGCTCCACCAGGCTGCGGCCTTCGTCGACCGCGCCGGCATCCAGCTCGATGCCCGCCACCCGAGCGGGGATCTCGATCACCTGGCGGATGCGCGCTGCCGGCGGCGGCGCCAGTGCCAGCCACTGCTCCGCGGCCGGGCGCGTCGGGTCAAGCAGCCACTCGGCGCGCGGTGCCAAGTGGCGCAGCGCGTCGCTGCGCAGCGCCACCACCACCCAGATGGCGGAGTGGCCGGCGAGGCCATAGAGGGCCCGGAGCAGGGCATCCCGATCGGCTACAGGTCCGACCAGCACCTGGTCCAAGGGATCGACGATGATCGCGAGTCGCGCCCCGGCGTCGGTGACCTTGCCCTTGGCGAGCAGGGCGACTGCGCTCGCGAGCTGGCCGGCGGCAAGCTCCGGCTCGCTGCCGAGCAGGCGCTGGAGATCCGCCGCGGCGAGCCCAAGCTCCGCCAGTGGCGTGCCCAGCACCTCCGGCGCCTGCAGGCGCGCAGCCAGTGCCGCCAGCGGCGTGGGTCCATCCTTGCCTGGGTCCACCAGCGCACAGCGCACGGTGGCAATCTGCTCGAAGAGGAAGGCTCGGGTCAGCCGCGGCAGCAGCCCGGCGCGCAACAGCGAGGTCTTGCCGCTGCCGCTCGGGCCACTCAGCAGCAGCACCCCACGGCCTCCGGGCGGGCGCTGATCCAGGCGCCGCAATAGTGCGCGGGTCTCCTGCTCACGGCCGGTGAACACCCGTTCGTCGCCGATTTCGTATGCCCGGTCGGCCCGAAACGGGTTGCCTTGCCAGTCGCCGACGCCGGCGGCGGCACGCCGCTCCGCGCTGATGCGCCGGTTGAGCAGCTTGCGCAGCTGCGTCTCCACCAGCTCGCGGAACCCGGCATCCCTCTCGAAGACCCGGAAGGCCCGGCGGAAGGTATTGTCCTCGTTGAAGAAATGCGTTCGGAAAAACTCCTCTAGGCGGCGCCGGTCCGCCACCGCTTCGCCCGCGGTGACCGCATCCGTGATGTCCACCAGCCGGGGCGCCGTCTTCTTGTAGACCAGCACCTCCGGGGTCCCTGCGCGTGCGGAGGCCTCCACGGCGTTGATGAACTCCCACTCGGTGCCGGTCATGCCCCGATAGGGCTCCTCCGGCAGCGGCGAGCCGAGCCGCGTCCAGAGGATCACCAGCACGATGTCGCAGTCCTTGGGCTGGGTCAGCCCCGCCTGGAAGCTGCGGTCCGCGGTCAGTGCCTCTTCTTCCCAGAGCACCGCCTGGAGCTTGAAATAGGGGAGATACTCGTGCCCGAGCCGATCGATGATGTCCTTCACCGCGGCGCGCTCGTGCTCCAGATCGGATGGCGACGAGACGAAGATCCTGATGCGCGCGTCGCGGGCTCTTGGGTTCATCCGGAGGACACCGGTGGGTGCGGAGGCGATGCTCGACCCATGATACCGGCGCAGCTGCATTGCCGGGCAGTCCACCGCCGGTCCGTTCTCGACCGGTCCGTTCTCGACAGGGGGCCAGGCCAACGCGATACAATCGAGCCCAGCCGTGGTTGCGGCAGATCTGCCGGGCGCGGGCACGACGAGAGGGTGCTTATGAGACAACAGGCGCAGTCGGAACCCATGAGCATGGACGAGCTGCTCGGCGAAGCGGTCGGCACCATCCTCCGCGATCCCGATGTCGAGCGGTTTCTGCGCTGGGGGCGCTCGCGCATCCCGGAGGTGCTAGCCGGCGTAGACGCCCTGGATGCGGACGACGAGCGCCGCCTCGCCGCGCTCTTGGCGCAGGCCATCTGGAACGCCATGCCGCGGCCCGATCTCGGCTTCCGCACCCAGCCCCTTACGGAGCCAGGGCTCGGCGAGCCCTGTCGCTGCGGCTCCGGCGCCGCCTATGGTGATTGCTGCAAGGCCGCCGGCGAGGTGCTGGAGCTGCCGCCGGAGATACTCTGGGACCCGCTGCTGGACCAGCTCAGCGAGGCGCAGCTGCAGGCCGCGGTGCGCAGCGGTGCGGTGCCCCGGCCGCTGCTCGCCAAGGTGGCGGACCGTTGGTTGGCGCTGGAGCGCCCGGGGCGGGCGGTCGCGCTGCTGGAGCCCCTGTTTGCCGGCGACCTCGCCGCCCTCGACGAGCTGTTCGAGCCGGCCCTGGATGTGCTCTGCGACGCCTACGACGCCCTGGATCATTGGAAGAAGAAACAGGCCTTCCTGCTGCGCGTCACCGACGAGGCGAGCGCGACGCTCAAGTCGGCGGCCTGGCAGCGCCTGAGCGTCATGTTCATCGATGAGGGCGACTTCGACTTCGCCACCGAGGCCTTCGCGCAGGCCCAACGCCACGGCCCCGAGCACCCCGGCACCGCGCTGCTAGAGATCACCCTGCTCGCTGCCCGGCATCGCGACGACCACGCCCGCGCCCGTGCCCAGTTCTGGCAGCACAAGCTGCGCCGCGCCGGGCACGAGGGCAGTGGCATCTACGAGTTCCTCGAGCGTGCCCGCGAGGACCCCCAGCAGGCGCTGATGATGAGCCAGGCGTCGGCCGTGGATCCTTCGCTGCTGCGCCTGCGCGACTGGCTCAGCGCCCTCGCGGAGCGGCCACTGCCGACCCTGCGGCTCGAGGTCATCGAGGATCCGCTCAACTGCGCCGATGAGCGCCAACTGCCGCTGTTCGACCCGGAGCTGTTGCCTTTGTCGCCGGCGGCGCGGGGCAGCTGTGGCTCCTGCGCCTTCGCGCCGACACGCGCGCTGGCGGCCCTGGAGCGGGGCTGGCACCGCGTGTTCCCGGCCGACAAGCCCCTGTCCACGCTGCTCTCCGGTCCGCAGCACGAGCAGGTCTGGGAGAGCTACGACTGGCTCGACTACCTGGAGGCAAGCCCGGGGGCCGCCGACAGCCTGGACGTGCTGGATGACCTCGCCACGGCACTCTACGCCCACCCGGAGAGCAGCCTGCCCTGGGTGTCGCGGGTCATGCTGGACCCGGTGCTGATGCGTGCCGAGGCCGTGCTGCGCCACAACATCGGCCCAGGGCAGCCAGGGGCGCTGCCCTGGATCGATCCGCGCAACCGCCCGGCGCTGCGCCTCTTGTTCCGCTGCTACCGCCGTTATGCGGAGGCCGGCGACGACCCGTCGGCGGTGGCGCTGATGGAGCTGCTGCTGGAGCTCAACCCGCGTGACAACCATGGCGTGCGCGCGGAGCTGATGAACCACTATTTGCGCGCCCGCGAGGACGACAAGGCCCTGGCCCTGGCGCGCCGCTTCCCCACCGATGCGCTGGCGGATATGGCCTATGGGGAGGTGCTGGCGCTCTATCGGTTGGGTCACCAAGAGCGCGCTGCACTGGTGCTGCACGAGGCCGTGGGCCGGCTACCGCGGGTGCCGCGCTTCCTGTTGCGCAAGCGCATGCGGCGGCCCAACCTGCCCCAGGGTGGCTGCGTCGCCGGCGGTGACGATCAGGCTTGGCTGTATCGCCAAGCCATGCGCGACGTCTGGGCGGCGGAGCCGGGGTTGCTGGCCTGGATGAAGAAGCTCACCGCCTGAGGGCGGCGCCGACATCGGAGAATTGAACCATGAGCGCGTTCCATCAGGTGGTGTTCACCGGCCAACTGAGGCCCGGCGTCAATGCCGAGCAGGCGGCGCGTGACTTCGCCGCGGTGTTCAAGATCCCCGAGGAGAAGGCCTGGCGACTGATCCTGGACAAGCACGAGCACGTGCTCAAGCGCGAGGTGGACGACGCAAACGCCGAGCGCTACCGCGAGGTGCTGGAGGAGATCGGCCTGGTGGTACGCGTCGAGCCCGCCGGCACGCCGCCGGCTTCGTCCGGCGTCGCGGCCCAGGCCCCGGTCGGCGTAGCGCCCGGCGCGCGCGGGGCAGCCGGCGATGCCATGGCCACAGGTGCGTCCGAGGCACGGCCGGCGTCGGCTGCGTCCGCGCCGGCGCCGGACCGCATGAACCCCTATGCGCCGCCGCGGGCGGATCTGACGCCCGCGGTCGCGGACGACGACGGCCCTATCACAGGTCCAGTGTCGGTACCGGTCGGCCATGGCTGGCTCTGGATCGGGGATGCCTACGCCTTGTTCCGCGCCAAGCCGGGTACCTGGCTCGGCGCCATCGCGCTGATCTACCTGATCAATTTTGTCCTGAGCCTGGTACCGCTGGTGGGTGGGCTGGTCAGCTTCCTGCTCGGGCCGGTGTTCGCGGGCGGGCTGATGGCCGGTGCCCGCGAGCTGGACCGGCGCGGCACGGCGCGTCCGGGCATGGCTTTCGACGGTTTCTCCGGTCCCGCCCTGCAACTCGCGCTGGTGGGCCTGCTCTATCTCGCCGGCTTTCTGCTGATCGCGCTCCTGGCCGGTTTGGTGGTGGTGGGCGTTGGGGCGGCATCGTCCGCCAACCTGAGCGCCCTGTCGTCTAGTGATCCGCAGGCGCTCGCCGCGGCTATGTCGCCGCTCGCGGTCCTGTTGATGCTACTGGTCTTTCTGGCGCTGCTGGTGCCCTTGGTGATGGCCTATTGGTTCGCACCCGCGCTGGTCATGCTGGAGGGCATGAGCGCACCGCAAGCGATGCAACTGAGCTTTCGAGGCTGCCTGATGAACGTCCTGCCCTTCCTCGTGTATGGCCTGGCGATGCTGGGCATTACCCTGGGCTTCGCCCTTGCAGTGGGCCTAGTGGCCGGGCTGGCGTCGACGGTGCTCGGATCTGCGGCCGGCATCGTCTTTCTCGTCCTGGTGATACTGGCGGTGCCGATATTGCTCGCTTTTGCTGCGGTGGTCATGGTGTCGCAATATACCGGCTACCGCGACATCTTCCGCCACGTCGGCTGACGTGCTCCGCGCGCTGCTCCTGGGATTGCTTGTCTTGGCGCTGCTCGCCGCGGCGGCGGCGGGCGGCCTCATCTGGCTCGGCAAGCGCGCGGAGCCCGGCTATCGGGGCGAGGTCGCGCTGGCAGGTCTCGCGGCGCCGGTGAGCCTGAAGTTCGGCCCCCACGCGGTGCCGACCATCGAGGCTGCTTCGGTGGACGACCTGCTCTTCGCCCAGGGCTATATGGTGGCCGCCGAGCGCATGTGGCAGATGGACATCCTGCGGCGGCTGGCGGGCGGTCGGCTCGCGGAGGTGCTGGGTGCCGCGGCACTGCCCGCGGACCGCTTCCACCGGACAATGGGCCTGCCCAAGGCGGCCCGAGACGGCCTGGCGGCCCTGGAGCCGGAATACCGGGGCCTGCTGCAGCGCTACGCCGACGGCGTCAACGCCTATCGGCGCCGCGCCAGCGGTCGCCTGCCGCTGGAGTACCGCATCGCCGGCTTCCGCCCCGACCCATGGCGGCCGGAAGACAGCCTGATCATCGGCGAGTACATGGCCTGGATCAACAGCGTCAACCTGCGCGAGGAGCTGAGCTTCCTGCGGCTCGCCACGCGCCTCGGCAATGCCCGGGCGCTGGAGCTGTTTCCGGTGGACGTCGGTGTGCCGGCGCCGCCCGAGCTGACCCAATTGCCCGATTATCGTGCCCTGGCGCAGGCGCCGGTGGCGGCCTTGGAGCCACCCCTCGCGGCCTCGCGTCAGACGCTCGCCGTCCCGGTGCTGAGCGGTGGGGCCAGCAATGTCTGGGCCGTGAGCCGCGAGCGCGTCCACGGCGGCATGGCTCTGCTCGCCAATGACCCGCACCTGGAGCCCTCCGCGCCGGCCATCTGGTACGAGCTGGAGCTCATCGCCCCCGGGCTGCACGTGGCCGGCCTCGCGCTGCCCGGCGTGCCCTTGGTCCTGCTGGGACACAACGAGCACCTCGCCTGGGGCATGACCACGGTGACCGCGGATACCCAGGACCTCTTCGTGGAACGCCTGAACGAGGCGGGCGACGCGGCGCTGCGTCCAGACGGCGGCTGGGAGCCGCTACGCACCCGCATCGAGCAGATCCCGGTGAAGGACGCGGCGCCTGAGACACTCACCATCCGAACCACCAGCCACGGCGTGCTCATTGATGACGTCATCGGCGCCGATAATCCGGAGGGGCTGCCGACGGTGCGCGTCGGCGACGCCTTGGCGCTCAGGAGCAATCTGGACGTGCCTGAGCGGGCCTTGGTGGGCCTGTGGCGGCTCGATACGGCCAGCAGTATTCAGGCTGCCCGTGCCGCCGGTGAGGACCTGCGGCACGTCTCGCAAAACCTGGTCATCGCCCACCGCGATGGCGGCATCGGCTGGCAGGTGACCGGCACCCTGCCACGGCGCGGGCGCGGCAGCGGCATGCTGCCGGTACCCGGCTGGGAAGCGGGTTATGGCTGGGTGGGCTGGCAGCCCTTCGCGGTCAACCCCGGCGACACCAATCCACCGGACGCGCGCCTGGTGAACGCCAACAACCGCAGCCTGCCCCTGGATCGGGCCGGCAACCTGGGCCACAGCTGGCTGCCGCCCTATCGGGCGCAGCGCATCATCGAGCTGCTGGACGGCGCGAGCGGTCTCAGGGCGGCGGACCTGGCGCGCATACAGGCCGATCGCGACAGCATCCGGGTGCGGGTATTCATGGCATCGCTGCGCCGCGCGTTGCCGGATATCGAGGCCCTCGACCCCACCGCGGCGCGCACCGCCGAGCGCGACCTGTTGCATTGGACCGGCGACTTCCCGCCAGAGAGCCAATCGGCCGCGCTGTTCGGGCTTCTGGTGCCGGCGCTCTACCAGGCGCTGTTCGGTGATGAGCTCGGCGCCGACCTGCCGACTCTGCTGGCTCTGGACACCCACACCTATGGCCCGCTGGACGAGGCCCTGCGCAGCGGTCGCTCAAGCTTCTGGGACGACCTCGAGACAGCGGCGTTGCAGGAGGGCCCGGCCGAAGTCTGGCGCGCCGCCCTGCTGTCGGCACGCTCGCGCCTGGACGAGTTGTTGCCGCGTGGCCCGCAACGGCTCGATCGACTGCGCATGGTGACCTTCCGGCATGCCTTCGACGGCCAGCCCTGGCTCGGGCGCTGGTTCAGCGTCGGTCCGCTCGGCATCGGCGGTGACAACGCCACCGTCAATGTCGCCAATGCCTCGATGCTGACGCCCCGGCGCATCGGTTATGTGCCGTCCATGCGTGTCGTCTACACGCCGGCGGACTGGTCGCGTACCCGCGGCACCCTCCCGCTCGGGCAGTCCGGGCATAGGTTCTCGCGCTTTCGCACCGATCAGCTGGACGACTGGCTCGCGGGGGAGGGTCATGCCTGGCCCTGGAACGGCCCCGTCCCGGGGACCACGCTGGGCGAGCTGCGGCTGGTGCCGGCCGGCGCCGACGAATGAGAATGGCGGACTGCGCTCAGCAGGAGTACGCGGAGTAGCTCGGCAGCCCCGCGATGCGGCATGCCTGCCTGCAGCCGCCGGCCGGGAACAGGCTCTCCAGGCTCTTGCGCGTGCAGGGCGTGTGCCGCGAGACCTGGTGGCCGATCTCGCGGACGATGACCTTCGGCGACGGCGGGATCTCGTGGAACCCGTAGTACGCGCGCATGAAGTTGATCACCGTCCAGTGGCAGTCGGTGAGCCTGAGCCCGTCCTCGGCGGCCAGTGCCTGCGCGAGCTCGTTGTCCCAGTCCATGAAGCTGGACAGGTGACCCTGCTTGTTGAGCCGGACCTCGCGGCCGGCGATCTGTACGACAGGCATGCAGTGTCTCCTCCACGGAGGGTCGTCGATGCGCGCCAGGCAAGCTGTCAGGGAAATATAGCGCACCAGGTCCCTGCCATAGGGTAGCGCGCATTGACCTCCGTCAATCGGGATCGGTGTCGGCATCCTGGTCGAGGTCGGCTGGGAGCCTGTTCCGCCGTGCCGGGATCGACGCGTCGCCGGCGGCCGTTCGGTAGCGGGGGCTGGGCGTCGGGACGCGACGACTACCAGCTGAGGGCCTGAGCGGCGACGGCCTCGAGCATGTCGGCGATCTCGCGCATCACCGCGCTCGCTTCGGTCTCCGCGGCGGGGATACGGCGGTGCACCAGGTAGCTGGTGTCTGGATCTTCGGGCAGGGTGTAGACGGCGATGATGAAGGGGCAGTTGACGATCCGCGCGGGGCTTTCGGCGGCCATCTTGCGGGACAGCAGGGCGCTGCAGAACTCGATGGATTGGGCCTGGGTGTAGAGGGTCTCGTCCAGGCCCAGGTCCTTGCCCGTACGCGCCAGCATCTCGTCCATGTGCATGACACCGTTGATGTACATGCCGCGCTCCTCGATCGCGAGCTTGAGCCCGTCGACGAGGTCCTCGAAGCTGCTGTCGCTCTCATACAGGGCATAGGCGTCCGCCGGTGCGCCCCCAGCTCGTGCACCCCCAACTGCTGTGTCCTCGGCCGCCGGCATTGCCGGGAGGACCGCCGCCAACCCCAGTACCAGCGCGCGCAGGAGCGCTGCAGTGAGGGCCTTGGGCATCGTGTTGGGACCTCCCGGGCGCGGTGCCGGCCAGGTGACCGGCCAGGTGGCTGGCGGGCAGCTGCCCGTGCGGCGGCGCTGGCAGCGCCGCCGCAGGCGAGGCCGAATTGTCAGTACTGGTCCATGGGGCGGAACGCGGGAGCCGATGGCCAGCCCTCGGCGCCGCCCGGCGCGGGCTGGGCGGAGGGACCGGGCGGACGCGATTGCCGGCCCTCCAACTGTTCGATACGGCGCTTAAGCGCCTCCAGCTGCCGATCCGTGGCGCTATCCGAGGACGCTGCCGGCGCCGCCGTAGCGGCTGGTGCCGCAGCGGGACCGTAGCCCGGAGTCCCGTAACCGTATCCCGCCGGCGGCGGGTAGCCGTAGCCGTAGCCATAACCGGGTGCGCCGTAGCCGTAGGGGCCATAGCCCGGCGCACCATAGCCATAAGGCCCCCCGTAAGCACCATAGGGACCGCCATAGGGGCCCCAGGGGCCATCGTCGTAGTAATAGTCGTCACCGCCGCCAAACCAGCGGCTGGGATTGAACATGTCCCCGAAGCCGATCGCCTGAGCGGCGGGCGCGAGCGCCAGCGAGGTCACTAGGCCGGCTGTGAGAGGGATGGTGCGCAATTGCTTTGCCACGGAAGGCATCCTCCAAGCATTGATGAAAAGCTATTGATGATGAGCCATGAGCCATGAACCATGAGCTGGACTCGCGGCGGAACGGCAAAGCACCTGTCATCGAGCAGGCTGGGCGAGCATGCTGCGGGGCTGCAGTGTGGGCGCGCGGTGCACATCCGCCGCCCCCGGTGATCCGCAGCCGGGGGTTTCCGGCCGCCTTCCGCCGCAGCGCAAGAATACTACAGTGGCGGCGGCTTGCGACCCGTGTTGGTGAAGGTGCGGGTGCTTAGGCGATTGCTGGAAGCACAGATACCGAATGGCGCAGTATTCTCGTTGGTCTTCTAAGGAAGGGGAGCGGGTGGATTGTCGGCCTGTGTGCCGGCTTCAGCGACGCGGAAGGTGCGCGAAAAGGCAAGCCAGGCGGTATGCTTGTCGACAGAAACCGCCTTAGCGCGATGCGCGGTGCTCGCTGTAGATGTGCCCATGGCGACCCTGCCCAGGCCCCTTGTCGTAGCCCCGATGGTCATCCCCCTGTCGCTGCCCAGGGGCGGACTCGACATCCTGCTGGGTTGGTTGCTGGCCCGGATGTGGGTCGGGAGCAGCGTGCAGGTGGCCCGCGTGACCGCCGTGCAGCAGCGCGCCCTCGGGCTGCAACGCCGGGCGCGCGGTTGCGCCCCGCGCAAGGCGCTCGCGCTGCGCGGCCAGCTCGGTGCGCAGCCAGTCGAGCCAGGGCGCCAGGGTGTCGGTGGCGCGGCGAGTGCTGAGCGGGAGGAAGGGCGCCGGACTCGCCAGCTCACGCAGCTGGCGCTCGGCGCGCTCCGGGCCGAAGTCGTCCAGCACCGGCAGCAGATCGGCCTTGGTGAGGAGTACCAGGTCCGCGGCGCGAAACATGACCGGGTACTTGGCGGGCTTGTCGTCGCCCTCGGGCACCGACAGCAGGGTCACGTTGCGGTGGTGGCCGAGATCGAAGCTGGCCGGGCATACCAGGTTACCGACATTCTCAACGAACAGGAGGTCGATGCCGGAGAGGTCCAGACGGTGCAGCGCCTCGTGCACCATGTGCGCATCTAGGTGGCAGGCGCTGCCGGTGGCGATCTGGATGGCCGTCACACCCTTGGCGCGGATGCGCTCGGCGTCGTTCTCGGTCTCCAGGTCGCCCTCGATGACGGCGATGCCGAGACTGTCGCCGAGGGCGTCGATCGTGGCCTCCAATAGGCTCGTCTTCCCGGCGCCGGGGGACGACATGAGGTTGACCGCAAGAACCCCGCGGGCGTCGAAGTGGGCGCGGTTGTGTGCCGCCTGTCGGTCGTTCTCACTGAGCAGGCCCGTCAGCACCTCCACCGCCGCCTGGCCAGACGCGGTCAGGGCATGCTTGCCACCGGGACCTACCAGGTGCCTGTTTCCGGGGGTCAGGTTACAGCCGCAGGTATCGCACATGGGATGGCTCCGCGCTTGTGGTCCTGTCGATCCGGCACTATACCAGCGCTTGTGCGTGTTTAGGCGATTGCCGGAAACAAACAGACCGAATGGCGCAGGATTTTCGCTCGCCTTCAAGGAGCGGCAGCGGGCGCATAGTCGAGCTCTGTGCCCGCTG
>JANQFI010000254.1 GCA_028277905.1 Chromatiaceae bacterium | reverse complement strand
ACCGGCCCAGATAATGGCCCAGATAACGGCCCAGATAATGGCTCAGATACCGGCGCCGATGCCGATGCCGATCCCGGTTCTGAGCATCGCACGCCCGTTACCAAGACCGGGACCATCGAAGCCTCCTCAACGCCCAGTCTTTCCCGCTCCGCCGCCCTGCGGCAAGCTGCCGGGGCACCGGATGCGCCGGCCGATGTGGAGTCCGCTCGGCCAACGCCGAGCGCGGAGCCGGCATTCCGCGACCTCGGCCTGCCGTCGGCGCTGCTCGCCGCGCTCGACCGGGTCGGCTATGAGGCGCCATCGCCCATCCAGGTACGAACCATCCCGCAGCTGCTCGCCGGGCGCGACCTGCTGGGCCATGTGCCCGCAGGCACCGGCAAGACCGCCGCCTTCACCCTGCCACTACTGGCGGGGCTCGACATCGGTCGCCGTGCGCCCCAGGCGCTGGTGCTGACGCCCACGCGTGGGCTCGCGATCCAGGTGGCCGAGGCGTGCCGGCGGTACGCCGCGGCGGTCGAGGACATCCAGGTGCTGCCCGTCTACGGCGGGCAGGACTATGGCGTACAACTGCGCCAGCTGGAGCGCGGCGTGCACTTGGTCGTCGGCACACCGGGGCCGGTGAGGAACCATATGCGCCGCGGCACGCTCGACCTCGATGGGCTCCAGGTGCTGGTGCTGGACGAGGCGGACGAGATGCTCCGCATGGGCTGCATCGACGACGTGGAGTGGATCTTGGAGCAGATGCCGCAGGGTCGGCAGATCGCCCTGTTCTCGGCGACCCTGCCGCAGGCCGTCCAGCGTATCGCCCAGTCGTACCTCGACGACCCGGTCAAGGTCGGCATCGCCGCTCGCAGCGCGACCTCGGAGACCATCCGCCA
This sequence comes from Chromatiaceae bacterium, assembly GCA_028277905.1. Taxonomy (GTDB): domain Bacteria; phylum Pseudomonadota; class Gammaproteobacteria; order Chromatiales; family Chromatiaceae; genus Thiohalocapsa. The sequence continues at coordinate 2,247 of JANQFI010000254.1, read as the reverse complement.
GCGCTGGCGGATGGTGAGCGGCACGCACAAGCTGGACGCACTGACCCGCATCCTGGAGGTGGAGCCCTTCGACGCGCTCCTGATCTTCGTGCGTACCAGGACCGCTACCGTCGATCTGGCGGAGCAGTTGGCGGCCCGCGGTTACGCCGCCGCGGCACTGAACGGCGATCTGCCGCTCGAGCTCCGCGAGCAGCTCGTCGAGCGACTCGAGCAGGGCCAGCTCGATATCCTCGTCGCCACCGACGTCGCCGCCCGCGGGCTCCACCCGGAGCGAGTGAGCCATGTGGTGAGCTACGACATCCCCTACGACACTGAGGCCTATAACGATCGCATCGGGCGCATCGGGCGCGGCGGCCGTGCCGGCAGCACTGGCGAGGCCATTGTGCTCGTTGCGCCCCGCGAGCGGCGCATGCTGCGCGCGATCGAGCAGGCCACAGGCCAGCCCATCGAGCCGCTGCAGCTGCCCGCCACCGAGACGGTCAACGACAAGCGCATCGCCGACTTCAAGCAGCTCGTCACCGATGTCCTGGCCGCTGGCGAGCTGGACTTCCTGCAAGGCCTGGTGGAGCAATACCAGCAAGAACATGACGTGCCGGCGATGGAGATCGCCGCGGCCTTGGCGCGGCTCGTGATCCGCGAGCAGCCGCTGCTGCCGCCGCCCGGGCCGGCGCACCCGCCCCGGCGTGAGCGGCGGGACAGGCGAGAGGAGCGGGGCGGGGACCGGGAGCGGCCGCGCTTGCGTGACCGGCAGCGCGACCGCGGCCACCCGGACTTCCGCCAGCAGCGTCACGGCGAGTGGCAGGACCGAGACGACCCTGCGCCGCATCGCGAGCGCCGCAGCGGCCTGCCCGAGCGGGAGCGACCTTGGCGGCGCGACGCCGGCGATGCGCGTCGCCCTGAGCGCTCGAAGAAGGATCGATCGCGTGACCACCGCGAGCCCCGCCGGCGCCCTTCGGATGCGCCAGCGCGGCCCGAGACCATGGAGCGTGAGCTGCCACCGGCGCACAGGGTCCGTGACGACACCGCAGCCGTGCCGGTGCGGGTTCGCGTGCGGGAGCACGCCGAGCGCGATGCGCCCCATGGTACCCAGAGGCGGAACGACCGCCGCGCGAACAGGCAGGACCACCGGCGTAACGGCCAGAGCGACGCGAGACGAGACCGGCCTGACCAGCCTGGCCTGCGGCGCGCAGCACGCCCGGATCGGCGCCCCCGCGATGGCGGCCAGCCAGATGAGCGCGAGCACCGGGTCGGCCCGCCCGCCGCGGGCATGGAGCGCTTCCGCATCGAGGTAGGCCGCGATGACGGCGTCAAGCCCGGCAATATTGTCGGCGCCATCGCCAACGAGGCCGGGCTCGAGGGCCGCTACATCGGCCGCATCGATATCCGCGACGACCACACCACCTTGGATTTGCCTGCGGGCATGCCCACGGAGATCTTCCAGCACCTGAAGAAGACCCGCGTCTGCGGCCGGCCGCTGGCCATCAAGCGTATCGGCGGCAAGCCGCGACGCAACCGGGAGCCGTAGACCGCACAGGGACCGACTCGGAAATCACGCCGCGCGACCTGCACCGGCAGCCCATTGCAATGCCTATTGTCTGACGCTGTGCTCGGCAACCGCAGAACCGCGGTTACCGGGATCTGGCGCGCGCGGCTGATCGATTTCTGCGTCGGTGCCGATGGGTGGCGCCGCGGTCCGCGGACCTGCAAACCCATTGGCACCCCCCAATGACCGCGCCGCAAACCATCGCCGGGCTTGTCGATATGGACGGTCGTCGTGCCCTGGATCTATGGCTCCTGGCGATCGCCGCTGGCTACAGCGTCGCGGCGCTGATGGGGCTACCGCTCTATGGCGACGGTGCCTACTACTGGTTCAAGCTTGCCGCGGACGAGGCATTCGTGGTGCCGAATATGCGCGTCGGCGCGCTGCTGCCGCAACTACCCGGCATGCTCGCGGCCCGCTTCACGGACGATCCGATGCTGCTGCGCCACGCCTTCTCGTTGGGCTACGTGGCGCTGCCCGTGCAGTCGCTCCTCGCCTGCTGGCTCATGGTGCGGCGCAGCGCACCGGCGCTGCTGCTATTTCCGCTGCTCTGGCTCACCCTGCATCAGATCAACTTCTCCGGCGTGTCGGAGCTGCTGACCTCGGCGCACTTGGCGTGGCCCTTGGTGCTGGCGGCGGTGCTGTGGCCAGCGAGCCGGCCGGTGCGCCTCTATGGTTGGTTCCTCGGCGCGCTCTTCGTGGTGCTG
>JANQFI010000246.1 GCA_028277905.1 Chromatiaceae bacterium | reverse complement strand
CGAGGCGCTGCACATGGCGCGGATCCCGCCGCTGCGCACGGCCCGCGCAGACGCTTACCCGCTGCACCTCGACGCCACCTGCGAGCACGGCACAGGCGGGCTGTTCGTCTGTATGGACGGGTGGCGGAGCTGGGTGTTGGTTGCCGGGCGCATCGCCTCGGAGCAGGAGGATCATGCTCCGGGCGCTGGTCGAGAAGACGACCCGGCTGTTCGGGGATCCCATCGCCACTGTCCGCGACATGGGCACGGCCGGGGCCAAGGCGGTTGCCGCGTTGCGCGAGAGGGGTGTCGCCGATCTGATTTGCCACTGCCATGTCCTGGCGGCGGTGGGCAAGAAGCTCTTCGAGCAGCCCTATGCGCTGCTGCGAAAGCTGCTGAAGTCCAGCAACGTCCGCACCGATGTGCGGGCACTACTGCGGGATTTGCGCGCCGATCCCGCGACAAGGCCGCATGCCGGGCGCTTCGGCAAGGGCGTGGTCCGCGAAGACCTTTCTGCCCTGAGCCTGTGGATCCGCGAAGACGATGGCAGCAAGGACCCGCGCTACCCCGTTGCCCTGGTGCATCTCGAATTCTTCCAGCGCTGCCGAGAGGCACTGCAACGCGCCCGCGACTGGGTGACGGGATCACGCACGCTGCCCGAGCGGCGCGCACGCGAGCACCTTGCGACCCGCGTGCGCCGTTGCGATCGGGACATACGCTTCGCCGGCGCCGTCGCCCGACTGGAGGAAGGCTGGCAAGCCTTCTGTGCGCTGCGAGACGTGCTGCAACTGTCCAACACCGAACTGCCTCGGGCCGATGTGCGTGCCCATCAGCGAGCGCGCGCCCTTGGCAGCACGCCGGATGCAAGAGATCAAGGCGGCGCTGGACGATTACCGCGCAGAACGCGCTGAACGGATCGCATCTGCCCGCAGCGCCGGCTCGTCGCCGCAATCACCCGACGCCGTCATTGCGAAAGGGGGTAGTCGGTTAACGCCACCCGCAATTCGAGACAGCGGCATCGTCCCGGATAACGCTGCGTTACGACAGCCTAGGTGACGAGCGCGTTTATAAGGGCCTGTACCGGCAGGTGTTTGCGAATCGAT
>JANQFI010000214.1 GCA_028277905.1 Chromatiaceae bacterium | reverse complement strand
CCCTATCATGCCGGGGGCCTGGAACAGCGGACCTACGATCCGGACAAGGCCAAGTGGCACCTGAAGCAGGCCGGCATGGAAGGTCTCAAGGTCGATTTCTCGGCCTCCGAGGTGCCCCTGCCGGGCGGCGTCGACCTGGCGGTGCTCTATCGCGAGCACGCCAAGCTGGCCGGCATCGACATCAACGTGGTCCGCGAGCCCAACGACGGCTACTGGTCCGACGTCTGGCTGGTGAAGCCCTTCAGCCTGGTCTCTTGGGGCCAGCGGCCGACCCCGGACGTGATGTTCTCCTTGGCCTACGCGGCGGACGCGGCCTGGAACGAGACGCATTTCAAGCATCCGCGCTTCAACGAGCTGCTGCTCCAGGCGCGCGCCGAGCTCGACGAGACCAAGCGGACCGAGATGTACTTCGAAATGCAGCAGATCCTGCGCGACGAAGGCGGCACCATCATTCCCTTCTTCCGCAATTACGTCTACGCCCACCGCAGCAACGTCATGCACGACGAGAAGCTGTCGGGCAACTGGGCGCTCGACGGCAATCGCGGCATCGAGCGCTGGTGGTTTGCCTGATCGCGCGGGCAAGTCAGAGCACGCGAACCCATAACGCGACTTCGGGGCCCGGCCTTTGCCGGGCCCCTTTCTCATGGACGAGTCGAGCGAGCAGAGACCAAAATAGCGGAGCATGACCCAAGCAGACCGTCACCACCGCAGCCGCAAGACGCCCAACACGAGCGTCACCGACTACGAGCGACTGATCGACATGCCGGCCTTGCGGCGCTACCGGCTCGATCGGGTCCGGGCGCAGCTCGCCGCCCGCGACTATGCCGCCTGCCTGCTTTACAGCCCCTTGAACATCCGCTACGCCACCGGCACCCGCAACATGCAGGTCTACAGCCTGCACGCCGCCGAGCGCTACGCCTTCGTGCCGGCCGCGGGCCCGGTGGTGCTGTTTGACAGCTACTATAGCGCCAACCCGGTCGATGCCTCGGAGACCGTGGACGAGCGGCGCCCGGCCATCTCCTGCTACTTCGAGACCAAGGGCGACAGGACAGAAGAAGCGGCCGGCCGCATGGCGGCGGAGATCGCCGACCTGGTGCGCAGCCACGGCGGCGGCAACATGCGCCTCGCCATCGACCGCCTCGGCCTTCCGGGGATTCGGGCGCTGGAGCGCGAGGGCCTGGACCTGGTGGACGCCGATCCGGCCATGGAGACCGCCCGGGCCGTCAAGAGCCCGGAGGAGATCGACTGCATGCTGGTGGCGATCGCCGCTTGCGAGGCCGGCATGGCCCGCATGCACGAGGCCCTCAAGCCCGGCATGACCGAGATCGAGCTCTGGTCGCTGCTGGTGCACGGCGCGCACGCTTTGGGCGCCGAGTGGATGGAGACCCGCCTGCTGGCCTCCGGCGGGCGCACCAATCCCTGGTATCAGG
>JANQFI010000172.1 GCA_028277905.1 Chromatiaceae bacterium | reverse complement strand
ACTGGGCGTCAAAGGCGAAATAATCACAAAAAAGGAGCCGCAAATGGATTTCAGTCTGAGTTCGGAACAGGAGCAGCTGGTCGACACGGTCCGGCGGTTCTCGCAGGCCGAGTTGCCGAAGATCGCGCAAAAGATCGAAGAGACCGGGGAGCCCGCGCCGCGCGATGTCATCAAGCGTTACGCGGAGCTCGGCCTGCTTGGCACCAACATCCCCGAGGCGCTTGGCGGCGGCGGCATGACCCATCTGGACGCGGTGCTGGTGCTGGAGGAAGTGGCGAAGATTTCCCCGTCGGTCGCCTTCCCCATCTTCGAGTCGAGCTTCGGGCCTATCCTCGCCATTTCCCATTTCGCGCCGGAGCCGCTGCGCGAGCGCGTGGTGCCGAAGGTCTGCGCGGGTGAGATGATCGTCGCCGTCGCCATGTCGGAGCCGGATGCGGGCAGCGCCCTCACCGATTTGAAGACGACCGCGAAGGTCGACGGCGGCAAGATCACAATCAACGGCATGAAGCGCTGGTGTTCCGGCGCGGGCCATTCCGACGCCTATGTGGTCTATGCCCGCATGTCCGACGACCCGGGTGCGAAGGGCATCGGCGCGGTGCTGGTGGAGAAGGACCGGGACGGCTTCACCTTCGGCAAGCCGGAGCACCATATGGGCTTCCGCGGCATTCCGAGCGCGGACATGTTCTTTGAGAATGTGGAGGTGCCGGAGGAAAACCTGATTACGCCGGCGGGCGGGTTCCGCAAGCTTATGGAGGCGTTCGATCTGGAGCGCTGCGGTAACACGACCATGAGCCTGGCCATCGCCCAGTCGGCGCTCGATCAAGCGCTTACCTACGTGCAGGAGCGCAAGCAGTTCGGCAAGGAGATCGTCGAGTTCCAGGCCGTGCAGCTAAAGCTCGCCGAGATGAAGATGAAGGTGGACGCCGCACGGCTGCTGCTCTACCGCGCGGTGGTCAACGCGCAGAAGGGCCTGCCCTCCATCGCCGACAGCTCCATCGCCAAGTGCTTCGCCAACGAGATGGTGCGCGAAGTGACGAGCACGGCCCTGCAGCTCATGGGCGGCTACGGCTATTCGACCGAGTTCCCGCTGGAGCAGAAGCTGCGCGACGGCTGGGGCTGGGGCATCGCCGGCGGCACCATCGACAT
>JANQFI010000126.1 GCA_028277905.1 Chromatiaceae bacterium | reverse complement strand
AACAGACCGAATGGCGCAGGATTTTCGCTCGCCTTCAAGGAGCGGCAGCGGGCGCACAGTCGAGCTCTGTGCCCGCTGCCGCGACGCAGAAGGCGGGCGAAAAGACAAGCCAGGCGGTCTGTTTGTTGACAGAAATCGCCCAAGCCTGGATCTGAGCCGCGGCGACCACAGTCAGAACCCGCCGCCGGTACGGAAGCCACCACCACCGCCGCCGAAACCGCCCCCGGTACCAAAGCCGCCGCCGAAGCCGCCCCCAAATCCACCTGAGCCCCGGCCGCCGCCCCAGGGCGAGCCGCGGCCGAACGCGCCAGAGCCGAAGCTCGGGTCGGTGCGCGGGGGGCGGTAGCGATACTGCTCCTCCAACACCCGCATCAGGGCATCGCGGTCGAGCATGCCCTGCACGAAATTGGCCAGCATCATGGTCACCAGGGCGCTGTCGCCAAAGCTGCCGCCAGGACGGTCCATGCGCTCGCGCTGGAGGTCGCGGCGCAGCCGTCCCAGGTCCTCCAGCCTCTCCTGCTGCTTGGCACGGCTCTGTCTGAGGCTGTCCAGCATGAAGCCGAGCCTGCGCTGCTGGCGCTCCAGCTCCTCAAGCTCCGCGACGATACGATCGTCGTCGGGGAACGGCGTCTGCAATGCATCGCGTTTCAGGCTCGCGAGGTCATCCCGCTCCAGGACGGCAACCATCTCCTCGACCGCGCGGCGCGTATGCTCATCCTCGCCGGCGGCGATGGCGGCACGGCGCTGCATCAGGTCTGCCAGGTCGGCGTCGCCAGCTTGGATGCGGGCCTCGACGTCGTCCACCTGCTGCTGTGCGGCGTCGCGCTCGGCCTCCAGCCGCGGCATGCCGGCGGCCTCGCGGGCGGCCTCGTCCAGCGCGCGCAACCGGGCGAGCTTGCCATCGGCATCGGTGCGGCGGGCGCCAGCGTGCTCGCGCAGCCGCGGCGGGATCTCGGCGAGCCGGCGGTAGTTGAGCCTGGCGTCGTCGTAACCGATGAGCCGGGCCACCTTGCCGTCCAGCCAGCGGATCAAGCCACCGCCCTGATACTCGGTGGTGCCAAACCGGCGCCGCCAGAGATACATGAACAGCGGGTCGTCGCGGTAGGCGGCGCCCTTGGCCTGCTCCTCCCGCTCGCTGTCGGCGGCCTTGGCCTCGGCGTGCTGGGCGATGCGCTGCGCCTCCTCGGTGCGCTCGCGCTGGGCGCGGTACTCGGGGTCGGCGTCGAGCTTGGCCTGCACCGCGGCCTCGGCGTCGTCGAGAAGCTCGGCGGCCGCTTCCAGCTCGGCGCGCAACCGCTCGCGCTCGCGCTCCAACTCGTCCCCGGCATCGGCGGCCGCCTGCACCTGGCTCGCCAGGCCCGCCAGGGCGGTATCGCGCTGTCGCAGGATCTCCAGCACCCGCTCCTCCGCAGCATCCAGGCGTCCGGCGAGGTCTGCGTCGTCCAGCACGTCGATGTGCACCAGAGCCAGGGCCTTGAGCAGCTCGCCGCGGCGGCGCAGCAGGTCGCGGTGCTGCTGTTGCAGGGACTCCGCTTGGCCGTCCAACTGGTTCAGCGCATCCTGCTGCCGGCGCCTGAGGTCGGCCAGCTCCGCCATCGCCTGCATCCCGCTCATCATCGCCTGCCGTCCTCCCTACCAGTGGGTGATGGCCGCACCAGTGGTGGGCAGCCGGTACTCGGGCGTGAGCCGCCCGGCGGCCTTGCGGCCCACCAGGTCCGCCTGGATGATGCCGTCGTCGCGCTTGTCGTCGGCGACCTGTTCGAAGGTGGCCTCGTCCACGCGCAGGCCCCAGGCGTCGACCCTCTCGGTCTCGCCCGTTTCCTCGCTGGTGATGGGCACCCTCAGCGGCTGTCCGCGGGGGCCGATGGCCTCGACAACGAGGTAGTAGTTGCGCGCGCTCGGGTTGGCGCCGGGGATGCGCCAGACACCGCTGCGCTCGCCGGGACGGTTGATGACGCGGATGTCATAGTCCGCCTCCAGCTGCACGCGCAGGGTCGCGAGCGCCTCCAGCGCGGCCCTGGCCGCCGCCGTATCACCGTCGCGCAGCGCCCGCTCGCCGGCCACCAGCAGGCGGTCGGCGCGGGCATCCGCATCCGGCTCCACTGCGAGCCCGATGACCTCTGCGTGCATCGCCTGGAGCCGCCCAGGCAGCGCGGCACGCGGTGCATCCACCAGCATCTGCCAGGCGACCAGCAGCAGCGTGAGCCCAACGAGGGCGCCGAGCACCCACTTGCCCCAGCTGCCGCGGCTGACGTAAAGCTGTGCCAGCGTGACGCCGAGGGAGGGCTGCGGCGGCTTGTAGACGAAGCGGTCCTCCTCCAGGGCGCGCACGGCCTGGTCCAGGATGGCATCGCTGACGCTTAGCCCTTGAGCGGCGTAGATCTTGCGCAGGCGCTCTTTCAGCGCCCGCTCGCGCTCGCCCCTGTCCAGCTCGCGCTGGACGAGCCGCTCCTTGCGGCGCAGCGTGTCGACGACGTCCATGGCAAGCATGATGTCGTCCAGCGGCGGCTTGCCGGCGCCGGGCCGAGAGGCACCGGGCTGGGCGGGCGCCACCGGATCGGCCTTGCCGACGCTCATTGCGCGCTGACCAAGCCTCTACCTTGCTCGGTGAGCCGCGCCATGCGCCGCTTGCCATCTTCCACCGCGTCCCGGATCTCTTCGGCGTTGCGGGTGGACGCCTTGCGCATCTCCTCGATGATCTCGCGCGAGTGCGTCTGGTAGCTCACCACGGAATCCACGAGCTTCTTCACCGACTCGGCGCGGACGCTGGGGCCATAGCCGGCCTCGACCGCGGCCTCCTGCACCTGACCGCCAAGCTCCGCCAGCACCTCCAGCGAGCGGCTTACGCCCTCGTTCATGGCGTTGACCGTAGCCGTGGTCTCGCCGAGACCGAATAGGCCGCTGAAGGATGCCGTGAGCGCCGTCAGCACGGTCTCGTTGGTGGTGAAGAAGCTCACCGCCTGCTGGTAGAGGCGCTCCTTGGCGTTCGTGGTCTGCTGCAGGCGTGCCATCACCACCTCGGAGGTGCTATAGGACACCGTGATGTTGTCCGACAGGTCTTTGGCGATCTGGTAGCGCTTCTCCACGTCCTGGAGGTCGCGTACGCGCTCGTCGCGGGCCAATTCCAGCCGGGCGCGCTCGGCGGCGTCGCCGCCGCTTGCGGCTTCCACGGCCTGCATCGCCTGGTCCACCTGGGCCTTGGCCGCCGCAAGCTCGGCTTCGGCCTTGCTGAGGACCTCCAGCGCGAGCACCTCGGATTGCTTCATGGCGCCGCGGAAGTCCTGATAGGCGCCGAGGATGCGCTGCTCCCGCTGCACCTGCTCGCTCGTAGAGCCGGTGACCTCGAGATAGCTGTCCTTGATCTTATCGAAGCGGGCGGCGATGTCACCGCGGGTGGCCTTCATCCAGATGTTGGACATGCGCTCGAAGGTGTCGATCTTGCCATCCTCCAGCTGGTCGACCATCGTCTTGGCGTCGTCGCGGATGCTGTTGAAGGCCTCGGTGATCTGCTCGTAGCGGCTGCCGATCTCCAGCGCCTGCACCTGCTCGCGCACGACCTCATTGAAGTTGGAAGACTGCGCGAGGGTGCGCGCGATGGCCGTCACGCGCGCCTCGTCGAAGCCGGAGATGCGGTCCAGCAGGGCGATTATCGGATCATCGACGCTGGACTGCTCCGTGGGGGCGAGGCCCATGTCGTGCAGCCTGTTCATGGCCTTGTCGAGGTACTGCATCGGGGTTGCGGTGGCGGACATGGCTTCGATCCTCGTGATGGGCGCCGCGGCGGACAGGCGCACGGCGGTATGCTCGCAAGAGGGTACCTCCCGCCGGCAGGTCCGATCCGGACCGAGTGGCGCGAGGATGGCGCGCATTTCACGATGCGCATCTGATTAAGGCGATTGCCGGAAACAAACAGACCGAATGGCGCAGGATTCTCGTCCGCCTTCGCGAAGCGGCAGCGCGTGCATAGTCGTTCTATGTGCGCGTTG
>JANQFI010000121.1 GCA_028277905.1 Chromatiaceae bacterium | reverse complement strand
GGGCGCATAGTCGAGCTCTGTGCCCGCTGCCGCGACGCAGAAGGCGGGCGAAAAGACAAGCCAGGCGGTATGTTTGTTGACAGAAATCGCCTTAGTGCGATTATCGGATTGCGCAGCCTTTCCACTCGCAATGCTCTGCTGCCGGCACGGTCTCGTCATATGATGCCGCGATCGAAGACGCAGGCCAATGCGCGTTCCCCTGCGCAACGGGCCAGCGCGTCGGACGCCTCCGGCAGAGGCGCCGCACACCGTCGAGCGCGAGGGCTCCGGTATAGTCTGTAAACAGGTCGCGAGTCAGGGTTGGCGAGATGCCCGGTCTATACCGAGCGCTGCCGACCTGCCAGGCGTCGCGCGCGCCGGTCAGGGGGCGTCTGTCGGCTCGGCAATGCGTACACATTCGGTAGGCACGAGCTGCGGGCTCGGCCCAGCTTCCGCGCCCGCGCTCGCAATGCTGTGCTCGTCACCGAGCAGCAGCATGCCAAGCAGCGTGCCGACGATCTAAGGTGGAACGGGCCATATACCCTCTCCGAATGATCCTGGACCCGAAGATTGCCGCGGGCCGTGGGTCAGAGCAGGGTCGCAGCTGCGGGTGGCCGACGGCCGATCAGCTCACCAAGGCGTTCATCAGTGAGCGCCAGAAGCGGGGCTCGGGGCAGCCACAGGACTCGGAAACGCCGTCGCTGCCACCTCGGTAGGATCTGGGTGCCGCACCGATAATGGCGAGCGCGCGGCCGTCGGCATCATAGAGGCGCAGTTGCCGCCCGCTCCCGCCGTGCCGACCGCTGCCGACGACCCAGGCGCTGTCGATGGCCGCTGCGTCGATCTCCAAGCGGGTTTCCGCCCCTTGGAGCTGCGCCCTGCCCTGCGAATAATCGTATGCATAGAAGGCGACTTGGCGGCGCAGGACCAGCGCATCCGAACCGACCGTGACGACCAGCGGCAAGACTTCCTCACACAGGTTCCGCAATGCGCAGGGTATCAACGCCGGATCCACGGCGGTGTCGGTCTCGGCGCCGGCGCCGGCCTCGCGACGCATCCGCGCCGGTTGCAGCTCGAGCTGGCCTGTCAGCTCGGCGGTATCCCGAAAGCCGGGGGCCGCGTCGGCTTGGTCGCAAGCATCCTGGAGTGCGGCCAAGGGGTGGCGTTGCAGGGGGCCAAGCACAGGGGCCGGCGCCGACTCCCGCCGCGGCACGATGCGCCCGGAAGCCCCGCAAACCCCATCCAGAACCAAGCGCCAAAGCCAATCGCCGTCCGGCGTCAGCGGACGCAGGCACAATTGCGGCCGGCGGAGGTCGTCCTCGACCCAGAGCCCATCGCGCGCCGTCGAGGTGGCCAGCGCATAGCACCGATCCAACAACAGCCTGAGCGACTGCTCCACCCCCGTCAGGGTGCCCAGGCTGCCGTTTACCCGTAGCGCCGCGATATCCAGACGGTCTGCGAAGCTCACCCTGGCCGTCGCCAAGTCCAGCCGCACCCTCCCGAGCATGCCCAGATCTGAGAGGAGCTCGAACCAGTGGCCACCGAACCGCAGCCCCCCGATGCCGCCCCCAGCTGCGGCTTGCACATCGGTCCCCTGTCGCGGGCCGGCGGTCGCCCGCGGTTCGCCGGGGTTGAGCCCACTGCGGGGCCCTCCCGAGGGCCGACTTGGGAGCTTAGGCGAGCGATTCGTAGCCGGGCGGGCCGGGCTCAGCGTGCTGACGGACATGCCTGTGTCTCCTGCGCATCGGCGCGGCCGATACTGGTGAATGGGAAGCACCCGGCTAGCCTCGGTCCCGAGCGGGCTCGGGGTTTGGGTCGGCTGGCAGGGCTGGATCAGTAACAATAACGATTCTCAATTGCATGTTAAGCCCAGCATCGCCGGCGGTCAAGCCGGCATGATTCCGCGCGGCCCTGTGCGGCGAGTGGCGGGAGATCGGCCGGTTCCGTGATGGTGATCGGGTCGCCGCGGCGCCCTTCGATGCGGCGACCATCGATCTGGCCGGTCCGTGGGTGCCGGCTGAGAAGAGCATCGCCTGCATGCGTCGGCTAGGCCCGATCCGACTCGGTGTCGCGAGCAATCCGCGAGACCGAGGCGGCCAGCAGGCGCTGGGCGGCGACCTGGCGCACCCTGACGCCGTCGGGCAGATGCCGTCTGGAAGATGCCGTCGGGCAGCGGCAGCCCGACGGCCGGAAGGAGGAAGGTCAGCAGCGCCAATGACCTGCTCGAAATTTTCCTTATCCTCTGTGTACCATTACGACCCGAGCGTCCAAGCGGCACCCAGACGCCCGGCCCGCGACGAGCTCCATAAGCCAACCGGAACCGACAGGAGGCTCAGCCTGCTGCCCCAGCTCCGCGTCGAGCGCGCCGCCTCGACCTTGCTCGGCACCGCTGGGCCTCCACGCATCCGACGGCTCCTGCACCGCGAGCGTCGCCCTGCCCGTCGTCGACGGCAGCGACATCGTCGAGTGATCATGCAGCAGAAGGGGCAAGCCCCCGGCACCCAGGAACAGCACAAAGATGACGCAGTCCGCACCGCCCGAGACGGCCAAGTTGGTCCCCACCCTCGCCGCCACCTTCGCCGCCAGCATCGCCATAGGCCTGTCCAACAGCGCCCAGGCCCACTTCCAGCTCCTGTACACCCCTGAGCTCATGCTGGAGAAGCCCGGCGACATCGAGCTCGCGCTCGTGTTTGGGCACCCGATGGAGAACGGTCACATCATGGACATGGGCGAGCCCGAGGAGTTTTTCGTCGTCTTCAAGGGCGAGAAGACCGACCTCAAGGATTCCCTGACGGCGGTCGAGTGGCAGGGCAGGGCAGAGGAGCCCGCAGATGCCTACAAGGCGACCTATGGCATCAAGCGCAACGGCGACTACATCTTCGCGCTGGTACCCGCCCCGTACCTCGAGGAATCCGAGGACATCTACATCCAGCAGCTCACCAAGGCCATCATCAACAAGGGCGGCGTGCCCACCGGCTGGAAGAAGCCGCTGGGCCTCGCCACCGAGATCGTCCCGCTGAACAAGCCCTACCAGGCCTTCGCCGGCGGCAGCTTCACCGGCCAGCTACTGTCCGATGGCAAGCCGGCTGCCGGCGTCGAGTGTGAGGTCGAGCTCATCAACACCGACATCGACCTGGAAGGCAACGCCTTCGGCCAAGATACCAAGCGTCCGGTGCCCGGTACCGCCATCGTCGCCATCACCGACGCCAACGGCACCTTCACCTTCGGCCTCCCGCGTCCGGGTGTCTGGGGCTTCGCCTGCCTTGGCGCCGGGCCAGTGAAGGAGCATGCGGGCAAGGAGCTGTCACAGGACGCCGTGCTCTGGATCAAGGCTACCGAGCTGTAGGCGATTGCTGTCGAAAGACGCAGGGCCTGGCTTGGCTTTTCGCCCGCCTTCTGCGTCGCGGCAGCGGGCACAGGGCTCGACTACGCGCCCGCTGCCGCTCCTTGAAGGCGAGCGAAAATCCTGCGCCATTCGGTCTGTT
>JANQFI010000116.1 GCA_028277905.1 Chromatiaceae bacterium | reverse complement strand
GGATTTTCGCTCGCCTTCAAGGAGCGGCAGCGGGCGCATAGTCGAGCTCTGTGCCTGCTGCCGCCACGCGGAAGGCGGGCGACAAGACAAGCCAGGCGGTCTGTTTGTTGACAGAAATCGCCTAAGGGGCTGTCGAGGCAGCCGCTGCAGCATCCCAGGCGCAGCTCATCCGAGGCGCCCCGTGCATTGCAACGGCGCTCCCGGCGCAGCACAATCGACGTGGTTTCTCGACCTGGCTTCGATTTCAGGCGCACCTGAGGAGCGCCGGCAATGCGTATGCCTCGCACCCGCCTCGCTGACGCCCCCGCCACCAGCTCGGCCCAGGTCCTGCTCCCAGGGCCCCTGACCGCCCTGCTGCTGGCCAGCGCCACCCTGTGCCCTGCGAGGGTCCCCGCCGGCGCCCATCTGTCCAGTGTGCAGGCGATCCGATCGGGGAGCTGAGCGAGCCTTGCCATCGCCGCCGCGTCCACAGCCCCGCGGTCACTCGGCCTGGCGCCGCGGCACAGAGGAGAGCAACCGATGACCGAGCCGCATCCAAATGACCATCGGATCTGTGTGCGCTGCACCATAGCCGGGCATGTGCAGGGCGTCTTCTTCCGCGCCACAGCGCGCGAGGTGGCACTCAAGCTCGGCATCGCCGGACATGCCCGCAACCTGCCGGATGGGCGCGTCGAGGTGCTGGCCTGCGGGCAGCCCGAGGCTGTCCACCAGCTGTGTGATTGGCTGCGGCGGGGCCCGCCCCAGGCGCAGGTCACCAATGTTGCCTGCGAGACGGTCGAGCTGGTGGCCATCGCCGGCTTCGCCACCGGCTGATCGGGGCACCGCCGCTGTGCCTGTCCAGGCCGCGCGAGTCAGTAGCCGCCGCTGACGAAGGTCAGCGGGTCCGGATAGGCATCGGTGCGCTCGATGCCCGTCTCGAGCTGGCCATCGGGATATAGGTCCAGCCAGCGGTAGCCGGGGGTGAGGGTATCCAGTGCGAAGTCGTCGCTGCCGGGCAGAAACTGGACGCAGGTGGAGGGCGTCGCCAGGAGCCGCAAGCCATGGCTGTGCTGCTCGGCGTCCTGGTGGACATGGCCACAGATGACGGCGCGGATCCGCGGATTGCGTGCCAGCTCGGCGAGGGCCTGGGTGCCATTGTCCACCTGCATGGTGTCGATCCAGCGGCTGCCGAGCGGCTGCAGGTGATGGTGCAGGAACACCAGCGTCGGTCGGCCATGCGCCGCGCTGCGATGGGTAGCCAGGCCTGCGAGCACGCTGTCGCTCAGGTGGCCGCCGTCCTCGTTCGGGATGGTGGAGTCCAGCAGCAGCAGGTCCCAGGCGCCGGCATTGACGACGCGTATCGCCGAGGCGGCGCCGGCATCCAGGTGGCCCACCAGCAGGTCGAGACGGTCGTGGTTGCCTGGGATGCAGTAATAGGGCACACCCAGCGCATCACAGCGATGGCGGAGTATCCTGTACGCGCTCCGCCCCGAATCGTGCACGAGATCGCCCGTAAGCACAATGATGTCCGGCGGCCAGTGCCTTGCCTGCGCCCGTGCCAGCACCAGCTCGAATGTGCGCCGCGTGTCTTGCCCCAGCAGGCGTTGCGCCGGCGCATTGAACAGGTGCAGGTCGGTCAGCTGCAGCACACGGAAGGGCACGGCGGCGGTGCGCCGATCCTGGCCGCTGCCCTGATCCCGGGCGTTGGATGGGTCGGTCTCGGCCATTGATCTCGCGTCACTGCCGATTGGCGCTGTCTTCAGCTCAGGACTTCTATCAGGTGTTGCAGGGGCCGGCAACCGGTGATGACCAATCTGTGACCATAGTCGCAGCATCGCGGTCCCGGCTTTGTCGAGGCTTGGTCGGCGATTGGGCATGCCGCTGTCGATCGGGGGCTTGCCCGGCGCGCAGAAAGCCCTGGCCTCGGCCGACAGGACGCACCGTACACGATAGGATCTCATCCTACAAGCCGCGAGCTTCCAGTCGTTGACGCCGCGCCGGCAAGCGCACGACGAGCTGGACGCCAGATCCATGCAAGCAGATTCCGCCCGTCGGGCTCCGGCCCATCGGTCGTCGCCGGCTCGGATGGAGCCAGAGACCGCGGCTGTGATATACCGGCTGCCGTGATGTCGAAGGACTTGGACAAGGGGGCTTAGCGCCCCTATTCGTGTCTCGACCAAATCCCGCAACCTTCCAATTTCGGGAGAACGCACCATGGCGCTCATCGATTCGACCCCGGCGTGGCAGGCGCTGGCTAGCCATTGGCAGCAGATGGCCCGGGTCCAGATGCGCGAGCTATTCGCCGGCGACCCGCAGCGCGCCGCCCGCATGAGCGCCGATGTCGCCGGTCTGCATCTGGACTATTCCAAGCACATTGTTACCGACGAGACCCTCGAGCTCCTGTTCGACCTCGCGCGTGCCGCCGACCTCGAGGGTTGGCGCGAGCGCATGTTCACCGGCGAGCACATCAACAACACCGAGGGTCGCGCCGTGCTGCACGTGGCGCTGCGCAACCGCTCGAACCGGCCCATCCGGGTGGACGGGCGCGACGTGATGCCGGACGTGGGCGCAGTGTTGGGGCAGATGCGTGGGTTCTGCAACCGGGTGCGCGCAGGCGACTGGCAGGGCTTCACCGGACGGCCCATCCGGGACCTTGTGAATATCGGCATCGGCGGCTCCAACCTGGGCCCGAAGATGGTGACGACGGCACTGAGGCCCTACCAGTCCGAGGCGCCGCGGCCGCACTTCGTCTCCAACGTGGACGGCACCCATCTGGCCGAGACGCTCCAGGGGCTCGATCCGGCGACGACCCTCTTCATCGTTGCCTCCAAGACCTTCACGACGCAAGAGACCATGACCAATGCCGAGAGCGCCCGACGCTGGCTCGTGGACGCCTTGGGCTCCGATGCCGCGGTGCGCAACCACTTCGTCGCCGTGTCCACCAACGCGGAGAAGGTCGCCGAGTTCGGCATCGACACCGAGAACATGTTCGGCTTCTGGGATTGGGTTGGCGGGCGTTACTCCCTGTGGTCTGCCATCGGCCTGCCCATCGCGCTGGCGGTGGGCTTCGAGCGCTTCGAAGAGCTCCTCGAGGGTGCCCACGCCATGGACGAGCACTTCCGCACGGCGCCGCTGGAACGGAATCTGCCCGCCATCCTCGGCCTGCTCGGCGTCTGGTACATCGACTTCGCCGGCGCCAAGACCCACGCCATCCTGCCCTATGACCAGTACCTGGAGCACTTTCCAGCCTACTTCCAGCAGGGCGACATGGAGAGCAACGGCAAGCACGTCAGCCGCGACGGCACAAGGGTCGGCTATGCCACCGGCCCCGTCGTTTGGGGCCAGCCTGGCACCGACGGCCAGCACGCCTTTTATCAGCTGATCCACCAAGGCACCGAGCTGATCCCGTCGGACTTCATCGCCCCCATCAAGAGCCACAATCCGCTCGGCGATCACCACGCCAAACTGCTCGCCAACTGCTTCGCGCAGACCGAGGCCCTGATGCGCGGGCGTACCCTGGATGAGGCGCGCGGCGTCATGCTCGCCGCCGGCATGGACGCGCAAGAGGCCGAGCGGCTCGCGCCACAGCGACAGTTCGACGGCAACCGGCCCACGACCACCATCCTGGTGGACAAGATCACGCCATACACATTGGGCGCGCTGATCGCCCTCTACGAGCACAAGATCTTCACCCAGGGCGTCGTCTGGGGCATCAACTCCTTTGACCAATGGGGCGTGGAGCTCGGCAAGCAGCTCGCTGGCGTGATCCTCGGCGAGATCGAAGATGCGCGGGTGACGGCCGCGCACGACGCCTCTACCGCGTCCTTGCTGCGCTACTATCTCGACCGGCGTTGAGCGCAGTGCCGCGCGACGGCGACGCCGGAGCTGCATGCCATCGGGGAGCCCCGCCATGGCGACCGAGCCGACTCCCGAAGCCCTGCGCGAGATTCGCGACCCGAAGACGCGCATGAAGCGGCTTAGGCGATTTCAGTCAACAGACATGCCGCCTGGCTTGTCTTTTCGCCCGCCTTCTGCATTGCGGCGGCGGGCGCAGCGCTCGACTGCGCGCCCGCCGCCGCTCCTTGAAGGCGCGCGAGAACCTAGGCGAACGGAAATCCTGGGTCGGTCGGTATGAACATCGACAGAAATCGCCTTGAAGGACGCGCCGACGGCGCCTAGCCAGGCCGGAGATGCCCGTTGCGACCATGATTGGTCATCGACGCGGGGCCACGAGGGGCCGAGGGCGTCGGGTGCTCGCCCGAACGGGCGGTTTCACCCTGGTAGTGCTGTTGGGGACGATCGCGGGTCTGATCGCGAGCGGCATCCCGAGCCTGGCGCGTCTGGAGACCGGTCTCGGGCTGTACTGGCTGTTCAACCTGCGTGGTGAGCGTGAGCCTCCCGGGGAGGTGGTGCTGCTCGGCATCGGACGCGAATCGGCACGGGCGCTGCAACTCCCAGGTAATCCGCGCAAGTGGTCGCGGCATTGGCATGCGCGCCTGCTCGACGCGCTGCGCCAAGCCGGGGTGCGGGTCGTGGCCTTCGATTTGATGTTCGAGGAGGCCCGCGATCCGGGACAGGATGGGGCCCTGGCCGAGGCCACGCGGCGCGCCGGCAACGTGATCCTGTTTCAGTATCTCGAGCGCGAGCTATTGTCCGGCGCGAACGGGGAAGTCCTGGTGGATCTGCAGCGCACCCGGGATCCGATACCCCTGCTCGCAGAGGTCGCGGCGGGCCTCGCCCCCTTTCCCTTGCCCAACGTGGGCGCCCGGGTCGATCACGTCTGGCTGTTCAAGCCCGATGCCGGCGATGTGCCGACCATGCCGGCCGTGGCCCTGCAGCAGTTTGCGCTTCCTGACTGGCCGGTCTGGGCGGCGCTGTTGCGGGATGCGCTAACGGATACGCCGGCGGGGGCCGATACGCCTTCCGAGAGCACCGGCCGCCTGCCGGCCGGGCTGTTGCGGCACGCGCCCGGAGGCGCGGAGCCGGATGTGGCCTTGCTGGCCGCCACCACTCGGACGCTGTTCCAAAGTCACCCGGAGCTCGTGCCGCGGTTGCGCGCGGGGCTTGCGGCGCTCCCCGCCGGGGAGCTGACGCCGCTCGGGCGGCGCAGCCTCGGCGCCCTCTTGTATCTTTATGGAGGGCCTCACAGCCGGACGCTGGATCACTACGGCGGTGCCGGCAAGTTGACGACCCTACCCTATCACCTGCTGCTCACCGAGCCGCAGCCTGTGCTGGCGCAACTGCGCGATCGCGCCGTGTTCATCGGCTATACCGAGGCCGTCCAACAGGAGCAGAAGGACAGCTTCCGGACCGTCTTCAACAAGTCTGGCGGTCGGGAAATCGGGGGTGTGGAGCTCGCTGCCACGGCCTTTGCCAATCTGCTCGAGCAGCGCAACGTCCAGCCGCTGCCCGCGCCGCTGCGCGCACTGCTCATTGCGGCCTGGGCTTTGCTGCTCGCGACCCTTCTGGCGCGCCTGGGCGGATGGATCGCGATCTTGGCGGCGGCGGGCCTCGCATCGATGTGGCTAGCCGTCGCGGTCTTGTCGTTCGCACACAGGGGGCTCTGGTTGCCGCTGGTGGGGCCGCTGCTGTTTCAGCTGCCAACAGTGCTGCTGGCGTCTTCATCCCTGCGCTACGTCGCGGCGCGCGACGAGCGCCTGCGGCTGCGCTCGGCCTTCGCGCATTTCGTCCCTGAGCGGGTGGTGGACGATCTGGCGAGCAACCTCGCCGCCATCGGCGCGGGCTCGGAACAGGTCTATAGCGTCTGCATGAGCACGGATGTCGAATCCTACACCAAGCTCGCCGAGCGCATGGAGCCGGAGGCGCTGCGCACCCTATTGAACCGCTATTACCAGATCATGTTCGAGCCGGTCCGGCGCCATCAGGGTATGGTGGCCAATGTCGTCGGCGACTCGATGATGGCCCTATGGGCGGACCGCACCGCGGGCAGCCGCCTGTTCGAGCAGGCCGTGCGCGCGGCCGTGGAGAGCCAGGGCGCCGTGGCGGCCTTCAATGCTGCGCATCCGGAGCATCGGTTGGCAACGCGCATCGGCTTGCACAGCGGTGCAATCGTGCTCGGGCATGTGGGTGCCGGCGATCGGTTCGAGTACCGCCCAGTCGGTGACATCGTCAACACCGCGTCCAGGATCGAGAATCTGGGCAAGCATCTCCGTGTCTACACCCTGGCCTCGGACGAGGTCGCGAGCTCGCAGCAGGTCGTTCCGACCCGGGAGCTTGGGCTGTTCCAGCCGGTGGGCAAGCGCTCGCCCCTGCGTCTTCACGAGCTGCTGGACGACGTCGATGCCGATCGGCGGGCGCTGCTCGAGGGTTTTGCCGATGCGCTGGCCGCATTCCACCAGTGTCGCTGGCAGCCCGCCGCAGCTGGCTTTCAGGCCCTATTGGAGCGGTTTCCGCAGGATGGCCCCAGCCGCTTCTATCTGGGGCTCTGCGCCCGCTACCGTCATGCTCCGCCGCCGCCCGATTGGCAGGGCGTCATCGTGCTCGAGCAGAAGTAGCCCCGGCTTCGTGCCTGCGCGGCCCGGCGCTGGAGTGCGCCCGTCTTGGGTGATTGCCGGAAACACACAGACCGAATGGCGCAGGATTCTCGCTCGCCTTCAAGGAGCGGCAGCGGGCGCATAGTCGAGCTCTGTGCCCGCTGCCGCGACGCAGAAGGCGGGCGAAAAGACAAGCCAGGCGGTCTGTTT
>JANQFI010000064.1 GCA_028277905.1 Chromatiaceae bacterium | reverse complement strand
TGTTGTTTCCCTTCCTGATCCGCAAACCACGGTCGAGGATCGCGCGCACTGATCCAGCGGTGAAATGAAGCTCGGGTGGCGTAGTGTGGTCTGGGGGTGAAGCGGTTTTCTCAGAAGCGCCACCGGTAGGCGGTCGCTCGGGACATCGGCGACAATCGCCAGAGGTTGGATTGATCAGAGAGGTGGCCCGTCCCGGTTGCAGCCGAGGACGGGCCGGAGCCGGTGCAACTGCGGTTTGCCTACGCGGACACCGGCGAGGAGTACGTTAGAGCGAAAGGCTGGCAGCGAGCAACACTGGAGCGCTGTCCGCTGCATCCGCAGGGCGGATGCCGTTTCGCCCGTCACGGCACCTATGCCCGCGTCTCCCCGCCCGGGACCCTGATTACGCGTTACTACTGCCCGCAAGGGCATTGCACCTTCTCGCTGCTGCCGGACTGTCTGGCAGCGCGCCTGAGCGGGACGTTGACCGAGGTCGAGGCGGTGGTCAGAGCCGGCGAACGGGCGCGCAGTCGCGAAGCGGCCTGCGGCGCATTACGGCTGGACATTGAACTGCCCGGCGCGCTGCGCTGGCTGGGACGGCGCCTGGCGGCGGTGCACGCGGCGCTGGTGGTGCTCAAGGGACTGCTGCCGGAGCGCTTTGGGGGTTGCACACCAACGCTGAGCGCGTTCGGCGAACGCCTGGGCGTTGCTGAGGTACTGGTGGCATTGCGCGGGATGGCCGAGGTGTTTCTCGCGCGGTTGGCGAAACCGCTCGGATTCGCCCCCCGGCGCCTGCCGGGGAGCGCCCGCTCGAGCGGGCGCCAACACCCTGTGGGGGCGGACCCGCCGGGGCGCCCGGCGTAGGGTCGCGCGGGCAGGCACTGGGCCTGCGCCACCTGGAGTCCCGCCGATGAGCGACCCCGATGAGCAACGCCGCCACGACATCGCCCTGTTTCGCTATGGGGTGATCGCCGACCTCGTACACTGGCCCGAGGGGCGCAAAGGGCTCTATGCGCAGCTCGCGCAGAAGGCCGCCCGTGACTACACGATCCCCTTCAGCAGCCGCACCCGGGTGGCCGTGGAGACCATGCGCGACTGGCTGCAGGCCTACCGCGCCGGCGGCTTCGAGGCGCTGCTGCCGAAACCGCGCGCCGATCGTGGTCAGGTGCGCAAGCTGCCCGCGACGGTGGCCGAGGTGTTGCTGGCGACCAAGGAGGGCAATCCCGCACTCTCGGTGCAACTGGTGATCCGCGAGGCGCGCACGTGTCCCGAGGTGCCCGAGGAGCTGCCGCTGCCACCCTCGACCGTGCACCGGCTGCTGGCCCGCCACGGGCTGATGGACACGCCCGTCGGTGAGGCCGGGGATCAGGACCGGCGCCGCTTCGCCTTCGCCAACGCCGGTGAGCTATGGATGAGCGACGTCATGCATGGACCGAGCGTGGTGGTTGGTGAGCGGGTCAAGCGTAAGACCTACCTGATCGCGTTTATCGACGATGCCACGCGGGTGATCCCGCATGCCGCCTTTGCCCTGGCGGAGAATACGCGCAGCTTCCTGCCAGTGCTGAAACTGGCCATCGAGAAGCGCGGCCTGCCGCAACGCCTCTATGTCGACAACGGTGCCAGTTACCGCTCCCGCCAGCTGGCGCTGGTGTGCGCGAAGCTCGGCATCGCGCTAATCCATGCGCGCCCCTATCGCCCGCAGGGCAAGGGCAAGATCGAGCGCTGGTTCAAGAGCGTGCGCGCGCACCTGCTCACGCGCCTGACAAGCGAGGACACCGCCAGCCTGGCGGCGCTCAATCGTCGTCTGGCGGCCTGGGTCGAAGGGGAGTATCACCACAGCCCCCATCGCGGTCTGCACGGCGCGACGCCACTGGAGCAGTGGGCGCAGACGGGAGCGGGCGTGCGCTTCCCGGAACCGGGGCTGGATCTGGCCGATGTCTTTCTGTTCGAGGCCGAGCGCAAGGTGCAGAAGGATCGCACCGTGAGCCTCAACGGCGTGGTCTACGAGGTCGACGCGGCGCTGGTCGGCGAGAAGGTGACGCTGCGCTTCGACCCCGAGGCACCGCCCGCGCGAGCGGTGCGGGTCTGCCATGGCGGCAAGCTGATCGAGCTGGCCAGCCCAGTGCAGCCCTACGCCAATTGTTTCGTCAAACGCGAGCGCCCCTCTTGGACCTTGAGCAGCGACGCGCCGGCGCCGCCGCCGGCGCCCTCGGCGCTGCGGCTGCGTGAATTGCCCGATCAGGCGCCCGAGACCGGCGGCGATCCTGGGGAGGACGGCTGATGTACTGCACGCACTTTGCCCTGAGTGCCTTTCCGTTCGATCGGACGCCGGAACCGGACGCCTTGTTCGCCTCCAGCTCGCTGGCCGAGGCCGAGGCGCGGCTAAAACATCTCCTGGAGCTGCGCGGCATCGGTCTGCTCACCAGTGCGGCCGGCTCCGGCAAGACGACGGTCTGCCGCAAGGTGGCCGCGGCGCTGCATCCAGGCCTTTACCGGGTGTTCTACGTGCCGCTCTCGACCGGCAATGTGATGGATCTGTATAAGTCCATCGGCTGGGAGCTGGGCCTGCCGACCGAGCGCAACCGCGCCTCGGCGTTTCGCGTCATCCGCGCGGAGATCACCCGCTTGACACTGGAGGCGAAGCAGCGCCCGGTGCTGATCGTCGATGAGGCCCATCACCTCAGAAACGAGGTGCTCGAAGACCTCCGCCTGCTGACCAACTACCGCATGGATTCGGACAATCGCCTGTGTCTGCTGCTGGTGGGGCTCACAGAGCTGCGCCGGCGCTTGGCGATGGCGGTGCACGAGTCCCTCGCCCAGCGCATCGTGGTGCGCCATCACTTGACCGGACTGACGCGCGAGGAGCTGCCGGAGTATCTGATGCATCGGCTGCGTCTGGCCGCCGGCGCGCTGGAGCTGTTCGAGCCAGCCGCGGTCGAGGCGCTATTCCAGGCCACCCAGGGCCTGCCGCGTAAGGTCAATCGTCTGGCCCACTATGCACTCACCAGTGCCGCCATCGCCAAGGCCCGCACGGTGTCGATCGATCATGTTCAGACCGCCCGCGAGGAGGTGGCGCCATGACCACCCTTCAGGAGCTGTTCACCTGCCGACTCCCTGACCACTGGACGCCCGAGCAGGCGCTGGCGGTACATGAGGCGCTCGAGGTGCTCGGTGAGTCGCTTTGGCGCGTCTACGGCACACAGATACAGCAGTTGCTCTTCGAGGAGCAGGGAGTCGACACCTCGCAGCTCGATCTGTTCGATCCCGACGATCCGCTTCCTTTCTAAATTCGCCGCGACGGGCGCCGCCGCCCGTCGCCAACACGACGTCTCATCGGCTCGCCGTGCGCGCAACGCGGTCGGGCGCTCAGAACCCACCGCGCCAACCGAGCCCTCCACGCTCTTTCACCTCCTCCCTCTATCCCGCCGCACTCAACAGCCTGGGAAGCTCCGCCAGCTTCAGCTCGAAACCGCGTGGGAAATCGACGGGGAAAGAACTCGGGAGACAACACCAAATCAGCCAGTAAACGGACACAGGGCGTCGCTTCAGCGGCGGCGGAAGCGCCACCGTGTCCTTCTTCTCGTGGCCGGGCGAGACGATCTCGTAGTCCAAGTCCGGCGGCAGGTCGATGACTCCATCCAGCGGCTGCGGCAGCCGCTCGCGGCGCCAGCCGGCGAGGTCGTGGGACGGGCACTCGTGGGCCTCGTAGGCGACGCTGAACTCGGTGACGATCCGCCAACCGCCGCCAGGGCCGTCCGGGCGCGCGAAGGGGCCGGCTCGCGCGATG
>JANQFI010000026.1 GCA_028277905.1 Chromatiaceae bacterium | reverse complement strand
ACCCGGCGGGCGGCTGCGGGCGCCGGGCTGCGTGCGAAGCGACCGACCGACCGAGGATGGCCACCAGGGCGAGTGCTGTGCTGGGGCAGCACCCGGGTGGCAAGAGGGTGCTCGCTCCCTCCCTCCCAAGGATGGCCGGGGCAGGTTCGGGCATCGTGCGCAGGCTCATGCTCATGGCGCCTGTGCCTCGATCTCCCGTTGCGCCGCTGCGCCGGCCGGGTTGAGCGTGACCGCTCCCGGTCGGCTCCAGTCGCGCACGGCGCCGCTCCAGCGTTGCGGGTGTTCGGCCCTGGCCTGCTCGTAGAGGGCCTGGCGCTGCGCCAGGACGGCGGCGTCGGCGCCGGCGTGGCGCTGCTCGGGGGTGACGAAGGCGAGCGCGCTGTGGCGGTGCTCGGTGTTGTACCAGCGCACGAAGTCCAGGACCCAGGCCCGCGCGTCGGCCAGGTCGGCGAAGCCGTTGGCCGGATAGGCGGGGCGGTACTTGAGCGTGCGGAACAGCGTCTCGGCGTAGGCGTTGTCGTCGCTGACGTGCGGGCGGCTGTGCGAGGGGATGACGCCCAAGTGCTCCAGGGTGGCCATCAGCGTGCTGCCCTTGAGCGGGCTGCCGTTGTCGGCGTGCAGGACCAGGAGTTGATCGATGCAGTCTTCGGCGAGCACGGCGCGTTGGATCACGGCGCTGGAATACTCGGTGTTTTCCGCCTCGTGCACTTCCCAGCCGACGATCTTGCGGCTGTAGAGATCGACGATCAGGTAGAGGTAGAGGAACATGCCGCGTACCGGGCCGGGCAGGTAGGTGATGTCCCAGCACCAGACCTGGTTGGGGCCGTCGGCGGTATGGCTCGGCGGCGGTGTCGGGGCACGCGGGGCCTTGGCCCGGCCACGGTGGTGCTGGGCGTCGGCGTCACGCAGCACGCGGTAGAAGGTGGACTCGGAGGCGAGGTAGATCCCCCGGTCGGCAAGACGCGGGACGATCTGGCTCGGCGGCAGGCTGGCATGCTCGGGGCTGTTGCAGATGGCGAGGACTGCGCCGCGTTCGGCCTCGCTCAGCGCGTTGGGGGGTGTCGGGCGCTCGGCACCGGGGCGACGGTCCTCGCCGACGTCGCCCTCGCGGGTCCAGCGCTGCACAGTGCGCACACTCAGGCCGAGCAACGCGCAGGCGCAGGCTTTGCGGGCGCCCGCGGCGACCGCCTCTTCGATCAGCTCGACGGCTTCACGGCGATCTCGGGTGCTGATCATGCGTCCTCGTCCCCCCAGATCGCCGCGGCTTTTTTTGACAGCACCAGCAGCGCCGCGCTCTCCGCCAGTGCCTTCTCCTTGTGCTGGAGGTCGCGTTGCAGGGTGCGCACTTGGCGGCGCAGCTCGCTCTGCTCGGCGTGGCTTTGCCGGGTGCGCTCGCCAGCCCAGTCGTTGGCCTGCTCGCAGGCACTGCGCCAGGCCCGGATCTGCTCCGGGTACAGCCCGCGCTTGCGGCAATACTCGCCCACCTCGGCGTCGTTCAGCGCCGCGCTCTCGACCACGGCGGCGAACTTGTCCGCCGCACTCCAGCCGTCGGGACCGGCGGCGCCGTCGGGCAGCAGCCGGCCGCGGTTGCGGGCATCACGCCGCCAGTTGTACAGCGTCGCTTCGCTGATGCCTTCCTCGGCCGCCAGCTCGGCCAACGCACGGTTGTGCGGCGGCAGCATCTTGCGCAGCACCGCCTCTTTGCGTTCGTCGGAATATCTTGGCACGGGTCGCTCGTCTTCGCCCCCTGTTGAGGTTACAGTTCTACAAGGTGGAGGCGACAA
>JANQFI010000021.1 GCA_028277905.1 Chromatiaceae bacterium | reverse complement strand
GCCTTCTGCGTCGCGGCAGCGGGCACAGAGCTCGACTATGCGCCCGCTGCCGCTCCTTGAAGGCGAGCGAAAATCCTGCGCCATTCGGTCTGTTTGTTTCCGGCAATCGCCTCAGCGGATACCTTCCTGCTCCAGCTGCTTCTTGAGGACCTCGATCTGGACATCGAGGTCGAGCACGTCCGCCTGACGCAGGCGCTCGCGCTGGCGGCGGAACTGCTCCTCGATGGTGATCAGCACGTTGCGGAAGCTCTGCTCCAGCGCCGGGGAATCGGCATGGCGGTGGGTGCGCACATAGCCGTCGGAGACCTGCTCGGCGCCCTCCAGGAACACCGTTAGGAAGCGGCGCGCCCGGCGCAGATCCGACGGGCGCTCGGCGATCTGGGTGAGAATGCCACGGCCCTCGGCGGCGATGCGCCCGAGCCGCGCCTGAAGCTCGGGGTTGCCAATGGCGCGGGCCGCCCGCTCGATGGTGATGAGCCTGTCCTCGGCTTCCGCCAGGGCCTCGGCCACCTGACGGGACTCGCGGTCCTCGGCGCTCAGCCGCTCGCCTGCCAGCAGCGGCTCGAATCGGTAGATCAGGTGGAAGGCCAGCGCCGCCAGGGCGCCGAATACGAGGCCCATGGGCAGCGCGTGCCCAGCGCCGAGCACGGCCGCCACGGCGACACCTGTGCCCACGGACAGGCCACCCAGGTTCTTCGGCGGTAGCCGCAGCCGGCGGGAGAAACGGCGCTCCAGCCCGTCGTCGCCACCGGCCTCGGCATGGCGCCGCGTCAGCACGGCGCCGAGCCCGACCAGGCCCCAGCCCAGTGCGTCTCCCAGAAAGCCGATGAAGTCGCCGAAGGCCAGTGCTGCGGCCGCGGCCGGCAGGAGCGGGACCGAGAGTAGCCAGAGACCAAAGACGCCGGGCCGGCGGCGCCGACGCGGGTCGGTTGATGCCCGAGGCGCTGCGACCAGCGCGGGAGACCGACGCACCGCGCCCAGATCCCGTTGCCGGTCCCAGTGCCGGTCCCAGTGCCGGTCTCGGTGCAGGTCCAGGTGCAGATCCAGGTCGCGCACCCTGGCGAGCAGCCTGCCGAAGTCGCGCGGCCGAGTGCCGGTTTCTGCCGGCGTGGCGCCTCCGCTCGGCTCCGGACGCGCGCCAGCGGCTGGCCGCGCTCCGGACTGTTCTCGATCATCGCTCATAGCACGAACAGCGACTGGCAGGACACCAGCCCCAGGGTCAGCGTCATCAGGGTCCAACCCAGCATCCGGGTGCCGAGACGGCGCGGCGGCCGCTCGGTCCCGGCGCCAGCCACCGGGAGATCGTAAGGGTGATTCCTGCTTGTTGGGCTCATTGCAGTGATGATACGGCGTCCTGGGGTCGCTGCGCAGCCTAGTGCTTTGCTGCGGAAGTTTCGAAATCGGGATCCCCTCGTTGTCGTTGTCGTAATCGTAATCGAATATCCGCAGGGTCGAGACCGCGATCACGAGAACGACAACGACTACGACTACGACCTGAGACGGTCTCGGGAAATTCGCACTGCTGCGCTAGGGTCGCAGGAAGGTCTCCACCGAATCGCTCGCATGGGCATCCAGCTCCGCGGCCGGCACGCTTCCAGGCCTGCGTCCAGGATGGGGCGGTCACCCGCCTGGCGCTGGACGAGGCCGTGGAGGGCGCGCGGGCGCGCGCCCCCCTCAGGGGTCCAGCCGCGACCCGCGACGCCGGGAGCCCCTACGGCCCCGGCGCGAGCAACTGTGGCGCGCGCAAGCACCCTGCCATTGCGTCGGCATCCAAGGGTCGGGCGAACAGGTAGCCTTGGCCGAAGTCGCATGCGAGCCCGCGCAGTGCGGCCAGCTGGGCATCATCTTCGATGCCTTCGGCGACGATCTTGAGCCCAAGCGCCTTGGCCATTGCGATCATGGCCGTCGCCAACGCGCGATCTTCGTCGCGGTCGCAGAGGTTCGCGACGAAGGAGCGGTCGATCTTGATGCAGTCGATGGCGAAGCGGCGCAGATAGTTGATGGACGAGTAGCCGGTGCCGAAGTCGTCGATGTGGATGGCGAGCCCGAGGTCACTCAGGGCCTGCACTCGGACGCTATTGGCATGGCTCAGGTCCATCAGCACGGACTCGGTGATCTCGACCTGGAGCGCGGTCGGCTCCAGCTCGAAGCGCGCGAGCAGGTCGGCGACCGGTCCCGCCAGCGCTTCGCGCTGCACATGGGCGGCAGAGACGTTCACGGCAACCGGAACGGGCGAGAGCCCAGCGTCGCGCCAGGCGGCGATCTGCGCGCACACCGTGCGCAGCACCCAACGGCCGATGTCCTGGATCAGACCGCTCTCCTCCGCCACCGGAATGAACCGCGCCGGCGACACCATGCCAAGCGCATCATCATGCCAGCGCAACAGCGCCTCGCAGGCCACCAGCTCACCGCTGCCCAGCGCGACGATGGGCTGGTACTGCAGCGCGAGCCGTTCTTCCACCAGGGCGTGGCGTAGACGGTGCTCGATATCCAGGCGCTCGGACGAGCGCGCATTCAGCTCCCGGGTGAAGAACCGCAGCAGATTGCGGCCCTCGGACTTGGCCCGATACATGGCGAGATTGGCGGAGCGCACCAGGCCGTCCGGGTCCTGTGCATCCTGCGGATACAGGGCAACGCCGATGCTCGCCGTGACCACATAGCGGCCGGCGCCGAGCTCGAACGGCTCCGCCGCGACCCCGAGAATACGCCGCCCCAGGGTCTCCGCCGCCGCAGCACCCGGCAGCGCATCCGCCGCCACCAACAGCTCGTCGCCGCCGAAGCGGGCCAGGAAGGCACTGTGGTCCAAGCCTTCGGCCTCGAGCAGCGCATGCAGCCGGTTGGCGAAGGTCTCCAGCAGCCGATCGCCCATGGCCTGGCCCAGGTTGTCGTTGATCTGCTTGAAGTTGTCCAGGTCCACGAAGAGTAGCCCGAGCACTTCATCGGCCCGCCGCGGTGCAGTGATGCGCTGAGCCAGCAGTTCGCGAATCAGGTTGCGGTTCGGCAGACCGGTAAGCTGGTCGTAGAAGGCGAGCTGCTCGATCTGCTCGTTGTACTGCCCCAAGCGCTCGGCCATGTCCTTGAGGTCCGACGCCAGGAGTCCGAGCTCGTCGTCGCCCCGCACCGTCAGCGGCGGCAAGCTACCGCCAGCGCCAATGGCCCGCGCGGCCTTGCGCAACGCCGCCAGCGGCCGCAGCACCAAGCAGTGTAGCCAGATGAACAGCACCGCCACCAACAGCAGGCCACCGAAAGCGCTGATAGCCAGCGTCTGCAGCGCCAGCTGCTTCAGGGGATGGGCAAGACCGCGCAGCGGCTGTACGGCGACCGCGGTGATACCTTCCGGCAAGGACCTTGTCATCACCAGGCTAGCCTGGTCGGCCCAGTCTACCCGCCGCGCGACGCGCCAGGTGCCGAGCTCCGCCAGCCCGGCGGGCATCCTTGCTGCCGGCAGCTCTGATGCACCATCGCTCGCATAGAGCAGCCGACCGCCAGGCAGCAACAGAAAAAGACTCCCGCCGAAGCGGACATAGGGGTCTTTCAGGCGCGCATAGAAGGGTGCCAAAGACAGGCTCAGCGCCAGGACGCCCTGCACGGGCGGCTCGTCGCCATTTCCCGGTATCGAGACGGGATGCCGGACAGGCAGCGGGCCGGCATCCGCACCCATCGCTCGGGCGCGCTCCTGCGGCAAGAGATCCGCCGCAGCGGATCCGGACGGGTCGCCGACCGCGCGGAGGCCGATGGCGACGGTATGCGCCAGCACTGTGCCATCCTGCCCCAGGAGGCTTATCGCAAGATTGTCCGAATAGGCCGCCCGATACTGCTCGAACAGCCGCAGCACCGCAGCTCGCCGTGCTGCCAGGTCAGCCGCGTGCTCATCCGGTTGATCGCTCGCTCGCGCACTAGCCGCCAACAGGCTCAAGGTCTCCGGCGCCGCGGCGAGCAGCGCGGCGTCGGCCTTGGCGTTGGCCAGCAAATCGGTCACGCACTGCTCCGCCGTCAGCAGGGCCGTCTCCATGCCGCGCTCGGCCTCGCCATGCAGCTTGTCCCGCAACGACTCCCAGGTTAGCCAGCCGAGCGCGAGCACCGGCACCACCACTAGGGGCACCAGTGCTAGCGTCAGCTTCGCACGCAGATGCATCGGGCTCAGCTCCGGCACCTGCGGGGGATGGCCGGAAACGGGCCAGGGCCACAAGGCCCGGCGATGGCAGGGCGCGGTCTGCCATCTCCTGGAAATGAGCGGGCCAGCATGGTTGCAGCGATCCGGGGGCGGGTGGCGGCAGGGGCAAGCAGGTTGTGGCGTTGGCTCTCAGGAGGGCGCCGACGCAGGTCGTACCGTCCGGCGCCTGTGGACATGTGCCTGTGGACATGTGCCTGTGGACATGTGCCTGTGGACATCTACCGCGCGGGCACGCGGCGAGATTACCACGGAACATCCGACAGAACTGCCGCCACAGGAATCGCGGCGCCCCTTGCCGCCTCACCTCTGGGTCCCTGCCGAGACCCAAGGAGTTGTAACCGGGCCAGGCGCCGCGCAGGGCCTGAACTGGCGGCCGCAGCGGCCGCCGCCCAACAGCTGAGCGATCCTGCGCCTGTAAGCGTCTCCAGCGAAGTCGCTCTCCCTGACGCGGAGGCGGTCAACTGCTCTGTCGTCGACTGCGCTTTCTAGGTTGAAGCACCGGCGGCGGCGGTCTAGCCTCTCGGAGTCTGGCGCCTGCGCCGATGGCAACAGGGGAGCGCATCGCCACCGAATACTCAGAACCCGTCCAGGGAGCAGCCTCCGCATGCCGCAAGACCCGCCCCGCGCCGCGCTTTCCACCGCCGACCCGCGTCGCCTCGGCGGCCCGTCCGAGGGTCTGCACCAGGCCAGGTTACTGAGCCGCAACGACCGCCTCACCGGCCGCCCGAGCCTGTTCATCGACCGCGGGCTTCGCGGCATCCGCGTGAAGCCGCTAAGGGCGCACGCCTGGACACTGGCGGCCGTCGCCTGGGCCTGGCTTGGTCTAGTCACCGCGGCAAAGGCGGCCACCCTGGACGCCCGGCTGTCGGTGGACGCGGTCGCCGCCGGGCAGCCGGTGGTCCTAACCCTGGTTAGCGACGCGCCGCTGCCCGCCGCGCCGGAGCTAAGCCCCCTGGCGCAGAGCTTTCGCATCCTGGGGCAACGCAGGGCGGAGACGGTCAGCACCGTCAACGGCCGCCACCAGGCTCGCCACGAGCTAGTGCTCACCCTAGTGCCCCGACGCACAGGCGCGCTGACGGTTCCTCCATTGGCCATCGGCGACATGGTCTCGCCGGCGCTGGCCCTGACCGTCGCAGCGGCGACCAACCCGCAAGCCCAGCTGCTGCCGGCGCCCGCTCGGGCTCGGCAGCCGCCTGCAGAGCCTGCAACCCAGGAGATCAGGGCGACCGCGGAGATCTCGCCACGGCGCGCCGTCCTAGGCCAGGAGCTGGTGCTGACGGTGCGCGCCAGCTCGGCGGATGGTGCGCCAGTGGGGCGCCTGCTCAGGCCGCGCGCCGCCGGCGCGAGCATGCTGCCGCTCGGCAGCCGGCGCGCGCAAGGCGCCGAAGGTCGCCACCTGTTCGAGCAGCGCTACGCGCTCTTCCCGCAGCGCATCGGGCGACTGCAAGTCACGGAGCTCGGCTTCGACGCCTGGCGACCCGCGGGCGGTGCGCCGGTGCGCCATAGGGTCGAGCCGCTGGGTGTGACCGTGACGGCGCCGCCGCCGGAGACCGACGCCTCGACCTGGCTGCCGGCGCGACGGGTCACGCTCACCGAGGCCGGGCCCAGCGCGGTACGCATCGCGCCCGGGCAGGGCATCGAGCGCATGCTGACGTTGCGCGCGGAAGGGCGCATGGCCGAGGATCTGCCGACGATTCCGGTGGAAATCCCCTTCCAGTTGCGGGTTCGAGACGACCCACCGCGGCTGTGGAACGAGCGCACACCCGACGGCGTGGTCGGCTACCGCGCCGAGCGCATCCTCATCAGTGCCGCAGAGCCCGGCCGCTTCGTGCTGCCGGGACCGTCCATCGACTGGTGGGACACCGCGGCGTCCACCATGCGCAGGGCGGCCCTACCCGACTGGACCCTGACGGTCGCGTCCTTCGCTTCCGCGGACCGGCGCCCCGCGGCGCGCTGGGGGCGGGATCAGGGGCAGGTCGAGCCACCTGAGGAGGAGACACGCGACCCCGCCGGTGCGGACCCCGCCGCGGCGGGCGGCCGCGGTCCAGCGATTGCCCGCAGCAGCGGCTGGCCTATGGCGCTGGCAGTGGCTATCGGCCTGCCGGCGCTGGCGCTGCTCGCTTGGCGCGCGCTCAGGGCGAGGTCGCGCAGGCGCCATCCACCGCAGGAACCGACTGCGCCCCTGCCAATGCCTCAGCAGGAGGCGGCGTCTGCGCACGCAGCGGTGGAGGCACTGATCGCCGCGGTGCGGGACGGCTACGCGGCCGTCGACGCCCATGCCGCGCGTGCTGCCCTGCTCGCTTGGGCAGCTTGGCGCTGGCCCGAGGCACCGCCGCGCAACCTCTCGCAGCTGGTGCTGCGCGTGGAACCGCCGCTGCGGGACGACCTCAAGCTGCTGGATGCCGCCTTCTACGGGCCGGGGCATGGCGACTGGGCGGCGCGCCCAGTTCCAGATCGGCTCGCGGCACTCAGGGCGGGGGCAGCCTCTGGAGCAGCGCGGGAGGCGGCCCAGGCCGAGGCGGATCGGGACGAGACGGCGCCGAGCTGAGCAGCACCCGGCGGGCGCGACGGATCTCCCGCCGCGGCTCACCCTTGTCCGAGCAGTTGCGTCAACCGGGCGATCTCCTGCTGCGCCTCCACCTGCTCGGTGACGTCGTACTGCACGCCGAGGTAGTAGATCACCTTGCCCTCCGGATCCAGCAGCGGGCGGATACTGAGGCGATTGTAGAAGCGGCTGCCGTCCTTGCGGTAATTGCGCAGGGTGACATCCACCTGCCGCTGCTCGGCGAGCGCCGCACGAATCTCGGCAATCGCCGGTTGCTCGCGGTCGTCGCCCTGCAAGAACCGGCAATTGCGGCCGAGGATCTCGTCTTGGGAGAAGCCTGTCATCCGCTCGAACACGCTGTTGACGTAGACGATGGGGTTGTCCGGGAGGTCCGGGTCGGACAGAGTGACACCGTTCACACAATTGTCCAGGATCTCTGCCAGGACCCTGGGGATCATGCCGGGGTCTTTCTCGACGACGAAGTTCATTGCAATCTCCGCCAGGCCGGCCGGTACAGCTGCTTGGGCTGGGGGCCGACGGTTGTTTTCACGCCGGTGGCCTGCCTGCGCCGCGACCGGCACGTCCGGGGTCAGGCCGGGCTGCGCGCTATTTCCGACGCCGCAGACTCCGCTTCGATCAGCCGCTTCAAATTGCGCACCGTACGCTCGGCGCCTTCCTGCACTGCCACGCGGATCAGCTTCTCGAACGGCCGCATCATCAGGTCGATGCGGCGCAGCTCGAATACGAAGCTGAGCCTGGTATGCTGAGACGCGCCAACAAGCCGGTAGTCCACCAGGAACGGGAAGCTGGTGCCCAGGACCGTGAGTCGCTGCGCTGGCTGCAGGTGGGTGATTCTGAAGGTGGACTCGGTGCGCCGCCCCTGATCGACCCGCACCTGCCGGGCGATGGTGCCGACGCGAACGGGCCCCTTGGTCACTATTCGAAGCTGCTTCACTTCCGGCGACCAGCGCGGATAGTTGCGCGTGAAGTCCTCGGCGATGAAGGCGTAGACCACGTCCGGCGACCGCTCGATCTCGATGCTGGCTTGCGCTCTGACCACGACCGTCTCCTGAACCCGCGCTCACGGGGCGCCTAATGCCGCGATGCCATCTGAGGCGATTTCTGTCAACAAGCATACCGCCTGGCTTGTCTTTTCGCCCGCCTTCTGCGTCGCGGCAGCGGGCACAGAGCTCGACTATGCGCCCGCTGCCGCTCCTTGAAGGCGAGCGAAA
>JANQFI010000020.1 GCA_028277905.1 Chromatiaceae bacterium | reverse complement strand
TTTCGCTCGCCTTCAAGGAGCGGCAGCGGGCGCATAGTCGAGCTCTGTGCCCGCTGCCGCGACGCAGAAGGCGGGCGAAAAGACAAGCCAGGCGGTATGTTCGTTGACAGAAATCGCCTAAGCTCATCGCAACCAGCACGCTGCTGGCCGAGCATCCCTGCCCGGCAGTCTTGCTGCGCCTGGGTTAGACTCCCGGCACTCTCAGTATCTGCATCCCCCGAGGCCCAAAGACGCTGGGTCTCCACGCCAATCTCAATCAACCCCTTGGAGCCCCCATGGACCTGCAACGCGTCCCCCGCGGCGACAATCTGCCCAACGAGATCAATGTCATCATCGAGATCCCGTCCCACGCCGAGCCGGTCAAGTATGAGATGGACAAGACCACTGGCGCCATGTTCGTGGACCGCTTCATGTCCACCGCCATGCACTACCCGTGCAACTACGGCTATGTGCCCAAGACGCTCTCCTCCGACGGCGACCCGGTGGACGTCATGGTGGTCACCCCATACCCGCTGATCCCGGGCTCCGTCATCCAGTGCCGGCCCATCGGCGTGCTCAAGATGACCGACGAGTCCGGTGACGACGCGAAGATCCTCGCACTGCCCATCGACAAGCTCTTCAAGGGCTATCGCACCATCACCAGCTTCCGCGACATGCCCCCGCATCTGCTGGATCAGATTGCCCACTTCTTCGAGCACTACAAGGACCTGGATGAAGGGAAATGGACCCGGATCGCGGGCTGGGGCGGTCGCGAGGAGGCCCGCGAAGAGATCATGGCTAGCGTCAGAATGTACGACGAAGCCCCAGAGAAGCCGCTCTTCTGACGGGGCGCCGACCTCCAAGTCGGCCCCCTCGGGGCTGTCGGCTTCCCGGTCGCCTGTGCAGTGAGAGCCGCCCTCGGAAGCCGGCTTTTTGCTCCT
Source organism: Chromatiaceae bacterium (assembly GCA_028277905.1). Lineage (GTDB taxonomy): Bacteria > Pseudomonadota > Gammaproteobacteria > Chromatiales > Chromatiaceae > Thiohalocapsa. Next base: position 3,502 of record JANQFI010000020.1, on the reverse strand, counting down.
GCCTCTCCACTCGTCTTTGCTCTCGCGACTGTGCGAGCCCCATAGGGGTGCGCTGGAGAGCGACATACACGGATCCTGACCTCGACGACTTCCTCAAGACGCACAGAGCGGCCCAAAAATGGGTATGAACCTGGGTCCTGGAGGTGGAGGACGCTACCTGGACTTCGCCGCAAGGCATCGAAGACCGAAACAGATCGACCAGCCTCTTGGGCGACAACCTCGTCATATTCAACGTCAAGGGCAACGGATATCGGCTCGAGTGCGTGATTGTCTATGAGATAAGAACTGTCGTTATTCAATAGGTCTGAACACAAACCGAGTACTCCATCATCCGCTAGCCGCCTCTTTGCCTAGCGTGACGGCGCGCCGGCTGTGCTTGTTTCGGCAACGCGCGATCGGCCATCTTTTACAGCGCCAGGTCGATGCCGCCGACCAGTGCGCCGGGGAGCAGGCTGCTAGCGGTGCTGCGGCCGTCGTAGGTCTCGGCGGATAGCAGCAGCTCGCGCTCCCTGGTGAGGCCTTCCAGGCGGTCACCGAGCAGGTGGTAGAGGCTGTCGTCGAAGCGCATCACGGCGAGCGGGGCGATTGGCTCACCGTGCTCGACCCAGAAGGTGCCGAAGCGGGTCATGCCGGTCATGCGGCAGGCGTTGCGGTCGGACCAGTTGCAGTACCAGAGGTTGCCGACGAGGATGCCGGTGTCGAGCTGGCGCAGGGCTTCATCGGCGGCCAGCTCGCCCGGGGCGATAGCCAGGGACTCCGGGTACTCCGCGGCGGCGTTGACGGCGGCGTCGTATTCCTGCGCGCTGCGGGCATCGGTGAGGCAGTCCTGGTACCAGCCCTCTTCGATGAGCTTGACCTGATCCGGCTTGCTGAAGCCCTCGCCGGTGAAGCTGGGGGCGAGACCGCGCTTGTGCTCCTCGACGACCGTTAGCATCGGGCTCAGCTGCTGCTCGCCGGTGGCTAGTCGAAGCAGCGGCGTCTGCCGGCTGCGGTGGTCGCGCAGGCCGAAGCCGCCCCAGGCGAGCAGGTCCGTCAGCTCGGCCAGCGCTGCCGGCGCGAGGTAGGCAGGATAGCGGCCAGGCTCGATGTGTCGCTCCGGACGGCCGAGCACGTCGAGATCCGCGCGCTGCTGGTTGAGCTTGTGCGCGAGCCGGTCCGGCCGCCAGTCGAAGCCCGAGTAGCTCGCCTTCACCGCCTTGTCGCGGTCCAAGTAGCAGGACCAGTCCAGGTTGAAGCTCTTACTGGCATGCCAGTGGCGGTGGCCGATGGAGCTGGCGAGCGCCTCCACGACGGTGCCGGCGGCCCAGATGCCGACGAGGTCCAGCCCGTCGGCGAGATCCGTCAGGGTCCCGATGGCGTCATCCGTCGCGGGCAGGTGGGCGTCGATGCTGCGGGTGGATTCCGCCGGCTCCGTGGAGAAGTTGAGGTAGGGGTCTTCGGGGACATGCGCGATGCGCTCGCGCAATTGCCCGAGCAAGGCGCGCGCCTGCGCCGAGTCCGTATCCAAGTCACCGCCCAGTTCGCAGCTGCCCTCCGCCTGCCGGCCGGCGTCGATGAGGGTGAGCCCGAGCCCGGTGCTGTCCACGCTGCCGGCTTGGCGCACGCGGTTCTCGTTGAGGCGGACGAAGTCCGAGCATTCCGCATCGAGCCCGGCAAACAGCACCTCATCCCCGCTTAGGCCGGTCTTCAGCGCATCGAACAGGGCGAAGAACGCGTCTTGTCTCATAGCCCGCCTCCGAAGACCTCGACGTCGCGGAAAAGGCAGGGGGGCGAGGCGTGGCCCACATAGACCGACTGGTTCGGCTCGCCCTTGCCGCAGTTGCGCAAGCCACCGACCTCCAGCACCTCCCGGCCGCCAACGCCGTCCAGGCTGCGCCAGAAGCGCGCCGAGACGCCGCGGTAGCCCGGGTTTCGCACCAAGCCCTTGAGCGCGCCGTCCTCGATGAGCCGACCCAGCTGGCAGCCGAACTGGAACTTGTTGCGGCTGTCGTCGATGGACCAGGAGCGGTTGGTGTCCATCAGCACGCCACGCTCGACGCGGGCGATCATGTCGTCCAGGCCCTCCTCGTTGGGCGCGAGGTTGATGTTGGCCATGCGGTCGATGGGCGGGCGGTCCCAGCCGCTGGCGCGGGCGCAGGCCGAGCCGGGGAGCCGCGCCCGGCGCTGCGACAATTCCCCACCGAGCGGCCGCTCGAGGATGCCGTCTCGGATCAGGTGCACGCGCCGGGCCGGCGTCCCCTCGTCGTCGGCGGCATAGCCGGCGAGCTCGCCCGGCACGCCAGGGTCGAAGGTGACATTGAGGAGGGCGGAGCCGTAGCGGTAGGTGCCGAACATGTCGGGCGTGACGAAGCTCAAGCCCGCGTAGTTGCGCTCGTCGCCGAGGATGCGGTCCAGCTCCAGCGGGTGGCCGATGGACTCGTGGATCTGGAGTGTCATCTGGCTCGGCAGGAGGAGCAGGTCCATTCGTCCGCCCGGGCACTCGGGGGACTCGCATAGGGCGATGGCCTCGGACGCCACCTGCTCGGCGTCGTCCAGCAGCGCCGCTGCGCCGAGGCGCTCCAGCCCGCCCTGGCCGGGGCGGTCGTGGCCGCCGCCGGTGCGCGTCTGGGTCTGGCCTTCGATGTGGGCGGTAGCCGCGAGGCCCGAGTGCACGTATTCGAAGCTCTGGGCGATCTCGGCGCCGTCGCCGCTGACCAGTAGTTGCTGCACGCGCCGGTGGCCAAGCCAGGCGGCGCGCTCGACGATGCGCTCACCGAGGTCGAGCCGGCCACAGACTTCGGTGAGCAGCCCCAGCTTGTCGGCCAGCGTCATCTGGTCCCAGGGCTCGTTCACCTGGCTGTGGTGCTCGATGCGGGCGCTGCTGCGCGGGAACAGCCGGCCGTCGAAGAGACCGAGCCGTGCATGGAGGGCGGCGGCCCGGGTGGCGCGCTCGGCGGCAGCGGCCAGGCCGGCGACCGACAGGTCTGCGGTAGCCGCATAGCCGAGACCGCCGTCTAGGACGACGGTGAGCATGGCGCCACGGCCCGCGCTGATGCTGCTGGGCTCAGGCACGTCGTCGCGCACGGCGAGACCCTCATGGCTCTCATCCAGGATGCGCAGCGTCCAGTAGTCGCAGGCGGGTGCCGAGTCGGCGAATCGGCGGGCGATGCGATACGACTCATCCGCCGCCTTGGGTTCCAGCTTGGTCATGGCTCTCGTGCTGATGCGCCTGGGTGATCGCGATCCGGGCTCAAACCGCCGTCTCTTTCGTTGTTTCCTGAGTATGGGGTCGGTTGCGGCCTCGCGCAGGCTCGCGGCGGCCTTGGTAGTGCCGTTCGTCGCATCGCCTCGCGAGCCTCGTCCATGAAGGAGCTGGTCGAAGGTGCCGACATCGGATGGTCAGGGACGGCGCCTGTGCGCGTGCTAAGGCGATTGCCGGAAACAAACAGACCGAATGGCGCAGGATTTTCGCTCGCCTTCAAGGAGCGGCAGCGGGTGCATAGTCGAGCTCTGTGCCCGCTGC
>JANQFI010000013.1 GCA_028277905.1 Chromatiaceae bacterium | reverse complement strand
AGCGAAGCTCGGCGTCTCTTGCCGGGTTGAAGCACCGGTCGGGTAAGGGTTGGCCACCCACCCGTATCCAGTGTTGGTCCGGTTGCGGAGTGGCGTAAGCCGCGAATAGCAAGCCGTGCGAGTGTACACAGAGGATCCTGTAGGGCACAGGATCGTATGTCGTCAGGGGGAAGAACCAATGCATCGCGGTACGGCTCGATGTTGCCACCTTTGAAAGAATCGAGCAGGTTCTTGAAAATCATGGACTCGCAGCTCCCTCGAGCCGACCTGAAGCCGCGGGAAACGGCACGCGACGCGTAAACCCACACTGAGCGGGAGAAGGCGAGCTGCGTTGGGGCGTCCTGCCGAATGTCTAGGTGCTCCGGCGCATGAGCGGTCGACCGCCGGTGTTAAACATGCTCCAGGGGCAGGCTGGTGAGCACGGGCGTATCGGCTGCGCTCGGATCGAACGCCAACTCCAGCAGGCGGTCGGCGACGAAGGGGGGCGAGCTGAAGGCGCCCTTGGTCTTGAGATCGAGGAACTTCTGTACCCGCGGGAACTGCTCCGGCGTGCTGCTGCGGATCATGGTCTGCATGTCGGTGTCGATGATGCCGGGGGCGACCGCGTGCACGCGCAGGCCGCTGTCCGCCTCCTCCAACGCGATTGCCTCGCTCATGCGGTCTAGGGCCGCCTTGCCGGCGCAGTAGGCGGACCAGCCGGCGTAGGCGTTGCGGGCGGCACCGGAGCTGATGTTGAGCAGCACGCCGTCGCCGCCGCGCGCATGTAGGTGGCGGATGAAGGCGCGGCTGCCGTTGAAGACACCGACGACGTTCACCTGCATGTGCAGCGCGAATGCGCCCGGGTCGTTGTCGCGCAGCGGACCGATGGGCGCCAGCAGGCCAGCGTTGTTGATCCAGAGATCCACCCGGCCGAACCGCTCCACGGCAGCGGTGCAGAGCTGCGCCATGGCATCGGTGTCGGTGACGTCGGCGGCGCGGGTGAGCAGTCGGCTCTCGTCGTCCGCAAGCGCCGGCCGGCGCCGCGCACAGGCGGCGACGCGCAGGCCGCGCTCCAGGAAGCGCTCGGCGAGCCCCGCGCCGAGGCCACGGCTGGCACCGGTGATCACGGCTACCTTGTTGGTCGGGTCCATTATCGTCCCCTGGTTGGGTGAGCTGTGGTGCTGGCACCGCCTGCGCCGGCAGCGGTGCCCGCAGCCGGTGCGCGCCGCGTCAGCCACCAGGCCGTGCCAGTCACCATCACCGCCACGACCAGCAGTCCGAGTCCGATGGCCGGGCTGCCGAGGGCCTGCGGACGCAGCAGCATGCTGAGTCCGAGGCCCAGCATCATGACGCCGGAGAGCAGCTTCAGCACCCGCCCCTCGCGCTCGCTCAGCCTGCGGGCACCGAGGGTGAAGGTGAAGGCCAGGACAATGGCGGCCAGTGGCAGCACATAGATGAGGTTATAGAGCACCAGATAGCCGTAGTAGCTCCAGCCGGAAGGCTCGTGCAGGGTCAGCACCCGCGTATAGACCATCGGGAAGCCGGCGGTGCAGAGCAGCTCGTAGCTGTTGGCGGCGAGTGCCAGGGCCAGGGTGCCCAGGAGCATCGTGGGTAGGCTCTCGGCATCCAGCAGCCCGCGCACCCGATGATACAGACCGGACTTCGCCCGCGCCGGGATGGACAGGCTCGGCCCTTGCTGGAAGCAGAAGAAGTCCTTGACGTTCAGCACGCCGATGAGCAGGGCGATGGCGCCGGCGATGACGGTGACCACGGGCGCACCGCCCACCAGCAGGAAGAGGTTGAGCCATGCGGCCATGAACAGGAAATAGACCAGTGCCGAGCAAGACACGAAGGTGCCGCCCACCAGCAGCATCCGCGCCCGGCTCTTGGCGTGCACCATCAGGCTCAGCAGGAAGAGCAGCACGAAAAAGGCGCAGGGGTTGAAGGCGTCCAGCCCGGCGATGACCAGCGTAAACACCGGCAGCGACAGGCTTGCCGCGTCCAGCTCCCCCACCACCGGGACTTGCAGCCTTTCCGCGGCGGCCTCGCGAATCGGCCCGCCGACCGCGCCTGCCGCAGTCGGCGCCGCGGCCTTGGCGCCATCCCCGCCGGATGACTGGACATCGGCCGCCGTTGTTTTCCCATGGATCTGCGCCGACCCTGGCACGGTCGACTGCGCGACAGCTCCCGCGTCGGGTGCGGTCGCCGCCACCGCGGGCCGGCACAACTCCGCCAGGCGGCGGATTTGCGCCATGATGCCGGAGGCGTCGTCCCAGCCTGTCAGCATCCGCTCGCAGATGAAGAACGCCGGCACCGAGCGCGCGTTGCGGCCCAGTTGCTCGGCCATGTCCAGGTAGCGGGCGACAAGGTCGCGGCTCGCCGTGAGCTCATAGTCATGCAGCCGCAGCCACGGCAGCTCCGCATCCAGACCGCGGACATGCGGCAGCGCCTTGCGGCAATGGGGGCAGGATCTAGACCAGAAGAAGTACAGCTGCACCTTGGCGTCGGCGCCGCTGCCGGTGACCCACTCGATGCCTTTCGCATCGCCGCTCGCCGCGCCCGCCCCACCGATCGCCAGCGCCGCGAGCAACAGCGAGAGCGCCACCGGCGGCCAACCTGCCCTGTGCCCCCCGCCGCCAAGACTCCGCCAATACGCCCGCCAATCGGCCCAATGGCGGCACCGAACTGCATCGATTGCCCTGAACATATTTCCCCCTTAGGCGATTTCTGTCAACAAACATACCGCCTGGCTTGTCTTTTCGCCCGCCTTCTGCGTCGCGGCAGCGGGCACAGAGCTCGACTATGCGCCCGCTG
>JANQFI010000701.1 GCA_028277905.1 Chromatiaceae bacterium | reverse complement strand
GTCTACCACATGCAGTTGATGGAAGGGGACATCATCAACACGATCAAACGGCACCTGCCGGCGATTGGCCATGTTCACACCGCTGGCGTGCCCGGCCGGCGGGACCTGGACGATCGGCAGGAGACCAACTGGCGGGCGATCGCCGGCGTGCTCGAGCATCTCGGCTACCACGGCTGGGTTGGTCACGAGTTCATTCCCCGGCAGCCGGCAATCGCCTAAGCGTATTGGCTCCCCGAACTGGACTCGAACCAGTGACCCACTGATTAACAGTCAGTTGCTCTACCAACTGAGCTATCGGGGATCAAGCGAATTTTGCATGTTAAGCTGGACATCCCCGCTGCGTCAAGGCCTGTACAACGCAGTCGTTCATGCGCTGCCTGACAGTCGAGGCTGGTCCTTGGCACCTGCTGCCGCGTCGGCGAAAGGTCGTCTGCATGCAACCCGCGGGCGACTCCATGGCGCGGCATGATCGTCGATCCGAAAGGTTGCGAGGCTTGGAGGATCGGTGAGCCCGGGAGGGCGAGCACCGAACGAGGAGGGAAGCATGGGTCCGCCGGCTCGGAGAAACCACCAAGCGACCTGCTGACTCGCTGCGTGCCGGACAGCAGCCCTGCCGACGTCAGCTACGCCGCGCTTAAGGGCTCTCGGCAAATCAGCTGGGTGACAACCAGGTGGCGGAGAGAGAGGGATTCGAACCCTCGATGGGCTTTCAACCCATACTCCCTTAGCAGGGGAGCGCCTTCAGCCACTCGGCCACCTCTCCGACGAGCTTGAGATTGTAACAGCAAGCACCAGTCGTGCGTCCAGTCATCTGCGAGCGCCGCGTGCACCCCAGTGCACGCGACCACTGCGCTGGAAGCCTGTAGCCCAGTGGGGAGCTCGACGTCCTGCGCGCCATAATAGATGGCACCCTCGCTCCTCCTGCGTTGGGCGGCGGTGGGAGATGGGCGGGGGGCTCGGAGCGGTAGGACCGCTCTGCGGGCGTGCCGAAGATGCCGAGGGCGGCTCGCCGCCCAGCGGCAGGTGCGTGCCGGCCGACTCGCAAGTACGGCCGACGCCATAGGGGGAGGGTCGGAAGGCCGGCGTTAGCAGTCAGATCAACTGCTATGGCCGGGGGGAACGCTCACCGTTTCTCCCTGCGCAGCCTGTTGCTCCTGCTCGCGCTTGATGCGCTCGTAGATTTCTTCCCTGTGGACAGCCACGTCGCGCGGGGCGTTCACGCCGATGCGGACTTGATTGCCCTTGACTCCCAACACGGTCACGGTGACGTCGTCTCCGATCATCAACGTCTCCCCGACTCGACGGGTCAGTATCAGCATAGTTGTCTCCCTTTGAGATCCTTACAGCCCTTCCCGTCCCCAGCGCGGTAAAACACGCGACCGCTGTTGGGAAATCGGGGGACCGCACTCAACCGTTTCACAGGCCGACCCCACGCCGACCCGTGCCGTAATTCTAGCAGCAAGTCTCTTGTTCTCGCATTACAAACGCGCAAAGCATAGGCCGTCAATACCGTACGAACTGTGGCTTAGAGGGATGACGGACAGGCCGCGACCGACGCAAGGCAGTGGTGTTTGCAAGCCCACCGCAATCAGCCGTTCTGCGCCATCCCGAAGGCGTCGTGCAACGCGCGCACGCCGAGCTCTAAGTACTTCTCGTCGATAACGACGCTGATCTTGATCTCGGAGGTGCTGATCATGCGGATGTTGATGCCCTCGCGGGCCAGGGCCTCGAACATGCGGCTGGCGATGCCGGCGTGGGAGCGCATGCCGACACCCACCAGGCTCAACTTGACGATGTGCTCGTCGCCCTGTACCTCGCGCGCCGACAGGGCGCGGGCGGTGTCCTTGAGGATCTCCAGCGCCTTGCCGTAGTCGTTGCGGTGCACGGTAAAGGTGAAGTCCGTGGTCTTGGCGTCGGCGGCGATGTTCTGGATGATCATGTCCACCTCGATGTTCGCGTCCGAGATGGGCCCGAGGATCTTGTGCGCCACGCCGGGCTGGTCCGGCACGCCGAGAATGGTGAGCTTGGCCTCGTCCTTGGCGAAGGCGATGCCAGCGATCTTGGCCTCTTCCACGTCGTCCTCCTCGAAGGTGATGAGCGTACCCTCTCCGCGCTTGAAGCTGGAGAGCACCCTGAGCGGTACCCGATACTTGCCCGCGAACTCGACGGCACGGATCTGCAGGATCTTGGAGCCGAGGCTCGCCATCTCCAGCATCTCCTCGAAGGTGATGCGCGGCAGCCGACGCGCCCGAGGCTCGATGCGCGGGTCGGTCGTGTAGACGCCGTCCACGTCCGTGTAGATCTGGCACTCGTCGGCCTTCAGGGCGGCAGCCATGGCTACGGCGGAGGTGTCGGAGCCGCCACGGCCCAAAGTGGTGATATTGCCGTGCTCGTCGATGCCCTGGAAGCCGGCCACTACGACCACACGGCCCGACTCCAGGTCGCCCATGACACGACCACCGTCGATGTCGCGGATGCGCGCCTTGTTGTGGGCGCTGTCGGTGCGCACCTGCACCTGCGCGCCCGTGTATGAGCGTGCCGGGCAACCCGCCGCTTCCAACGCCATGGTGAGCAGCGCGATGGTCACCTGCTCCCCGGTGGACAAGAGCACGTCCAGCTCGCGCGGAGACGGGCGCGGCTGGATGGCACGGGCCAAGTCGAGCAGGCGATCCGTCTCGCCGGACATGGCCGAGACAACGACCACCACACGATGGCCGCGATCGCGGCTCTGCTTGACCTTGACCGCGACCGTCTGGATGCGCTCGATGCTCCCCACCGAGGTACCGCCGTATTTCTGGACGATCAAGGACATCTTAGGCACTCGCGGCTCTTTCCCGAACCCAGTCCCCCACCAGCTCCAGCGCCGCCGGGATGCCGGCCGGGTCGGTGCCGCCGGCCTGGGCCATGTCCGGGCGGCCACCGCCGCGCCCGCCCACCTTCGCGGCGGCGGCCTTCACCAGGTCACCGGCCTTGAAGCGGCCCGTGAGGTCCTTGGTCACGCCGGCGATGAGGTTGACCTTGCCGCTTGTCTCCGTCGCCAGCAGCACGACACCAGAGCCCACCTTGTTCTTGAGCTGGTCCATGGTGTCACGCAGCGACTTGGGGTCGGCGCCATCGAGCCGGGCCGCGAGCACCCTCACGCCGTCGACCTCGACGGTCTGGTCGGCGAGGTCGCTGCCGGCGGCGCTGGCGAGCTTGGCCTTGAGCTGTTCCAGCTCCTTTTCCAGCTTGCGCGATCGCTCCACCAGTTGGGCCACCCGCTCATCGGCGTCGGTGCTGGCGCCCTTGACGAGCGCCGCGATACGTGCGAGCCGTGCCTCCTCGTCCGCGACCCAGTCCAGCGCCCGCTCGCCGGCGACCGCCTCGATGCGCCGCACGCCGGCGCTGATGCCGCTCTCGCCGGTGATCTTGAACAGGCCAATGTCGCCGACAGCCCGCACATGGGTGCCTCCGCAGAGCTCGGTGGAGAAGCCGCCCATGCGCAGTACCCGGACCTGCTCGCCGTATTTCTCGCCGAACAGGGCCAGGGCACCGGAAGCCTTGGCGTCGTCCAGATCCATGATACGGGTCTCCACCGTGTGGTTGGCCCGGATCTCGCGATTCACCAGCCGCTCGATGGCCAGGAGTTGCTCCGGGCTGACGGGCTCGAAATGGGCAAAGTCGAAGCGCAGCCGCTCCGGTGCGACCAGCGAGCCCCGTTGCTGCACATGGTCGCCGAGTACCGCCTGTAAGGCAGCGTGCAGCAGGTGCGTTGCGGAGTGGTGCAGCGCGGTCGCGCGGCGGCGCTCGCCGTCGACCCGGGCCGTCACACGGTCACCCACCAGCAGCTCGCCATCGGCCATGCGGCCGATGTGGCAGATGATGCCGGCGCCGTGCTTCTGCGTGTCTTCCACGGCGAAGCGGCCGCCCGCGTGACTGCTGAGGTCGCCTCGGTCACCAACCTGGCCGCCGGCCTCGGCATAGAAGGGCGTCACGTCCAGCACCACCAGCCCGGTCGCGCCGGATGCCAGACGCTCGCACTCCTCGCCGTCGCGGTATAGGGCGACTACCGTGCTCTCGTCCAGGATGTCTTCGTAGCCGGTGAAGTCGGTCTCGCCCTCCAGCTCGATGGCGATCTCGGCGCCTGTGCCGAACTGGCTTGCGGCCCGGGCGCGCTGCTTCTGCCCGGCCATCTCTCGTTCGAAGCCGGCCATATCCACGCCGAGTCCACGCTCGCGCGCGATGTCGGCGGTGAGGTCGGCCGGGAAGCCGTAGGTGTCATAGAGCCGAAACACGGCCTCGCCGGGCACGACGCTGCCCGCCAGGCCCGCCACGACCTCCTCGAACATCCGCAGGCCCTGGTCCAGGGTGTCGGCGAAGCGCTCCTCCTCGGTGCGGAGCACCTGCTCTACTTGGGCCTGCTTGGCGGCTAGCGCCGGGTAGGCCTCGCCCATCTCGGCCACCAGTGGTGCCACGAGCTTGTGGAAGAACGGCTCGCTGCAGCCGAGCTGGTACCCATGGCGAATGGCGCGGCGGATGATGCGCCGCTGCACATAGCCGCGCCCCTCGCTGCCGGGTGTGACGCCATCCACGACCAGGAAGGCGGCAGAACGGATGTGGTCGGCAATGACCCGCAGTGACTTGGAGTCAAGGTCCCGACAACCGGTGGCCTCGGCGGCGGCGCAGATCAGGGCTCGGAACAGGTCGATGTCATAGTTGCCGTGCACGCCCTGCATTACGGCGGCGAGGCGCTCCAGGCCCATGCCGGTATCCACCGACGGTCGCGGCAGGGCCTTCAGCTCGCCGGCGGCGTTGCGGTCGTACTGCATGAACACGAGGTTCCAGATCTCGACGTAGCGGTCGCCGTCCGCGTGCGCGGAGCCCGGGGGGCCGCCCGCGACCTCGGGCCCGTGGTCGTAGAAGATCTCCGAGCAGGGGCCGCAGGGGCCGGTCTCGCCCATGGACCAGAAGTTGTCCTTCTCGCCGCAGCGCGAGAAGCGCGCCGGGCTCACCTTGATCTCGTCGAGCCAGATACGCGCGGCATCCTCGTCGTCGGTGTAGACGGTCATCCAGAGCCGTTCGGGCGGCAGGGCCAGCACGGCGGTGAGGAATTCCCAGGCGAAGCCAATGGCCTCGCGCTTGAAGTAGTCGCCGAAGCTGAAGTTGCCGAGCATCTCGAAGAAGGTATGATGCCGCGCAGTGTAGCCGACGTTTTCCAGGTCGTTGTGCTTGCCGCCGGCACGCACGCAGCGTTGGGAGCTGGCAGCGCGGGTATAGGGGCGCGTCTCGCGGCCGAGGAAGACGTCCTTGAACTGCACCATGCCGGCGTTGGTGAACAGCAGCGTCGGGTCGTTGCCCGGCACCAGGGGGCTGCTCTCGACGACGGTGTGTCCGCGCTCGGAGAAATAGTCAAGGAAGGCGGATCGGAGCTCGGCACTGCGTTTCATGGAAGGGGCTCGGGAAGGATGCTTGGGCGTTGGCCTTGGCGCGCCGGCTCGGGACCGCGTGGAGAGCTTGGAAGGACGAGCGCTTGGAGCGATGGTCTTTCGGAGGATGGCGTCTGGCGCGACTTGGGGTGGGGTTGCTCGCCCGGGGCTGGGCCGCCGCGCCCCGGTCCGCTCGGGTTGGGCGCATGGTTGGTCTGGGAATCAATCCAGGTTCAGGGATTGGGCAATCAGGCTTGAAGCAAAGCCCCGATATTCCAGGAACCGCGCGCGTTTCGCCAGTGTTTCACGGTCATTGCGTGGCGACTCTCCGAATTTTCCCACATCCACCGAGGTCATCAACGCCAAGCATTGCTCCTCGTCGAGCTGAAGGTGCGGATGGATCGCCGCGTCGGAAAGCCCCTTCGCCTGCAATTCCGCGCGGATGCGTAGCGGGCCGAATCCTCGGTCCAGCCGCTCCGCCACCTAGGCCGCGAGCAGAGGTTTGTCGCTGAACAGATCCTCGGCCGCCAGCCCATCCAACACGGCGTCTACATGGTCGGCGGGATAGCCGCGCCGACAGAGCTTGAGCACGAGCTCTTGGCGGGAGTGCTCTCGGCCGGTGAGGAGCTTAGGCGATTGCCGGAAACAAACATACCGAATGGCGCAGGATTTTCGCTCGCCTTCAAGGAGCGGCAGCGGGCGCATAGTCGAGCTCTGTG
>JANQFI010000698.1 GCA_028277905.1 Chromatiaceae bacterium | reverse complement strand
GCGAGAAACCGGCTGGTAGTGGAGACCTTTCGACCTCCGATTTCAGTTTATCAACCAGTTACGATCGCCTATACCCCTGAGTTGCGGAAGTAGGGCTAGGTCGGTACAAGCCGATGGCGGATAGCGAGCGACAAGTTCCGGCACCCGTCGTGGTATCGGTCCGAAAGCCGATCCCGGCAACCGTCATCGGTGGTTTTCTCGGTGCCGGCAAGACCACGCTGCTCAATCACATCCTGGGTGTCGACCTCGGCCTGCGGGTCGCGGTGCTGGTCAACGATTTCGGCGCGGTCAACATCGATGCGGCGCTGGTCATCAACGTCAACGGCGACACCATCGACCTGGCCAACGGCTGCATCTGCTGCAATATCCGCGGCGACCTGCTCACCGCCTGCCTCGATCTGTTGCAACGCCCGGACGCGCCTGACGCGCTGCTCATCGAGACCAGCGGCGTCTCGGATCCCGTCGAAGTGGCCCACACGCTCGACATCCCGGCGCTGCAGCCGTGGCTGGCGATGGACGGCCTGATCACGGTGGTCGACGCGGAAACCCTGCCCGGAACCCTGACGGGCGAGCCCGCGGCCTTGGCCCGGCGGCAGATCGAGGCCGCCGACCTGGTGGTGCTGAACAAGTGCGATCTGGTCGACGCGGCGGCACGCTGGCGCTGCCGTGATCGGGTGCAGGGCATCGCACCTGGAGCCAGACTGCTGGAGACCAGCCATGGGCGCGTGCCGGTCGAGCTGCTGTTCGGCGCGGCGGGCGACTCGGGTCTGCGGTCGGCATGCGCAGGGCACAAGCGCCATGACCATGCCGAGCACAGGTTCCCGGGCGGTGAGTCCGCCTTCGACACCTGGCACTGGGCATGCCGCCGACCTCTGTCGCTGCCGCGGTTAAAGGCGGCTATCCAGGCCCTGCCGAACTCGGTCTACCGCGCCAAGGGTTTTCTTCATCTCGAGGAGCTTCCGCTCATCACCGTAGGACGGCCAGTTACCCGGCCGCCCCCGTACAGATCCCGGCGTGCGGAACTACCGCACCGGGCTCCTCGAAGTGACTCGCTGCGCACGTAGCGACAT
>JANQFI010000691.1 GCA_028277905.1 Chromatiaceae bacterium | reverse complement strand
AGCACAGCGGACAGGCGGAGCACAGGAGCGGCTGGACCCTCGACTGCGGGAAACGGCGGCGACCAGGCAGGGCGCTGATCGAGCTCGACGTCGGGCTCGGGCTGACCGAAGAGGGTGCAGTCCGGCCTCGGCTCGGGAGCAGTCGCGTCAGTCACATCAGGTCCATGGGCGGTGGCAGGCGCACGCAGGACCTTGTTGTAGGGGTCCAGCTTGCCCTCCTTCGCGATCAGGGTCAGTTTCCAGATCCAGGTCTGCTCCTAGTCCAGGTTGGTCGTGCCGACCCACAGGCGCCGGTCGTCTTGGGCGGCGGCCACGCGCCGCAGCACCTCGTCGGTGATGTACTGATTCTGGGTGCTCAGAAGAGGAATATGACCCCGGCAAAGGGGCCGCTGCGATTTTGGTCGTCGAAGACCGGGCTGTCGTCAAACCGCCATTCCAAGTGCCGGTAGCCGAGGACGGCATCGACCCGATCGAACCGGTAACCGACGCCGCCGAAGAACCGCGCCATCGAGGTCATCGACGTGCTGGGACCGGTCAAGTGCGGCATCTACTCTGGCGCCCTCGGCTAGCTGGCCTTCAACGACAACATGGACACGGCCATCGCCATCCGCACGGCCGTCATCCAGGACGGCACGCTGCACATCCAGGCCGGCGCCGGCATCGTCGCCGACTCCCTGCCCGAGCTGGAATGGAAGGAGACCATGAACAAAGGCCGCGGCATCTTCCGCGCCCTGGCCATGGCGGAGGCTGGCATCGAGCGCAATCCCTGCGTCGTTGAGGCCGACGACGTCGACTGATCGCAGGCCCCCCCGGGGCAAGCGCGTCGATCTTCTGCGCCTTCGGAGCGTTTCGTCCTCGGCCGCAGAATCCCAACCAGCACTCTTGTTCCGAATCGGCGTGCCAGCGCGAGCGCAAGCGCCAGTGGCAGCGGCGCAAGCGTGCCAGCGATCCGGACTACCGCGCCGCCAATGAGCAGGCGGCGCAGCGGCGCTGGGCCGGCGAGTACCGCTCGTACTGGCGGCAGTGGCGCGAGGCCTATCCTGAGTACGTCGAGCCCAACCGCGCCGCCCAGCGCGCGCGCAACGCCCGCCGCAGCGGCGGTGCGAACGACGCGTCCACGATTGCAAATGAGGACGCATTGACGGCTGAAACCCTCTTGCCGTCAGGCAGTTACCAGGTGCGGCCGTGGTCAGCCGGGGAGGAAAAGCACATGTGGGTGCGTCAGTACCGGAGGGCTCTTTGTCATCAAACCGGTAGCGATCGACGACGGGGCAGCGGGAGGTGATTGCAATGAGAGGACTCGATAGCGCCAGGAGCGACGCCGGCTTATCCTGTGTTGACGGTTGAGCAAACTTGCGTATATCTGGCGAACAATAACCCCTGGCGCTGCGCGGCAGTCTCATGGCTGTCATTGTTGGCATGCCATTTCTTGCCAGCCATGAGCCTGCCACGCACGACTAGTGTGGCGTTAGCACATTGCCGCGAAATTGCAAGGCGCCAAATCGCTCTTCGCCAGATATGCGCAGATTTCGACCGCCATCCACACACCCCCCCCCGTGGGCGCATGAACGAGCCGAGTCCAGACGGCAGTGAGTCGATCGACTTGCATCGCATCGACACCCCCTTTGCCGACACCCGCGTGCACCAGCCTGGCGCGGTGCGCCAGCTGATCGCCTCGATCGAGGCCAACGGTCAGCAGGTGCCAGTGATCGTCGTGCAGGTCGATGAGCGCCTGGTGCTGGTCGATGGCTATCGACGCTGGCAGGCGCCGGGGCGGCTGGGCCGGGATACGGCCGGCTGCATGGTGTGGCAGTGCGCATTGCCCGAGGCGCTGGCGCAGGTGCTGGCTCGTCACCAGGCACGTGCCTTCGAGCCCATCGAGCAGGCTTGGCTGCTCTCGGCGATGGTGGCCGAGGGGATGAGCCAGCGTGCCCTGGCCGAATGCGTCGGCAAGGACCCGAGCTGGGTCAATCGGCGCTTGGCACTCCTGACGGCATTGTCCGAGCCGCTGCAGGAGGCCGTGCGCGAGGGGGTGACCTCCACCTGGGCGGCGAACCCTGTGTTCGTACCGTTGGCGCGCGCCAACAACGCCGATGCCGAGCAGTTGCTGGCGCAGATGCGCACCGGCTCGAGCACCGTTGACGCAGTTGCAGGCGGGTGTTCGAGCAGGCGACACGGACGCCGACCGCGCTCGGCATCGGCGAATGGGTGCGCAGCAACCCGCTGCGCACCTGCTTCGTGTTGGTGCGCCAAGCGCCGCAGGGGCGTCGGCACAAGACGGCATCGGGCAAGGCGCCATCCTGCTGTGGCTGATCGGCACGGCGGCGGGGAGCGCAGCGGACTGCATGAGCGCATGCGACCGAACAACCGCAAGCGGCGCGCCTACTCGCGGGTGTTCCTTGCCCGGATGCCGCTCACTTCGGCGCACTGCCAGACGACGGTCGCGGAGCTCGTCGATGTCATCGGACCGCTGGATGAATGGGTCGCCAGTGGCCACGACGCACTGCGGCTCAAATGAATAGCAACGCGCGCAATTCTGTGGGGACACCTCATGGTCTGTCCCTGTTTGGTGACCCCTTCTTCTACGCTCAGGCCGCCGCCAACTCGTCCATCAATTCGGGGTGACGGGAGATGATCCGCAGCAGACATAACACCCCCCGGGAGGCGCGAAGCGCCCTTGTTCCCAGTCACGCAAGGTTGCTGCCGGCGTAGCAATACGCTGGGCGAAATCCTGTTGGCATAGGCCAGTTCTGGGCCGTACCGACCGCACCAAGATTTGCTCAGCGGTTGTGATGCGGCCGTTCCCGTCTTCGACTTCCGCTAGGGCTTGGCGCAGCTCAGGCAGCGGCTCGCCCGCATCGTCCTCGATGGGCTTAGCCACGCTATCAATGTTCATCACTTATCCGCCGTTCGATATCGTGGGCTGTGACGTTGCCGCGGTCCGCCTCGGCGTAAAGCACGCCAGCACCACCACGCCCTGCTCAGCGAGATTGAAGTAGATCACACGCACCCCGCTTTCTTGCCAGATCCGGCCCGACTCCAGCGCACCTTCCGCGCCCCGTGGGGGCCAGTATCACCGTGCCCGCCAGGGGATTGGCGGCAATCCAGTCGATAAGCTATTCGCGCTGCGCCTCCGTCCGGACCTTCTCCGCCCGTCGTTGGAAGGTGGGCGTTTCGATCACGGTGCGCGTCCGCAATGCTACGGGCAGCCCGTAGTGTGATCAAGCCGTATCCCTTGAACCTTTTGCCTCCATGCAAAGAAAGAACAGACGCCTCTACTTGACCAATCCCGTCACGACCCCGCTCCCGCCATCAGAGACCGGTGCTACAAGTCAAGACCTCACCGTGCTCGCGCTTTGCGCTGCGAGATTTGACTTGGAGGTTTGGGCTGCTGTAGCGGTCTCGCCATGCCGCCAGTTCAGCTGACGGGTGTTGGATTGCAAGACCTGATGATCATCTAGCCGAGTCCGCCCCGTAGCCCACGGTGGGGTTAGCGGAACCCAACAACCGCAGCCCAGAGGGGGGAGAGCCGACGATGAAACCATACGGCGGAATCGATCTGCATTCCAACAACAACGTGGTGGCCCTGACCGAGGAAGCCGACCGCGTCGTATACCGCAAGCGCTTGGCCAACGACGCGCAGCCGGTCCTCGGAGTGCTGGAGCGGTATCGGACCGGAATCGACGGCCTCGTGGTGGAGGCGACAACTAGCCTGACACAGGGGGCTCGGCGAGCTCGGGACCGGGGTTGGCGTCAAGCCAGCAGATCTGCCAGCAGATCTGATTGAGCCCCGAGGCATTCCCGCCACCGAGCAAGACAACCGCGGAGCGACAGCGGATGTGACCGAGACGCCCCGCCAGTGAGCCACACCGGGTTGGCTGCGCTCCAACGGAGCGCTAGCCAGAGATCTGTGAACGCACGGCGCACCGTCGAGCACCGCCGCGCACCACTTGGAGCTCTGCGGGGTACCGGTGATCTTCTGGGGCTCGAGCGAGCAACCGGCGCAGGTACCTTCTCCCCCCTTGGATCAAATCAAGCCAGCAGCCCTGATACCTAGATCCTCAAGGTTGACTGGTGCGGACCGGTTCCGCAATCAACACACAGAGAACTGACGGCGCGTTACAGGCACTACGCAACGGTCCGTGGATTATTGATCCAGATTATCGTGCGCAGCCGCGACGTGTTTTCGTCGCCTATTGAGCGGGGTCAGCTAAATGGTGACGCCGTCACGTGCGGTGATACCAAGGAGTGTCCTCAAGGGATACGAGGGCGGCTCGTGGACGCGTGATGGCAGGACTCTAGGTCTCGTGGTGAGCAAAGCGCAACCGAGAGGAGACAGGAGGTCAACAAGATGGGTGTCCTTTTGATTTCTTAGCATTCACCGCAGCCAGTAGCACTGAACATCAGACCGTACGAGAACAGCATTCCGGATACGCTGCCGGCATCGGAACTGGCGGCTGCACCGGTTTCCGTCAGCCGACATAGATCAAGCCGAACCGCCGGTGGAGCACCGCCGCACCGCCCGGCTCACCGTCGCGTAATGGACACCGAAATGCGCGCCGATCTGCTGCATGGTGTAGGCACCGGTGCGAAACGCTGCTG
>JANQFI010000491.1 GCA_028277905.1 Chromatiaceae bacterium | reverse complement strand
GCCACGCCGCGATTCGCCAGCCAGATCCGCCACAAGTACGCGCAACTCAATGCCGGCGCGGGGCCGCGGGATCTGCAACAGAACCATGGCCGTGCGGTGGCCGACTCCTACCTTCCGCAGGTTGGCGAGTGGGTAACTATTCAGCTACCCCGAGAGCCGGCATGGGCGGACTGCCCTGGAAGGTCAGGACGAGGGCTGGGAAGATGTCGACGCCCTGCTTGTGCAGGGTGGAGAGGTAGGAACGGACGGTCGCGAAGTGCTCGATGCCGGCGTGGGTGCGGAAGGTGCCAGAGATCTTCTGCTTGAGTTTGGCCATGCGCATGTCGCGCTCGGCTTGGTTGTTGTCGAACGGGACGCGCAGGTCGGTGATGAAGCGCAGCACCTCGTCGCGCTTCTGGCGCAGGCGTTTGATGAGGTTGTAGGCCGGGGACGGCTTGACGCGGCGCTTGGTGCCCGGTGGCGGCGCTCGCGGTGGGTTGCGCTGCGCGGCGGCGTCCAGGATGGCGTCGTAGCGCCCAGGCAGGCGCTCGATGTCCTCAGCGGGTAAGGCGTCCAAGCCTTGCAGGCGCGCCTCGGCGGTGCCGGTGTTGGCCTCGCACAGCAGCGCGATCATCTCCTCGGCCCAACGCTGCTGGCTGGGGATGGTCTCGGCCAAGGCGATGAGCTCACGTAAGTGGTGGGCGTTGCAGAAGGCGTGCAGGCAACCGAAGCGCTCGTAGGCAGACCAATGGTCGTGCACGAGGATACCGGTGAAGAACGCCAGCAGGCCGAAGGCATCGAGCGCCTCGGCGCCGCGCTTGGGATGGGGGAAGTAGGCGGTCAGCTCGGGGGTGCTCAGCACGTGCAGCCAATACAGCTTGGCCCCGACGCGCATCCCCGTCTCGTCGGCGTGTGCGATGTCGGCGGTGACGAGCGCGTCGCGGATGGCCTGCTCCAGGGGCTTGAGCCGCGCACCCGCGACCTCGAGCGCACGGTGCACGCTGCCCGGCGACAGCGCGATGCCGCCGACCTGCGCCAACAGCTCGGCGGTGCGGTGATAGGGCCGCAGCTGGTCTTGGGTGAGGTAGACCGCCAACGCCGAGACACTCGGACCGTACGGCACCGGTGCGGCAACGCCCTCGGGAAAGTCGCTGCGGTGCGCCCGACCGCAGGCACAGGTGCCGGCGACGATGCGGTACTCGGTCACCTGACGCCGAATCTCCAACTCGATGACCTGCCGGCGCTCGGGCAGAACCTCGGCGGCGATCGCCGCGCAGGCGCGCCCGCACTCGCACGCACCGCTCAGTGGCACAGTGACGTGCTGATCCGGGTCGTCCGCCAGCTCACGCGTGGCGCCCGGATGGCCTTTCTGCCCGCCCGGCTTGCGCCCGCTCGACTTGCGCTGCGAACGCGGCGGCGGCTTCTTGAACGGCGAATCCGAAGAGGGTGGCTTGTTGGAGTTGTGGCTGTCCTTGTTCAGGCGGGCTTCCAGCTCAGCGATGCGCTGCTGCAACTGCTCGACCAAGCCCCGAAGGGCTGCGTTCTCCGCACGCAGCCGCTCCAGCTCCGGCGCGGGGTTATCTGGACCGGCGGTTGCGTCGATACCCTCATGCATGAGGCGAGCTTACGTGCCTAAGCTGCTGTCTTGCAAGAGTCCTGAATGGTTACAACCGATGAACGATTCTGGTTGTCGCTCCAGCGTTGCGGCGTAGGCTGCCGCTAGCTTCAAAGCGTACGAGGCTGTCTTGCCATTTCGGCCAGTGTCGCGGATCGATGTACAGCGCCGCGACCTTGTGGGGTGGAAGATCTATCTCGACATGCAGTTAGTATTGCATTGCTCGATATATGCGCAACAAGCGCGATCCTTGGATGATGGGGGGTGTTGCGTCGCTGGTATGATCGGCGGTGGCGCCAGATTGGGAGGACGGCGGCACGTC
>JANQFI010000640.1 GCA_028277905.1 Chromatiaceae bacterium | reverse complement strand
CGACCGGGCGGTCGAAGACCGGCTTCAGGCGCCCGAGCCTGTCCAGGCTCGCATCGGGCCGCACGCCGTCGTCGGCGTCATGCACCTGGCCGTCGCGGTCGATGAGCGCGACGATCTCGTCGTCGAGCACACCGGCCTCGCGGGCGGCGATGACCCGGCGATGGCTCGCCAGCGCGAAGCGGTCCATGGCTTCGCGGTCGATGCCGAAGCGGGTGGCGAGCTCCTCGGCGGTCTGGCCCATGGAGAGCCCCACCACGGGGTCGGTCAGCCCCTGCAGCAACGCGACGACAGGCGTGAGCATGGCCGGCCGGATGTCGAGCAGCAGGCGTCCGCGGGCCGTCGCCGAGCGGGCGCGTGACCAGCGGCCGAGCCAGGCGGCCATGGCCCGGGACCAGAGCACTGGATGATGGCTCATGGACTCGGTGCCGCCGGCCAGCACCAGCTCGGCACGGCCGGTGGCGATCTCGGTGGCGGCGGTGTCCACGGCCTGGAGACCCGAGGCGCAGTTGCGCTGCACGGTCCAGGCCGGCACCCGCTGGTCGATGCCGAGGCGCAGGGCCGCGACCCGGGCGATATTGGCCTCGTCCGGTCCGGGGGCGACACAGCCCAGGATGACCTGGTCGATGTGGCTCGTGGCGACGGCCTGGCGCGCCAGCAGAGGCCGGCCGGCAGCCACCGCCAGGTCCGCCGCGCTGAATGGGCCTGGCACGCCCCGGGCCTTCAGGAAGGGGGTACGACTGCCGTCGAAGATGTACACCGGCCGGCTGCCCGCGTAAAAGGATGTGCTCGTCGCGCTCATTGCTGGATCTCCTCGCTGGATCTTCCCGCCAGCTCGTCCCGCCAGCTCGTCCCGCTGCATCTCCTCGCGCTCTCCTCAGGCGGCGGCGCGCTCGGCCTCGGACCGAGAAGGCGTCGCTGCAGCGGCCTCGGAAGACTCGGGACCGGGCTTGGGAGCCGGCGCCCGACGGGCCGTGGCCAGACTGGGCGCGAGGTCGGCGAAAGCGTCTACCTGGATCACCTCGTCGCGCAGGATGTCGGCGCGCGCGATGGCGCCGGCCTCCTCGGCCGTCAGCACCCCGGTGCCCAGCGCGTGTCGGGGCTCCGCATGCCGCTGCAGCCGACCGTCCGCGCTGGCCGCCCTGAGCTTCCGCTCCGCGGGCTCCGCGGCCACGGCCGCGGCCAGTGCGGTGTCCAGGCGGCCGACACTGGCGCCGAGGTAGATGCCCTGCGTCAGCGCATCCCGCGCCGCCCCAGGCGCGAGCAGCAGGCCCGCGACCTCATGGTCGAGCCGGTCGTTTGGCCCGCGGAAGGGCGACCCGGCCGGGAAGCTCAGCCCGCGCAGCAACACCGCGAGCCAGGGATTCGGCAGGTTGCGCCACAGGGCGCGGAAGCTGTGGTCGATGCGCTGCATCAGGTCCGCGAGCGCCCAGCGCACCAGGGGCAGGCTGGCCGCCGCGGCGGCCGGATCCGCGCGTCTGTGGTCATGGTGGTGACGCAGTACCGCGGAGGCCAGGAAGAGCAGGCTCAGCAGGTCGCCGAGCCGTGCAGACAGTCGCTCGCGGCGCTTCACGCTGCCGGCCAGGGTCATCAGCACCAGGTCCGCGCTCAGCGCGAAGGCACTGGCGAGCCAGGCGAGCCGGCGGTAGGCGAGCCTGATCCCGGCGTCGGCCGGCACATGGATGCCGAGGGCGACCCGCGCGCTCCGGCCGCGAGTGAGGCCGAGCCAGAGGGTCCTCAGCGCGTTCGCCGCGAGCCGCGCGGCGTGCCTGACCGCGGCGGCATCGAAGCGGCGGAGCGCCGTCGTCGGATCCGGCTCCTTGGCGGCGGCCATCTCTTCCAGCAGCGACGGATGGCAGCGCACCGCGCCCTGACCGAAGATGATCAGGTTGCGGGTCAGGATGTTCGCGCCTTCGACGGTGATGGCGAGTGGCACGGCCTGGTGGACACGGCCGATGGGATTCGCCGGCCCGAGGCAGATGCCGCGGCCGCCGAGGATGTCCATGGCATCGTCTACCACTTGGCGGTGGGTCTCGGTCAGGTGGTATTTCAGGATCGCGGAGAGCACCGCCGGGCGCTCGCCGGCGTCCAGCGCGGCCAGGAACAGGCAGCGGGCCGCGTCCATCTGGTAGGTCCGCCCGGCGATGCGCGCGAGCGGCTCCTCGACGCCCTCGAACTGGCCGATGGGGCGGCCGAACTGCCGGCGCACGCGCGCATAGCCGCCGGCGAAGCGGCACGCGAGCTTGCCGGCGCCCGTGGCCAGCGCCGGCAGCGAGATGCCTCGCCCGCCGGCCAGCGTCTCCATCAGCATGCGCCAGCCCTGGCCGATCCCGCCCCGGCCGCCGATGACCCAGTCCAAGGGGATGAATACGTCCCGCCCGGAGATGGGTCCGTTCTGAAATGGGATACCGAGCGGGAAGTGGCGGCGGCCGCGGCAGATGCCCGGTGTGTCGGCGGGCACCAGCGCCAGTGTGATGCCGGTGGCCGCATCCGCCCCCAGCAACCCATCCGGGTCCTCCAGCCGGAAGGCAAGGCCGATCAGGGTCGCGATCGGGGCCAGGGTGATGTAGCGCTTCTCGATATCGAGCCGCACGCCCAGGGTGCTGCGGCCGTCGATCTCGCCGCGGCAGACGATGCCCAGATCCGGCATCGACGCGGCGTCGCTGCCGGAGGTCGGCCCGGTCAGAGCAAGGCAGGGGATGTCGTCGGCGTTGGCGAGTCGCGGCAGATAATAGGTCCGCTGGCGCTCGGTGCCATAGCGCAGTAGCAGCTCCGCGGGGCCCAGGGAGCTCGGCACCATGACGGTGACGGCGCCGGTGACGCTGCGGCTCGCGAGCTTCATGACCACATCGGCGTGCGCCCGGTGCGAGAAGCCGTGGCCGCCGTACGCCTCCGGGATGATCAGCCCGAAGAAGCGATGTCGCCGGATCAGCGACCAGGCCGCCTCGGGCAGGTCCAGCAGGTCATGGGTGATACGCCAGTCGTCCAGGGCTTCGCACAGCTCCTCGACGGGCCCGTCCAGAAACGCCTGCTCGGCGACGCTCAAATGCCCTGCCGGCGGCTCCAGCAGCCGCGGCCAGTGTGGGTGGCCGGAGAAGAGCTCCGCGTCCCACCAGGTGTTGCCGGCCTCGAGGGCCGCCCGCTCGGTGGCGGACATGGGCGGCATCACGCGGCGGAACCGCTGCAGCAGCGGCCTGCTGACCAGGCGCCGGCGGATCGGCGCGATGCCGACCAGGACCGCACCCGCGGCGGCCAGTGCGGCCGGGAACAGGATCGAGAAGAGGATCAGGCTGGACATGATGCGTCACCTCGGGTCGAGCGCGCGCTGGCCGACGGGCACGAGCGCGCGGCAGGTCGCGCTCGTCGTGTCCGGCACCAAGGGCATGGCAAGCGCGGATGCGACGTCGGCGCTGTAGCGGCGGTCGCGGTCGCTGTAGATGAGCGGCTCGGCGGACCAGGGCAGGTGCTGGTAGACGCCGATGTCGTCGAGCGCGAGGACGGGGTACTTGATGATGCTGAAATAGGGCGAGTAGTCGAAGTCCTTTGGGGTGAACAGCCGTGGATTGCGCTTGTAGAAGCGCAGGGTTCCGTCATCGCGGCGCTCGATGAAGGGCAGGATCGGGTAGTCGACCCGGCTGAAGGCCTCCGCCAGCAGGCAGGAGCAGACGCTGCGGGTCGGCTCGCCGGCGTTATGCTCAAAGAGGCTGGAACGCCAGCGCCGCGGCAGGATAGTCCAGGGAAAGAAGAACCGCGCCAGGTCCAAGAGGTGCCGCACGTCGTAATCGCTCCCCAGCCTGCAGGCCACATAGGCAATGACGCGCTGTGCGTCCGCCGGGGTCAGGGTGTCGGGGCGGCAGATGCGCAGGTGAGCGCCCTCGTACTCGGCCAAGGGGGCGACCCGTGTCCCCTGGCCCAGGAGCGCCTCGATGATCAGCGGGCTGGAATAGTCCGGCTGGTAATGGGCAATGATGGCCTCGCGCAGCGCCCTGTCCCGGATGTCGCGCAGCCGCCCGATATAGAGGGCCGAGTGCGTCCAGGGGCTCTGGGTAATGAGCTTGATGACGTCGCTGACGCGGGACTTGCCCTCCACCAGCAGGACATCGCCCGGCCTCAGCTGTTGGCTGAGGCGCTGGAAGTCGCACAAGGGAAACTCGTGTGGGCTGCGCTCCTTGGTCAGCCATTCGGTGATGCGGCGCCAGAGGCGCTGGTCAATTGCTGCCATCGGAATACCCGACATCTTTGCCAGGTTATTGGGTCGGACCGTGGCCTTGGCCGAAAAGTTGCTCAAAGCTGCCGCTGCTCCTGCAGCGCGCCGGGCAACATCGGCTGCCACGGTGGCTAATACACTCACCGAGCGAACTTTTTCCAAGACCGCACAGATACTGCGGGAATAGAGGTGATCCTGTGTCCAGCGCCGCACCCAGACACGGACGTGAAGGATGTTGTGCAGAAGGGGATAGAGACGCCGAGGGCTCGGTGTGGATCGAGTCGTACTGCCGCCGCATGACCGCTGGCACGTCCGCTAGCAGCTGTGACCCCGCCATGGCCCTCCCTCCTGCCGGCCCCCACCGGCTCCGCACACACCCTGCGATTCTCGCCGGAAAATCACGGAACCATCAACTTATCAGGGCGTCAGCGCCCTGATTAAGTGGCTCTCGGCACACTTTTCAGGCCAGATCGCCGGAAAATCCGGGAAATATCAACTTATCAAGGCGATTTCGCCTTGATAAGTTGCTCAGGGCCGAGAGCTTCTGCGATTCTGCCCGGAATCTGGGGCAACATCGGCTTATCAGGTCGCGGGGACCTGATAATCATGGTTGGCTGTCGAAACAGATCCGTCGCCATCCGCGGAAAATCAGATGCAACGACCCGCCGCCTCTCGCAGTAAATGGCATAGCCTGGACAGCATGGCGGATCTTGCGCGCAGGGAAAGACCCTTCCGCTACCTGGAAAGCGTCAGAAAGCAGTCGCGCCGCCATCCGCGGACGGGCAACCTTGGCGCCTTTGGCCATGCCGGCTGCCGTGCAAAAGGCATGGCACCTGGCGCCAGGCCCGGCACAATCCAGATTCACCGCCGGTCGCGGCACGCATGCGCCGTGCCGGTTCAAATGAACTCGCGAGGTTGGCACCGTGCCTGAACACAGCCAACCAGAGCACCAGCCCGACCGCTTGCTGGCCGGCCGGAGCGCAGCGACGGCCGACCAGCAAGCGGCGGGCTGTGCTGAACGTTATCGCGCCGAGCAAAGCTTGGTGTCTCTTGCCGGGTGAAAGTCCCGGTCGGGTAAGGGCTAGCCACCCACCCGTATCGCGTGTTGGTCCTGCTGCGGAGCGGCGTAAGCCGCGAACAAATTATGCAGGGCAAGCGTACACAGAGAATCCTGTAGGCC
>JANQFI010000487.1 GCA_028277905.1 Chromatiaceae bacterium | reverse complement strand
GCAGCGGGCACAGAGCTCGACGATGCGCCCGCTGCCGCTCCTAGAAGGCGAGCGAAAATCCCGCGCCATTCGGTATGTTTGTTTCCGGCAATCGCCTTAGGCGTAGCCGTGCTGGCGGCCGGCTTCTCGGCGCACCTTGGCGCAAAAAAAAGCCCGGCGGGGCGCCGGGCGTGGAACGTCTCATCAGAGAGAGAGACGAGGAGGACTCTGTGGCCGCGGCGCGGGGGCAAGGTGCGCCCGGCGCGGCCGGAAGAACAGATCAGTGCATGAACAGGCCGCCATTCACCGGCAGGTTGGCTCCGGTGACATAACCGTTCTCGCCGGCGACCAGGAAGGCGACGGCGCTCGCGATCTCCTCGGGCCGGCCCATGCGACGCATGGGGACGCCGGCGACGATGGCCTCGCGTACGTCGTCGCGCATGGCGAGTGTCATGGGCGTTTCGATATAGCCCGGCGAGATGGTATTGGCCGTAATGCCCTTGGCGGCACCCTCTTGCGCCAGGCTCATGGTGAAGCCGTGCATGCCGGCCTTGGCAGTGGCGTAATTGGTCTGGCCAAACTGCCCGCGCTGACCATTCACCGACGAGATATTGACCACCCGACCGTATCCTGCCGCCAGCATGTCTTCCCAGACGTTGCGGGTGACGTTGAAGACGCTGTTCAGGTTGACGTCGATCACGGCTCGCCAGGCATCCTCTTCCATCTTCTTGAAGCTCTTGTCGCGGGTGATGCCGGCGCAGTTCACCAGCACCAAGACCGGTCCATGACGGTCCTTGACCTCCGCGATCATGTGTCGGCTGTCCTCGAACGAGGACACATCACCGGCGATGGTGTCGATGTCGAAGCCGAGCCCGGCCTGATCGTTCTTCCAGGCAAGGGCCGCCTCCCGCTCCGAGGGATGATGATTGGCGACGACGCGGAAGCCTTCTCGCACCAGCCGCTGGCAGATGGCGGTACCGATGCCGCCGATACCGCCCGTGACCAAAGCGACAGGGGAGGGGGCGACGCGCGCTGCTGTCATGGCTGAGTCTCGCTGTTCTTCGTCTTGTTTGGCCGTCGGGCGCAAGGCTGGAGAAGCAGGCAGTGGGCCGCTCCAGGCCCCGCGACCATCTGGCTCCGCCGGACCCGGAATGCCGGCGCTCCCCGCCGCGGGCGTCCCTGCCGCCCCCGCCGCCCTGCTGTCCCGCCGCGGGCTCGGACCTGCGACCGGGCCCGCCCCCCGCGGGGACGCCAGGCCGGCGCGCGGGCTGATCCTTCAGGCAGTGACGGCGTTGCGAACGGCGGTATTGCTTTCTTTGAGGTCGGCCATGGCGGCATCGAGCCAGCCGCGATAATCGTCGCGGATCTCACTGGCCAACGCCATGTTGGTCTTGGACTCGGCCATCAACTGCTCGCTCATTGCCTTGGCCATCTCCACCTGGCCCTTGTAGAGCTCGTTGTAGCCCTTGGCCTCGGTGGTCAGCTTCAGCATGCGCACGCCCTGCTCCATGAACAGATTCATCGCGTCCATCTGGCGCGAGACCATCTTCTCGGCGACCTTCAGGTTCAGCTCGCCGAGGGCGTTCAGCCGCTCGACATTCTGGTTGGCGAGGTCTTTGTAGGTGTTCATTACGTCTTGGTCACTCATCAGGACTCTCCAGTGGCTCCGGCTTGGGTGGGTGCTGCGTTGACTTGCTGCGGCGCAGCAATTGTTGCAGTGCACAATAGCCGCCACCGGGGAGCCTGTCAAGGGCACAGGGGAGTTTTTTGTTGCAGTGCAGCAAAGGGAGGGCGCGGCACCGGGCTCCGGGGGGCGGCATACCCGCCGCGACACGCGCATCCCGCGTCGCTCAGGCCGAACAGAAGGCCGGTCGTGACCCGGATCCTGATGCAAGCAGGCCGTGCGGCGAGCCGGTTGTGTCAGGGCGCCGGTGCCGCCGGCACCGGCGTGCTGGGATCCGGTGCCGGCGGCGACTGCGGCTTCTCGAGCCCGCCCAGCACCTCCGCCACGTCGCGGCTGAAGTCGCCCAGGCATTGGCTCATGGCCGCCACCACGGCGGCATAGCTGGCCGTGGCGGCGGCCTTGGGATCGGCCCCATCGGTGCTGCCGCGGATCGGGCAGCGGTAGGCGTCCTCGCGGGCGATGAGCGCGCTGCGCTGGCGGTCGTCCATCACCGACCAGCGCAGCTTGAGCACGGCCGCGCCCTCGGGACCGCCCTCGAAGGCGAGCACCTCCGCCGGCACACGGAAGTCGAGCGGCAGACGGGATTCGGCCGGGTACAGGGTCACGCGGCTGCTGCTGAGCAGGATGGCGAGGTTCTCGCCCCAGACACGCAGGAAATCGTCCTGCACGGCGCCGCCCCAGCGGTGGAACTCGCTCACGACCAAGCGGTTGGCGCCATCGCGGCTGACGATTTGCGGGCGGTCCAGGAAGCGCGGGAACACCGCAGGGCCGAGCCCGACCGCGATGCGACCGCCGGCGATGTCGCCGGCACGCCCGGCCGCCTCGGGAAGGGGCGTGAGGGTGTAGAAGGTGGAGGGTGGCGTGCTGGCGCAGGCGGCAAGCAGCAGCATGAGCACCGAGGCCAAGGGCAGCCGCGGCAAGCGCCCACCGCGCAACCTGGCCAGTGCCGCCGCCAGCCCCAGCCCCATCAAGCTCTGCACGCGCAGCATCAGCGTCCGCCTCCTTTGCCCTGGATCAGGGCCTCCGGGTGTCGTTCCAGGTAGTCCGCGAGGATGCGCAGCGCGCGCGCCGCATCGCTCACCTCCCGCATTGTACGCACCAGCTCGGTGCTGGCAGGCGCGCCGGGGGCAACCAGGTCTTGCACGCCGGAAAGCGCGCCCTCGGCGCCGTCCAAGGTACCCTGGGCCTTGCGCAGCAGCGCTTCCATTTCCGGCAGGATCTCGGTATTCAGGCCCGCGCCCAAGCGATGCAGCTCCGCCAGGGTCGCCGACAGGTCGGCGATGGCGGCGCGCACCTGGCGGGAGTCGACGATGGACCGCGTCCCGGCGAGGGTTGCGCTGAGATCCGCGCCGATGGCCTGGATGGGGAGCGCGTCGATCTTGTCCAGAATATCCGCCACCCGCGTGGCGGCAGCCTCCAGTGGCGTCGGCAGGGTCGGGATCATGCGCAGGCCGTCGCGCTCGAGCTCGGTGACTGGCGCCACCTTGTCGTGGAAGTCAAGCTCGATGTAGAGGCTACCGGTCAGCAGATTGTCCGGCTTGAGCTGGGCACGCAGGCCACGGTCGATCAGGTTTCGAAACAGATTCGGGTGCTCCGCGCGGATCTGCTCCAGGGGTCGCTGCAGGCCGACGCGGTGCGGGTCGATCTCGACCTTGACGGGGATGGACACCTTGAGCGCCCGCGCGTCCAGGTGCAGGCTGATGTCCACCACCTCGCCGATCTTGATGCCGCGCAGGGACACGGGTGAGCCGACCTTGAGCCCGCGCACCGAGTGCTCGAAGACCATCAGATAGGTCTGCCGGTCGAAGTCCGGCTCCTTGAGCGCCGTGGCGCGGTCTGGATAGAGGCGGAAGAACTGATCCGGCGGGGCCTGCGGGGGGTTCTCCGGCTCCGGTGGTGTCTCGAAGGAGATGCCGCCGATCAGCAGCGATATCAGGGACGCGGTGTCCACGGTGACGCCGTCGACACCGATCTGGACGTTGATGCCGCTGGCGTTCCAGAAGCGCGTGTTCTTGAAGACCAGCCCGTCGTGCGGGCTCTGGATGAAGATGTCGAGGGTCAGCCGCTTGCCGTCCGTGTCGATTCGGTAGTCGACGAGCTGCCCCACCTGGATGCTGCGGTAGTACACAGGCGCGCCCAGGTTCAGCGAGCCGAGCGAGGTCGCGCGCAGCCGGTAGCGCCGCCCCGGGGCGTCGCCGCTGACCACGGGCGGCTTGTCGAGGCCCTTGAAGCGGCGCCGCCCGAGCTTCCCCTTGCCCGGCGCCAAGGCAACATAGGGCCCCGAGAGCAGCGTCTCCAGGCCCGAGATCTGGCTTGCGGTGATGAGCGGGCGGGCCACCCAGAGCTCGGTGCCCTCGCCGAGCAGGTGGTCGGTGCCGTGGCGCAGCTCGGCGGTGACCAGGACCCGCTCGAGATCCTCGCTGACCGCAATATCCGTGACCGTGCCTATGTTCACGTCCTTGAACTTGACCTTGGTCTTGCCGGCCTGAAGCCCGGCGGCGTTTGGAAAGTCGATCGTGATCTCAGGCCCCCGCTCCGCCAGTGTCTGCACCAGGAGCCAACCGCCTACCGCCAGCGCGATGATGGGCAGCAGCCACACCAGCGACGGGCGCTCGCGACGCACCACGCGCGCGGCAGGCAGTGCCGGCTCAAGGGTTTCAGTTGGCGGCAAGCTGGCGGGCCGCTCGGGCTCCGTCATGCTCCAGCTCCAGCCTGTCCCAGATCAGCCTGGGGTCGAACGACATGGCCGCGAGCATGGTGAGGATCACCACGGCGCAGAAGAACACGGCACCCGCCTTGGCCTCGATGCTCGCCAGATTGCCGAGCCGCACCAGGGCGACGAGGATGGTCACCACGTAGATATCCACCATCGACCAGCGGCCGATGGCCTCGGTCAGGCGATACAGCCGGGTGCGCTCCCGCGGGCGCCAGCTTGACCTGAGATGCACCGACAGGAGCAGAAACAGCAAGATCAGCAGCTTGAGTAAGGGCACGAAGATGCTCGCCGTGAAGACGATGACCGCCAGCGGCCACATGCCATGGTGCAGCAGAAAGCGCACGCCGCTCAGGATGGTGTCCGCCTGCGTCTGCCCCAACGAGGTCACCGCCATGATCGGGTACAGGTTCGCCGGCAAGTAGCACACCGCGGCCGCAATCAGCAGCGCCCAGGTGCGCTGCAGGCTTTCCGGCTTGCGGCGGTGCAGCAGGTCGGTGCAACGCGGGCAGCGCAGGCGGCCCCTCGCGTCCCTGTCGGCCGCCCGCTCCGGCACCACCAGCTCGCAGACATCGCAACCGATGACCGGCTCGCCCGGCGCCGGCGGCCGGCGCAGCTCGGGGCGCAGCGGCACCCGCTCCCAGACCATATCCGGGTCCAGCGCCGCCTGCGCCGCCGCCAGCACGAAGATCAGCACCAGGAAGGCAAAGAGCGAGGTGCCGGGCACTATGGTGGCCATGTCGGTGAGCTTCACGACGGACACCAGGATGCCGATCATGAAGACGTCCATCATGCCCCAGGGTGTCAGGCTCTTGAGCCAGCGGAACAGCGTCGGGAACCCAGATGGCAGCCAGCCGCCCAGCTTGAGCGGCGCCAGCACGACCAGCAGCAGCAGCAGTTGCAGCCCGGGGGCGAGGATGCTGGTGAAGAGCACCACCGCGGCGACGCCGAGCTCGCCCTGCGCGGCCAGGTCCCTGGCACCGGTCATGAGGGTCGTCTGGGTCTCCTGCCCCTGCATCTCGAAAGACAGGAAGGGGAAAGTGTTGGCGATGGCGAACAGCACCAGGCCGGTGAGTGCGAGCGCCAGGGTAGGGTCGACGCTGTTCGGCCGGTGGCGATGCAGCACCTGGCCGCAGCGGGCGCACATCGAGGTCGCACCCCGCGGCAGGCGCGGACTCTGCTGCAGCAGGTCGCATTCCACGCACAAGGTCAGGCTGCCGGCGGACATGGCCCCGGAGTATAACCCCGAGGCTCGCCGGCACAGCGTCCCTGGAGAACACGCGCATGCCGACCGCTATTGCGCGCTTCCCCACCGAAAGCTCGTCAGCGCCCGCGTTTCAGTCCTTTCGGCATCCTTGCCTAGGCGAAGTCGCTGCGCAATCGAACAGAGCCGGGGCCAGGGGCCGAAGCCGGCCCGGCGTCGGCGCCGAATTCGGCGACCAGCTCCAGCATGGCGCGGGCCTTGAGCCCGATCTCGGACCATTCGGCATCACAGTCGGAGTCCGCTACCAGGCCGCCGCCCGCGCGGAAGTCGAGGCGACCGTCGGCGACAGTGGCGGTGCGTATGGCGATGCTGGTATCCATGGCGCCGTCGAAGCCGATGTAGCCGATCGCACCGCAGTACAGGCCCCGGGGTGCGCCTTCCAACTCGTCGATGATCTGCATGGTGCGGATCTTCGGCGCGCCCGTGATGGAGCCCCCCGGGAAGCAGGCGCGCAGCAGGGCCGGCGCGTCGGCGTCCGACCGCAGCCGGCCGGTGACGGTGCTGACCAAGTGGTGCACGCCGGCGTAGGACTCGAGCCTGAACAACTCCGGCACCCGGATGCTGCCGGTCTCACAGCAGCGGCCGAGGTCGTTGCGCAGCAGGTCCACGATCATCAGGTTCTCGGCAAGGTCCTTGGCGCTCCCGGCGAGCCGCGCCGCCAGCGCCCGGTCATGGTCGGGGTCCGGGTGCCTTGCCGCCGTGCCCTTGATCGGGCGGGTCTCCACAAGGCGATCACGCACCGCGAGGAAGCGTTCCGGGGACGCCGAGAGCACCTGCATCCCGGGGGTGCTGAGATAGGCTCCGAAGGGCGCCGGATTGACCTGCCGTAGCCGGCGGTAGGCGGCCCAGGCGTCGCCGGCCACGGGTGCCTGCCAGCGCCGGGCAAGGTTCACCTGGTAGCAGTCGCCGGCGCGGATGTACTCCTGCACGGCGGCGAAGCGCCGCGCATAGCCGGCGTGGCTCATGTCGCTCATCGGCGGTCCGGTGACCTGGAAGGGGCGTCGCCGCGCCCACAGGCGTCCCTCCGCGACGCGGCGCAGCCGCTGGCGGCGCGGGTCCGCCGGATCGCCCTGGCCGACCAGGTAGGTGGCACGGGCCTGATGGTCTACCAGCAGCGTCCAGTCGTAGATACCGACGGCCAGCTGGGGTGCAGTCGCCGGCAGCGGCGTGCCGAGATCGAGGCGCTCGAAGCGCCGCCCCAGCTCGTAGCCGAGCCAGCCGATGGCACCGCCGACGAAGGGCAGTCCGAGCTCGGCGGCCGCGGCGGCGTCCACGCGCTGGCCGAGCGCCTCGCGCAGCACATCCATCGGATCCGCCAGGGTCCGGGTAAGGCGGTTGCCGCCGCGGACCTCGGTTACCGCACCGGCCGTGCACAGCGTCGCCCGCGGCGCCAGGGCCAGAATGTCCCAGCGTCCACCGCCGGGGCTATCGGCGTTGCTGTCCAGGAACATCGCCCAGGGCTCCGCCGCGACCGCGCCGAAGAGCGCGGCGGTGTCGGCATCATAGGTCAGTTGCTCGACCTGGGTGAGGTCCTTCATGGGCAGGCACGACGGATCGACTTCAGCCAGGCCGCAGGCCCGGGCAGGGCAGCGGCCGAAGGCTCAATCGAAATCGAAATCGAAGTCGGAGCCGGAATCGGAATCGGGATCCGGGTCGAGCCCGAGCACGGAGCCAAGATCCGCAGCCATGCGCGCAGTCAGACGCGAATGTGTTCGTAGATGTCCAGGTAATGCTGCCCCGGCGCGTTCCAAGAGTGGTCCTGGCGCATGCCGTTGACCCGCAGCTGCCGGAAGTACTCGGGGAAGCGCTTCCACAGCCCGATGGCGCGGCCGAGCGCCCCCTCCAGCCCGGCGTAGGTGAAGTCGTCGAAGACGTAGCCGTTGCGGTCTTTGAAGGGCCGGTCCGAGTAGTTGGCGTCGAACACCGTGTCCGCGAGCCCGCCGACCCGCCGGGCCACGGGCACGCAGCCGTACTTCATCGCGATCATCTGGGTCAGGCCGCAGGGTTCGTAGGTGCTCGGGATCAGGATCATGTCCGCGCCGGCGTAGATCAGGTGCGCGAGGTCTTCGTCGTAGCCCAGCTCCAGGTGGCAGTCCGGGCTCGGCTCCATCTCCTGCTTGATGCGCCAGAAGTCGGCGTCCACCGCAGGGTCCGGCGCACTGCCGAGCAGCACGAACTGACAGCCCTGCTTCAGCGCGTAGTAGATGCCATGGCGGATCAGCTCGACGCCCTTCTGCCTGTCCAGCCGGCTGACCACAGCGACCAGGGGCTTGAACACCTCGGTGAGGCCGGTGCGGGCGCGTAGCGTCGCCTTGCACTTGGCCTTCTCGGGCAGGGTGTCCGGGCCGTAGTGGGCCGGGATGTGGCTGTCGAGCTCCGGATTCCAGGTGTTGTAGTCGATGCCGTTCAGCACGCCGCCGAACTTGCGGTCGTGCTCCCTGAGCACGCCTTGCAGCCCTTTGCCCTGCTCCGTGTGCTGGATCTCCCAGGCATAGCGGGGCGACACCGTGGTGACGAAGTTGGAGAAGACGATGCCGCCCTTCATCAGGTTCACTGCGCCCGGGTTGCCCGGGTCGCGCAGACGCTCGGGGGCCATGAGCCGGCCGGCGTCGAGTCCGTTCATATGCAGCACATGCCGGTCGGTCCAGCCCTGGTGGCCCATGTTGTGCAGCGAGTAGCAGGCCCGGGTCTGGTCCATGCCGAGCCTGGCGTAGATCTCGTACAGCAGCACCGGCATCAGGCCAGTATGCCAGTCGTTGCAATGGATGATGTCCGGGCGCTTGCCGGACTTGTACAGGAACTCCATGGCCGCCCGCGAGAAGAAGGCGAAGCGGTCCGAGTCGTCGGCGTCGCCATAGATCTTGCCGCGGTTGAAGAAGCCATGCTCGGAATGGGCGTCGATGAAGAAGCACTTGAGCTCGTCCACCTCGCCGTATTCGACATCGCAGTGGATGGCCTTGTCGTAGAAGGGCACCCAGAGGTCGCGGTAGGCCTTGTGCATGCCCCGGATCCCATCGAAGCGCAGGCTGTCGTATTTCGGCAGCAGGATCTCCACCGCGTTGCCGCGGATGGCCAGCTCGCGCCCGAGACCGTGAACGAAGTCACCGAGCCCTCCGGCCTTGGCGACGGGGGCACATTCGGGGCTGGCCAGAACGATGAACATAGGGCGATCCTTGGCTGTGGCTTGCGCGTTGGGATTGGGGGTGGGGGTAGGGGCCGGAGTGCCGGCTTGCGGGCCTTGATCGGGAACGCGGATTCGGAGTCGCTTCCTCCGGCGCTGAAGCGGTCAATCGCTGTGTCTGGTGCAGCAGTGCGAATGTCCCGAGACCGTTTCAGGTCGTGGTCGTGGTCGTGGTCGTGATCGTGGTCGTTGTCGTGATCGTTGTCGTGGTCGCGGTCTCGACCCTGCGGATATTCGATTACGATTGCGATTACGACAAGGACAACGAGGGGACCGGGTCTCGGAACATCTGCAGCAAAGCACTAGTGCAGCAGTGCGAATGTCCCGAGACCGTCTCAGGTCGTTGTCGTGGTCGCGGTCTCGACCCTGCGGATATTCGATTACGACTGCGATTACGACAAGGACAACGAGGGGAACCCGGTCTCGGAACTTCCGCAGCAAAGCACTAGCCCAGGCCGGCAGACGCATGGACCCATCCTCGGCGCCGGGGCCCCTAACCAGGCCTGGCACAGGTCGACGACGACAAGGCGCGGAAGAGGTCTCGGACTCCCTGCACTGCTGCACCAGGCTCATGCCCGTTGCGCCTCGACACCCCGGCGGCGGGTACCGGCCGGTTGTGATGCCCGCGGCGGGTACGGGTGCGGACACGGGTGCGGTTACAGGTGCGGATACAGGGGCGGCGGCTGGTGGCGGGCTCATTTGCTGCGGATTATACGCGCCGCAAGGCTGTCTCCGTCGCTGCTCTCGACCGCTCCCGGGCGGCGAGGGTCCGCGAAATCACGCGCTCTTGCGCCCGCCCAGGCCTCGGACGCACCCTGCCACTCGCCGTCGGTGCGGTCGGCGACCGGCAGCCTCGGCAGGCTGGCCAGCACACCCAGGATCACCTCCTGCTCGCGGATGGGGATGCGCAGCTGCAAGCGCCCGCCGGGGCCGACCCTGTGGGCGTGCCCACCCAGATCCAGCAGCGTGTGTGGCGGCGCGCTGCCGTGCACCAGGAGCTCGGCCGTCAGCGTCGCCTCGCGGGCGGCCGGGCGGAGGGCTCCGCTGCCCGGCGCCGGTGCCGGGAGCCCCTGGGACCCGGCCTGAGTCTCCTGCCGAGCCGGGCCCTGGGGCAGATCAGGGGGCAGATTAGGGGGCGGGCGAGGAGGCGGGCGCTGCGCCAGCCGCGGCACCACGCCGCCGGCTGGCGCCTCCGGCAGTCGTCGCCCATCCGCGCCGCGCGGCGGCTGGGCCCCAGGCGCCGAGCCCGTGCCTGGTGTCTGCACCCGTGCCTGCACCTGCAGCCTGCCCGGCGCGACCCCGGTCGCAGCCAGGCCGGAGGGCTCCGGCTCCACCAACGGGAACTCGGGCGCCAAGTGGAATGCCTCCGGGGGAAGTGACTCCTGAGCCGGTGGAGGTGGGCGCAGCGGCTCGGGGGCGCCCGGCGTGCGTGCGGTGCCGGGCGAGCCGGCGGCCGCCACGGTGGCCGGAGCGCCGTCTGGTGAACCCGCGGCAGCGGGCGGCGCGCCCTGCGCAGGGGCCTGCTCGCGCAGAAAGGCCGCACCCACAGGCGCCGCGGCCGGCAAGGCATTGGAGCGGGCCACCAGCAGCCAGCCACCCTGGGCGTTGGCGAGCCCGATCTCCGCTCGCAACACCCCATCGGCATGGCTGCCGCCATAGTGTCCGAGACCCTGCTCGGCATCGGTGTCGCTGCCCAGGTCGGCGTCCGCGATGAGCCGGTCGTCACCCACAGCGCCCCGGTGATAGAGCCGCAGCACGGCCTGGGCGCCGGCGCCGCCAAAGGCGGCACGGGCATGGGCGATGTCGGCGGGATGGATGCGCCAGCGCAGGTCCACGGCGCCATCCTTGGTCTGGTAGAGCACCAGGTGGGTGCCGGCCGTCGTGTCCGGGAAGCCCTGGGTGCCGGCCGCCGGCTCCGCGCCGAGGCCGCTCAGGGTCGGATCTGGGGCCGCGACGACATCATGGCCATCACCTGGGTCCATGCTCACGTCAGCATCCGCCGCGGCTGCTCGGCGGCTCGGCCCCCGCTCAGGAGCCCCGCTCCGGCTTGGTCTTGCCGGTCGCACCGCCTGCCTTCTCCGCGCCCTTGACGCCAGCCTTGGGAGCGGCCTTGGCCGCGGGCTTCGCGTCCGGTGGGGCCGCCGCCTCCCGGTCGGGCTGGGTGCCGGTCTTGCTCGCGACCTCTGCCGATGCAGGCGGCTCCGGCCCTGCCGCTCCGGCCGTCGCCGCCATGGTCTGCGCCGGCGCCTTGGCCTCGTCTGCCTGCACGGGCGCGGCCTCGGTCTCCGGCCGCGACCGGGGTCGGGGCTGGGGCTTGCTGACCGCCGGCGGGGCTTGGTGCGCCGGCCGATCGATGGCCGCGGGCGCCGCCTCCATGGCATCGATCAGGGCCGCCGCGGCATCCGTGAGCAGCGCGAGCTTCGGCAGCCAGTCGTCGCCCCAGAACAGGTAGCAGCTGGTCTCCGCCTCCAGTATCAGACGACGCGCGCGGTCGAGGTGCTCGGCGGACGCCCCGCCGGCGTCCTGCAGCGCCCACCAGCGCCGGCTCAGTTCCCGGACCGTCTCGACCCCCCGACGCTGGCCCGGCGAGCCGGCCCATTGACTGAGATCGAAGCCGGACGTGGAGCCGACGTTCCAGGCGCCGGTCTGCACACGGGCGCGGGCGCTCGCGGGGTGGGCGGCCAGGTACTGGCTCAGGGATACGGGTCGGATCGGATACTCGCCGCCGCGCACATGCTCCATATAGGGCGCGAAATAGTGGCCGAAGAAGCCGGAGCCCTCGTGGGTCTGCCGGAACCAGCCGCCGTTCTCGCCGTCGGACCAGGTGGTGCAGAGCCTGGGCTCGTCCGGGCGCGGCGAGAACCTGCAGCGGTGTGTCACCTCGTGCGCGAACCAGCTGGCGTCGAGCCCGCTCTCCTGCGCGTTGGAGACGTCGCGATCTCGCGGCACCACGGTGATGCAGGCGTCGTTGTAGCAGGCGAGATAGGGCCGGAAGACGTCGCTCACGCCGTCCTCGGGGTGTACGTGCACGCCGTCCACGACGACGTACTCGTAGCCGGCGCGCATCAGCGCCGGGATCAGCTCCATGGAGAAGGCCATCTCCGGTGGCCAGAATCCCCGCGGCGCGCGGCCGAAGACCTCAGCCATCAGCTCCCGCCCGGTGCGGAGCTGCTCCGCCCAGTCCGCCTCCGGGATCAGCGGAAAGATCGGGTGGAAGTAGCCCATGCCGATGGGCTCGATGTTTGGCGTGCCGCGGTAGGCATCGAGCATCGCGGGGATGTCGATGATGTGCCGGTAGCGGTCGACGATGTCGGGGTCCAAGAACTGCTCCAGCAGGATGCCGGAGAAGCCGATGTGCAGGTGGCCCAGGTCCGCATACTGCCGGGCGTAGCGGGTAGGGCGCTCGTAGCAGCGGATGATCTGCTCCGCCTCCCAGGGGTTGGCTTCGATCAGCAGGGCCAGGTTGCCCGGCGGCTGGTGCATGTGCAGGCCGAGGGCGTGGGAAATGTTGGTGGCGAGCATCGCGGCGCCGAATCAGACCAGTGTAAACGAGAAATTGTGCCTGATCCGGCGGGAACTTGGCGAGCCTCGGGCGGCACAGGGCCCCACCGGCGAGTCGGCCAGGCACCTCGGGTCGATCGACCCGCGCCGGGCCGCGCACCTGTAGGGCCCTGACGCCATGGCAACAGGGCGAAGATCCCGAGACCTCGTCCCGTCCTTGGCCTAAGCCTGATCGACCTGGGCGAGGCCTGGATACGAGCCAGAGCGCCCAGGCCGCCTGCGGGATTGGCACCGGCCTGCGCTGGTGCATCCGCCAGCATCACCCGACTCGCCACCCCTCGAGCACCAGGAGGCGCCGCGCCCCGAGCCGCCACCGCCGGGCGCCAAAGGTGCGCTGCGCCTTCGGCTCGATCAGGTCCCGCGGCGACGCCGCACCCGTGTCCACGGCAATGGCCCAGCGCAGGCCCTTGAGCCGCGGCAGCAGGCAGGTGCGCGCCTTGGGGCCCAGGTTCATCAGCACATGCAGCGGCGGCTCGGCGTCGCTGCGCCCACGCAGCGTAAATGCCAGCTCGCGACACTCGGGGTCGTCCCAACCGGGCGGGCCGCCGTCGAGCGCCTGCCATTGGACGTCGCCATCGCGCAGGAAATGCCGCCGGCGCAGGCTGTGGTGGCGCTTGCGCAGCGCGATGAGCCCGGCGACGAAGCGCAGCATGTCGGCGTTGCGCTCCGCCAGGCCCCAATCGATCCAGCCGATGGGGTTGTCCTGGCACCAGGTGTTGTTGTTGCCGCCCGCCGTGCGCAGCAGCTCGTCCCCGGCATGCAGCATCGGGACGCCTTGGCTCAGCAGCAGGATGGTGAGAAGGTTCTTCGTCTGGCGGCGGCGGAGCGCCAGGATGGCGGGGTCCTCGGTATCGCCCTCGACGCCGCAGTTCCAGCTGAGCTCGTGGTCAGAGCCGTCGCGGTTGCCCTCTCGGTTGGCCTCGTTGTGCTTCTCGTTGTACGCGACCAGGTCCGCCAGCGTGAAGCCGTCGTGACAGGTCACGAAGTTGATGCTGTTGAAGGGGTGGCGCAGCTTGCCCTGGTAGAGGTCGCTGCTGCCGGCGATGCGCGTGGCCAGCTCCGCCACCAGCCCGGGGTCGCCTCGCACCGCCCGGCGCAGGCTGTCGCGGTACCTGCCGTTCCACTCCATCCAGCGGTAACCCGGGAAGCTGCCCACGTGGTAGAGTCCGGCGGCGTCCCAGGCCTCGGCGATGATCTTGGCCTGCGCCAGCACATCCGAAAGCTCGATGCCCCAGAGCACCGGCGGGTGCTCCATGGGCTCGCCGTCGACGCCGCGCGCCAGCACCGAGGCGAGGTCGAAGCGGAAGCCATCGACGTGCATTTCGCGCACCCAGTATTCCAGGCAGTCGATGATGTATCGGGCGACGAAGGGGTGGTTGGCCTTGACCGTGTTGCCGCAGCCGGTGAAGTCGAGATACTGGCTGCGGTCGGCCGGCTCCAGCAGGTAAAAGGTCTCGTTGCCGAGCCCCTTGAAGTGGATCGCAGGACCCCCGGTACCGCCCTCGGCGCTGTGGTTGAACACCACGTCGAGCAGCACGCCGATGCCGGCGCGGTGCAGCGCCTTCACCAGGTCCCGAAACTCGCGCCGGTGCTCCTCCGGCGGCCCGACGCAGTACCCCGGGTGGGGCGCAAAGAAGCCGTGGGTGCTATAGCCCCAGAAATTGGTCAGCCCCGCCGCCCCCGTCGCCAGCGGCACGTCCTGCGGATCGAAGGCCATCACCGGGAGCAGCTCCACATGGGTAATCCCGAGCCGCTCGAGGTATGGGATCTTCTCGACCACGCCCGCGAAGCTGCCCGGCCGCGACACACGGGCGCTCGGATGCTTGGTGAAGCCGCCCACATGCAGCTCGTAGATCACCATGTCCTGCGAGGGCATCGGCAGCGGCTCGTCGCCCTCCCAGTCGTAAGGGTCCGCCAGGACCACGCCGCGGATGCCGTCGCCCGGTCGCGGACCCTCGCCGCAGCGCCTGGCACGGTCCCAATGCCTGGTATCCAGCGCCCGCGCCCAGGGGTCCAGGAGCTCCACGTCCGGGTCGTAGAGCCAGCCCTGGCCGCGGGGATCATAAGGGCCGTCCAACCGCCAGGCATAGCGCGTCCCCGGCGGCAGATCGACGACCTCGACATGCCAGCTGAAGAAGCTGCGATTCGCATCCGCATCCAGCTCGACCACCTGGAACGGAAGCTCGGCTCCAGGTGCATACAGCAGGAGGGTCGCGCCCGTGGCATGCCGGCTGTACAGCGAGAAGTTGATGCCCTCGTCAGAGAGACTCGCACCGGGCGGGTAGCGGCGGCCCGGCCGCACGGCATAGGTCTGGGTCATGGGAGGCAGGGCTCGGCTCGCAGACGACTGCGCCCCGCCGAGCAGGGCGGCGCCGCGAGATCTCCGGGCGCACGCGGCATTCTAGCGCCCTGGGCTCGAGCGACGAAGTGAGCGCATGTCGCACCGGCATGTCGCACCGGCGTTTCGCGCAACGGCGCCACAACGCGACGCCCTCGAGACTGGGCAAGAACCGCCAGGCACGCCCGTATAGCCCGGCTACCAGGAGACAGGCGCGACCCGAGACAAGCATGACGGCACCGAGGTCGGCGACCACGAGGAGGCCGAGCTTGGGATTCGGCTCGGCTTGATGCGTCTTTTATTATCTTTTCTTATCTACCCAATCGCCTTGACACGGGGGCAAGCGCCGCTATGCTTGGCCCATG
Source organism: Chromatiaceae bacterium (assembly GCA_028277905.1). Taxonomy (GTDB): domain Bacteria; phylum Pseudomonadota; class Gammaproteobacteria; order Chromatiales; family Chromatiaceae; genus Thiohalocapsa. The sequence goes on along the minus strand of JANQFI010000487.1, from coordinate 5,265 downwards.
GCAAAGGGACAGGCAGCGCCGCCCATGAGCACGCACCTCGACTGCACGCACCTCAACTGCACGCACCTCAACTACTTCGTCAGCTATGCCCGCGCCGACAGGGCCGATGCAGGCCGGCTGCTGGGGCTCCTGCAGCCGCGCCTCGCGATCATGCGCGGCTTCGGTTTCTCGCACTGGATCGACGACGCCATCGCGGTCGGCGAGCGCTGGACGGACGCCATCGACGACGCATTGAGCAGCTGCGATTTCGGCCTGCTGCTGTTGTCGCCGGCCTTCTTCGCGAGCGGCTTCATCCGCCGCGAGGAGCTGCCGGTCTTCATCGAGCAGACCCGGACCCCGGCCGGCCAGGCCCGCACCCGCGTCCGCAAGCCGCTGGTCCCGGTGCTCTTGAAGCAGGTGCCGCTGGACGGCAGCGCGGACCTCGCCGGGCTGGAGCAGTTGCAGGTCTTCCGCGACCGCGAGAACCGGAGCTTCGCGCAGACCCGCGGGCATGTGCGAGACGCCTTCGCGAGCCATCTCGCCCGGGCCATCGCGACCAAGCTCGCCCGAGGCTATCCGGTGGCGAGCGCCTAGTGCAGCAGTGCGAATGTCCCGAGACCGTCTCAGATCGTTGTCGTTGTCGTGATCGCGGTCTCACCCTGCGGATATTCGATTACGATTTCGACAACGACAACGAGGGTATCCCGGTCTCGGAACTTCCGCAGCAAAGCACTGGTTGTCGCATGCCCGCCAATCCTGCGCAGGCCGTCGGGCGGCTCAGCGAAGCGCATCCGCCGTCTCGCCGCGACAGACTCCGACCCGGATGCACCAGGTCCCTCGCCCGATGACCGAGCTCCTCGACCCGGCCCCGAAGGACAGCGTCGCGCACTGGGCGCGGCGGCTCGATGCCCACTTGTCGCCGCAGACCCGCGAGCGGCTGGCCAAGCTCATCGCCCTGATCGACGACGCCGGCTATCTCGGCTACGCCGCCGCCTATGCGGCGCTCTTCCCGGGCAGCCTCGGCGATCCCGCGGTCAAGACCCGCGCCGACAAGGCCTTCAACAAGCTGCGCGATACCCTACGCACCGTCGCCGCAGAGCAAGGCATCGAGCTCTGGCTGCGGGTCGACCAGCGCCGCAAGGCGGAACCCAGGGAGCGCCGGCTCTGGTTCGTCACGGCCGACGACAGCGACGCGCGCCTGAGCGGCTTCAGCGAGCGTGCGGTGACCGCGCTGCCGTCGCCCGCGGGCGGCGTGCTGGCGGAGCAGTACGCCGCGGTCCGGTCCGAGCTGCCGGTGCTGGAGGCGCTGGTGATCTACGCGGAGCAGGAGGCGAAGGACGCCCTTGCGCTGATCGATGGCTTGCAGACCCATTGCGACGCGCACAATAGCGGGCTCCGGCTTCGCGACTGCCATGCCATCGACGCGGGTGAAATCGTCGCCACGGCACGCCGGCGGCAGTTGGAACAGGCCAGGCTCATGGTGCCGCTGGTGAGCCCGGCGCTGGTCGCGGATCTCAAGCGGGGGCGCCTGGAGATACCCGAGGACCGCCCTTCGGCGCCGCTGCTGCTGCGGCCAGTGGACGCGGAAGCCCTCGACGGCACGCCCTTGGGCGGCTTGCGGCTCTTCGCCGACGGGGACGGCAAGGCCTGGTCGGAGCGCTCCGGCGAGCGCCGCGCGGCCTGGCAACAAAGAGCCGCGAAGGCGCTGCTGCGGCGGCTGCCTCGCACCCCCGGCCGCGACGACGACCTCGGGCGCTGCGAGCCCTGGCTCGAAAGGCCCAGCTTCCGCCACACCGGCATCGACCCCCGCCACTTCGTCGATCCCCTCGCCACCCGCACCGCAGGCGCCGAGGGCCGGCCGGCCCTGCCACTGCTGCTGGACTGGCTGCGGGACCCGGATGACGAGGTCTTCTGCGCCCTGTTCGGCGAGCTCGGCATGGGCAAGACCACGCTCTGCCAACAGCTCACCCTCCAGGTCCTGGATCGCCGCCGCGCGGGCGAGGCCCTGCCGCTGCCCGTCTATCTGGATCTGCGCGCCATCAACAACCTGGGCTGGAACTGGGCCCAGGGCGCGCCGCCGCTGGACGCCATGCTGGCGCACCTGATCCAGGCCAACTTCAACCTCCCGGTGGACGAGCCGCGACCGGACGCGGCCCAGATCGAGCGCCTGGTGCAGCGGCGGGGCGGGCTGGTGATCTTCGACGGTCTGGACGAGGTCATGAACCGCCTGACGCCGCCCCAGTGCCGCCAGTTCATCCAGCAGCTCTGGAGCATCCTGCCCCCGGCCCTATGGAAGCCACCGCGGGGCGCCGGATCGGGCTGGCGGCGCCCGGCGGGCGTCGGCCGGCTCCTCATGAGCTGCCGCAGCCACTTCTTTCAGACCCTCAAAGACCAGCTCGGCTTCTTCGACGGCGAGCAGCGGGCATCGGTCGGCGCCGACGACTACCTCTGGCTCACCCTGCAGCCCTTCGGCGGCGATCAGGTGGAGGGCTACTTCCGCCAGGTCTTCGCGGGCGATAGGGCCAAGGCCGAGCGGGTCATCGCGATGCTGGACCAGGTGCATGATCTGCGCGAGCTCGGCAGCCGCCCCTACAACCTGCGGCTGATCCAGGCCCAGGTGGATGATCTGGAGGCCAAGCAGCGCGCGGGCGAGGGCGTCGACATCGCCGACCTCTACGAGGGCATGGTCGGCCAGTGGCTTCGCCGGGACGACCCCAAGCATCGCTTGAAGCGCGAGCACAAGTGGCTGCTGATGGAGCGCCTGGCCCATCGCCTCTGGAGCACCGGCCAGTCCACGCTGGCCTACCAGGACCTGGAGGACTGGCTCCTGGACCAGCTCCTGGCCGACCCGCGCTGGGAGCGGATCGAATACCGCGCCTATCTCAACCGCGACGACGGGCCGGCGATCCTGCAGGAGGACCTGCGCAACGCCAGCTTCATCGTCCGCGAGGGCGAGGAGCGCTTCCGCTTCGCGCACACCTCCATCCTGGAGTTCTTCCTGGCCCGTGCCCTGCACCGGGCGCTGGCGGATGCCGCCCGCGAGCCGGCGGCGCTGGACGCCTGGGACCTGCCCAGGCCGAGCCTGGAGACGCTCGACTTCCTCGGCGGCCTGATCGCCCGCGGCGACAGGGACGCCTGCCTGGCCGGCCTGGCGTCTATCCGCGCCCGATACCGGCCGCGCATCAGCGAGCTGGCCCTGGCCTATGCGCTGCATGCCGCGGCCCAGGGATACCCGGGAGACGGCCTCGCCGGCTTCCGGCTGCAAGGGGCCGAGCTGGGCTTCCAGCGCTGGCAGGGCCGCCCGGACCTGCCCCTGGACCTGCGCCGTGCCGATCTGTCCGGGGCCAGCCTCCGCGGGGGTGAGCTCATCGACTGCGACCTGAGCCATGCCAGGCTCGACGCCACCGACCTCACCGGCGCCCTGCTCGACCGCTGCCGGCTGGATCAGGTCGAGGCCAAGGGGCTGAGGCTGACGGGTGCGACACTGCACGCCTGCCCCGCCAAAGGCGCCCGCATCGAGGCAGCTATGCTCCGTCACACCCACTGGCTGGACATGCCGGCGCCAGGCCCAAAGGACCTCGCGGGCGCCGCACCACCCGCCCTGTTCCGATCGGAGCGGCGTCCAGCGACACCAGATGCTCGCCCCGACACCATCACCGGACACCGAGGCGGCGTGACGACCTTGATCTGCGCCCCGGACGGCGCCTGGCTGGCCTCGGCAGGCTTCGATGACAGCGTCCGCCTCTGGGACCCCGCCAGCGGCCGGGTGCTGCATCGCTTGGACGGGCATCGAGGCTGGGTTCGGGCGCTGGCCGTCGCCCCGGACGGCGCCTGGCTGGCGTCGGCGGGTTACGACCGCAGCGTCCGCCTCTGGGACCCCGCCAGCGGCCGGGCGCTGCAGCGCCTGGACGGACATGAAGACACGGTTTGGGCGCTGGCTGTCGCCCCGGACGGCGCCTGGCTCGCCTCGGCGGGTCAGGATGGCAGCCTGCGCCTCTGGGACCCATTGAGCGGCCGGGTGCTGCATCGCCTGGACGGGCATCAAGACGCGGTTCTGGCGCTGGCCGTCGCCCCGGACGGCACCTGGCTGGCCTCGGCGAGTGAGGACCACAGCGTCCGCCTCTGGGACTCCGCCAGCGGCCGGGCGCTGCATCGCCTGGACGGGCATCAAGGTCGCGTTAAGCCGCTCGCGGTCGCCCCGGACGGCGCCTGGCTGGCCTCGGCCGGTGTCGACCGCAGCGTCCGCCTCTGGGACCCCGCCAGCGGCCGGGCGCTGCATCGCCTGGACGGACATGAAGACACGGTTCGGGCGCTGGCCGTGGCCCCGGACGGCGCCTGGCTCGCCTCGGCGGGTGAGGACCACAGCGTCCGCCTCTGGGACCCCGCCGGCGGCCGGGTGCTGCATCGCCTCGCAGGGCATCGAGACGGGATTCAGGCGCTGGCCGTCGCCGCGGACGGCACCTGGCTGGCCTCGGCGGGTGCCGACGGCGGCGTCCGCCTCTGGGACCCCGCCGGCGGCCGAGCGCTGCAGCGCCTGGACGGGCATCAAGGCCGGGTTTGGGCGCTCGCCGTCGCCCCGGATGGCGCCTGGCTCGCCTCGGCGAGTGAGGACCGCAGCGTCCGGCTCTGGGACTCCGCCAGCGGCCGGGCGCTGCAGCGCCTGGACGGGCATGAAGACCCGGTTCGGGCGCTCGCCGTCGCCGCGGACGGCGCCTGGCTGGCCTCGGCAGGCAACGACCGCAGCGTCCGCCTCTGGGACCCGGCCGGCGGCCGGGTGCTGCAGCGCCTGGACGGGCATGAAGACCCGGTTGAGGCGCTGGCCGTCGCCCCGGACGGCGCCTGGCTCGCCTCGGCGGGTGGCGACCGCAGCGTCCGGCTCTGGGACTCCGCCAGCGGCCGGGCGCTGCATCGCCTGGACGGACATGAAGACGCGGTTCTGGCGCTCGCCGTCGCCCCGGACGGCACCTGGCTGGCCTCGGCAGGTGCCGACCGCAGCATTCGGCTCTGGGACCCCGCCAGCGGCCAGGCGCTGCAGCGCCTGGACAGACATGAAGACGCAGTTTGGGCGCTCGCCGTCGCCCCGGGCGGCGCCTGGCTGGCCTCGGCAGGTGACGACGTCAGCGTCCGCCTCTGGGACCCCGTTGGCGGCCGGGCACTGCATCGCCTGGACGGACATCAAGGTGAGGTTCTGGCGCTGGCCGTCGCCCCGGACGCCGCCTGGCTGGCCTCGGCGGGTTTCGACGGCAGCGTCCGTCTCTGGGACCCCGCCAGCGGCCGGGCGCTGCA
>JANQFI010000478.1 GCA_028277905.1 Chromatiaceae bacterium | reverse complement strand
TGGCCGCAGATGCGGTTGGCCGCATCGCCGCCGTGAATCTGGCCGAGGTTGAGCGTCGGCCAGGCGATGCGGAAGGCGTCGTCCCGGTGTGCCTGTTTGAGGACGTCGCGCCAGGCCAGCACCTCGGTGAGCACCTGGTGCATGCCCTCGAGCGCGTTGTTGCCGAGGCTCGGGTCGCTGCCGTGCCCGCTCCGACCGCGCAACCGCAGCGCCTCGCCCATGACGCCCTTGTGTGCGCGCACCGGCCGGAGCCCCGTCGGCTCGCCGATGATCGCATGCCGCCCCAGCGGTCGCCCGCCGGCCACGAGCGCACGCGCGCCCTGCATGGACGATTCCTCGTCCGCAGTGGCCAGGATCATCAGCGGGCGCTTCAGCTGCGAGGGGTCCAGGCCACGGGCCGCCTCCAGTGCCAGGCCAAGGAAGGACTTCATGTCCGAGGTGCCGAGCCCGTACAGCCGGCCGGACTCCTCGGTGAGCCGGAAGGGGTCGTGCCGCCAGAGCTCGGCGTCACAGGGCACCGTGTCCGAGTGCCCGGAGAGCACCAGCCCGCCCGGGCCGCTGCCCAGGGTGCCGAGCAGGTTCGCCTTGTCCGGTGCGCCCTCGATGTCGAGTAGCTCCACGCGGAATCCGGCATCCTGCATCCAGCCTGCCAGTTGCTCCAGCAGCGGGCGGTTGCTCTGGTCGCGGCTCGGGTCCAGGCTGCTGACCGTGGGCAGGGCGATGAGGCCGCGCAGCATCTGCATGAGCTCGGGGGGCTCTCGGGACGGGATGACGGGCATTGGGAGCTCCGAGTGCTTGGCGGGTGTCAGCAGGGCAGGTGCGAGGCGCCGACGGGTGGTCGCGAGGCGGGCAAGAAACAGACTCGCCTTGCGTACGCCCTTTCGGCTAGATTCTGCCGTTTCGCCCGCTTCCAACAGGGATGCCCGATTTGATCACACCCAAGGTCGGCCCTGCCGGGCGTCCAGGCAACGCCGGCCGTCGTGCCGGTGCAGACTCGCGCCGCGGTGCTGGGGGGCCTGGTGTGGCGGCGCGGAGATCCCATGGCGTCCTCGAGGCGGTGCTCGCCCCAGTCGCCCAGGAGGGCGACTCCGGCCGCCGCCTCGGTAACCGCACCCGCGAGCTGCGTGGCCTGGAGATCGGCTTGAACGACAACCCCAACCCGAGCCCCAGCGGCGAGGACAAGGTGCTGGCCGAGGGGCCCCACAGGCGTTTGCTCCCCGACATGCGAGGGTGGTTGGAACGCCAGTGCAGTCCGGAACTGCAGCCAGACAGCGGCAGGCAACGCACTTGACCGCGGACGCTCGGCAGCCACCGGAGGCGAGGTCCTCGCGCGCGCAGCTGGCGCTGGCGTTGCGCCGTTACCGCCTGCTTTTCGGTGAGGTGGTGGAGGATTGGAACGGCTTTATCGACGCCCTGGCGCGCCCGCTCGCCACCTGCGTCTGGAGCCACCCGGGCCGCGTCGAAGGCGCTGCGCTTATGGATCTGTTGGGCGAGCAGGGTGTGCCGGCCGCACCCGTGCCCTGGCTCGCCGGCGCGCCCGGCACGGCGCTGCTGTTGCCGCCGGCATTCAAGGCCGGCCAGCACTGGTGGTACTGCGCCGGGCTGGCCCATGCGCAGGAGGCGGTCTCGCAGCTGCCGGCGCTGCTGCTGGGCCTTGCGCCGGGGCAGCGGGTGCTGGACCTCTGCGCCGCCCCTGGCGGCAAGACGGCGCAGATCGCGCTGGCGCTTGGCAATGGCGGCACCCTGCTCGCCAACGACTTCGCGCCGGAGCGCATCGCGGCGCTGCAGGGCAACCTTGACCGCCTCGGCATCGTCAATGTCAGCACAACCTGGGCGGACGGCGCCAACTATCCGGCCGCGGCCGGTCCCTTCGACCGCATCTTGGTGGACGCCCCCTGCTCCAGCGAGGGCACACTCCGGCGCAACCCGAGGCTGGTGGGCAAGATGGGCCCCGAGCGCAGCCGGCGCATGGCGAGCCGCCAGCGCGCGCTGTTGCGCAAGGCGGCGAGGCTCTGCCGACCTGGCGGGCGCATCCTCTACTCCACCTGCACCTTTGCGCCGGAGGAGAACGAGCTCGTGGTCGCGGACATACTCGCCGAGCAGGACGGCCGGCTGCGGCTACTGCCGGCGTCCCGGTCCGCGCAGCCGCCGGGGCTCGCGAGCGGGCCAGGCGTGATCCGCTGGCAGGGCCGGGTCCTGCCCGATGAGCTGGCTCACTGCCTGCGCGTCTGGCCGCACGCCAACGACACCGGCGGCTTCTTCGTCGCCGTGCTGGAGAAGGCGGCCGACGCGCCCTGCCTGCCGGAGCCCAAGTCCGTAGCCCTAACGCTGGAAGCCAGCGACGCCGATAGGTGCGCCGCGGTGGCGCAGTACTACGGTCTGCCGGAGATCGGCACGCGTTTCCGCGCGCACCGCCAGACCCGCCGCGGCCTGCACCTGGTGGCCCTGGACCATGCCGCGCCCGGGGCACCGCCAACGCAGGCTAGGGGGCTCTTCTTCCATCGCACCAACCTGCGCCCTGCCAAGCTCACGACGGCGGGTGCCCTCCTGCTGGGCGCAGGCGCTAGCCGCCAGGTGTTGGATCTGGACACGCCCGGCGAGCGGGACGCCTACCTGCGCCGCGAGATCCTCGTGCCCACTGCGGCACAGCGCGCGAATTGTCGGCCGGGCCAGGTCATGGTGCGCCACCGCGGCTGGCCCCTCGGGGTAGCGGTGCTGCACCGCTCGGGAGACCTGGAGAGCCTCTTCCCGCGTAAGTGGAGCGGGTGCACGGCCGGCGTCTGACGCCCCTTGGTCATGCGTCCGTCATCGGTCCCCCTGCCCGTCGGGTTAGGATAGCCAGCTTATTGTCCATAGGCGGCACCAGGCCGCCGGCGACGCGGTGGGGGCGGAGATGAAGGGGCAGGATCAACAACGCAGGCGCAAGACCGGGGAAGAGACTGCTCCACCCAGGGTGGCGCTGATGTGGCGCTCCGTCGGCGAGGGCGGCATCGGCGACGACCTGGATGCGCACAACGCGGCGGTCGTCGCCGAATTTGCGCGCCTGATCAAGGCGGGGGAAAAGGACAAGGTCAAGCGCGCCATCAAGCGCTGGCCGCCGCAGCACCTGTTGGCGCTGATCGTCTACCTGCCGATCAAGCGCGCCCGCAAGCTGCTCGGCTGGCTCGACAAGCTGCAGAGCCGCGTGGTCGCGGAGCTGAATCCGGCCTTCCGCTCCGCGCTGCTCGAAGACTGCACCGTGCAGCGCCTGGTAGAGGTGCTGGACGGCATGGAGCCGGAAGAGGCAGCCGACCAGCTCGAGGACCTGCCGGAAGAGGTCCAGCTGGAGGTGCTGCCCCGGTTGGAGCAGCGCACCGCCATCGAGAGCCTGCGCGGCTACCGGGACGAGTCCGCCGGCAGCATCATGAGCCGCAAGTTCGTCGCCGTGCCGCCTGACTGGACCGTGGGCCAGGTCACGCACGAGATCCGCGCCAATTCGCAGGCCATCGAGAAGCTGTACGCGGTCAATGTGGTCGACGCCGACCATCGCCCGGTCGGCTACCTGCGGCTGCGGGATCTTCTGCTGTCGCCGAAGGAGGCGCTGGTCTACGACGTCATGAGCACGGACTTCATTGCCGTCGGTCCGGACACGGACCAGGAGGCGGTGGCCAGGATCGCCGATCGCTACGAGCTCTCCGTGGTGCCCGTGGTGGACAAGCAGGGCCGGCTGATCGGCCGCATCACGCCCAAGCAACTGCGCCGGGTGCTGCGCGAGGAGGCGGAAGAGGACCTGAACCTCATGGCCGGCCTGCCGGCGGACACCCGCCCGGACGAGTCCATCGGCCGAATCGTGCGGGGGCGCATCCCCTGGCTCCTCATCGGCCTCGGCGGTGCCAGCCTGTCGGCGGCCGTCGTGGGCGCCTTCGAGGGCCAGCTCGCCAAGGCGGCGATCTTGGCGAGCTTCATCCCCATCGTCATGTCTATGGCCGGCAACGCCGGCATCCAGGCCAGCACCGTGGCGGTGCAGGGCCTGTCGACTGGCACCATCAAGTTTGGCGACCTCGGCTGGCGCTTGCTCAAGGAGCTGCTCGCCGCGCTCGCCAACGGCGCCATTGCGGCTGCGGTGCTGGTGGCGTTGGTGATCGGCGTTGCCCAGGTGGCCGAGCTTGACGCTCCCTTGGTGCTGGCCGCGAGCGCCGGGCTGTCGCTGCTGAGCGTCGTCGTCGTCGCCGCCAGCGTCGGCGCCACCATCCCCATCGTGCTGGACAAGCTCGGCATCGATCCCGCCATGGCCACCGGCGTCTTCATCACGACCGGCAACGACATCCTGTCGGTGATGATCTTCTTCTTGATGATGTCGCTGTTCTACCTGCCGCTGCTGGCTTGAGCCCGGAGCTTCGGAGGCCGCAATGCACATCGCGCCGCCGGCCAATCCGCACCCGCGCTTGGACAAGATCTTAAGGCGATTGCCGGAAACAAACAGACCGAATGGCGCAGGATTTTCGCTCGCCTTCAAGGAGCGGCAGCGGGTGCATAGTCGAGCTCTGTGCCCGCTGC
>JANQFI010000585.1 GCA_028277905.1 Chromatiaceae bacterium | reverse complement strand
CATCTCGACCCCCTCCCGGCGAGCACGCAGCCAAGCCTGCGCAGGCTGCGCAAGCTTGCCTGCGCCGCTCGCCGACCTCCCCCTTTCAGGGGGAGGTGGAGGGCGAACCGAGTGAGGATGCATGGTTCGAGGCCCGCGGCTTCGCTGCGCTTCTCACCATGAAGGCACAGCTAAGCCGCCGCCCCGACCGAAACCGGGAAACGCCCGAGCACGGCGTCGCGCACAAGCTCGGCGAGGCCGTGCGTATCGGCGGTCAGATGCGGGGCGATGAAAACGCGCCGTGCGCCCACGACACCCGCATGGCAGCTCTCCTCCACGCGCAGCAGCTCCGGCAGGTCGAACCGCAAATGGATACCGGTCGTCAGCAGGCAGGGAATCGCAATGACGTTCTTGCAGCGCGTGAGCGTTTGCCAGTCCTGAACACGCGGCGGTTCGGACAGGAAGGCGCAGTGCACCTCGGCAGCACCGCAGGCTCGCGCCCTGACAAGAGTCGCGAGCCGGCGAATCGCCGATCCTGACACGGGATTGCGCCCGCTGCCATGCCCGACAAGAACGACGGCGGTGTCGGGCGGCGCAAGCCGACATTCGTCGATGATTCGCCTGATGCGTCTGCAGATCAGCGCGGCCAATCCGGGATGGGCGCCGATCGGGGGGTGGACCTGCAATCGCGATCTTGCACCTGCGGTCAGTCGGGACAGGGACGCGAGCAGAGAACCGCCGACATCGCCGGAAGCGATCAGCAGCGGCACGATGTGGACGGGCGATCCCGTCATGCCGGCCAGCACCTCGTGCGGATTCGGCCGCCCGTGCAGTACGGCAACCCCCACTTCCCCGAAATCGGCCGACAGCACAGCCACCAGCTTCGCCACGGCGGGATCGGCACCGAGCCGGCTGCCATGGGCAACCAGCAGCAGGCTCCCCGACGACATGCCGTACACCGTGTCGTTTTTTTTCTTGGCTGCCGCGATGGGTGAAGCGCAGGCCTCAACTCCCATCCATTCCTCCCGAATTTCTCCGCTTGCGTCTCTCTCTTGCGGCGCCCGCGCATGACCGGATGCGCAGAAGCCCGAATTGGACGCTTTAGCTTTCCTTCATATTATAATACGCTAATATTAAAGCAACCAGAAACTAGCTTCCGGGGAGACGAACATGACGAAGGGATGCGTTTATCTCGTGGGCGCCGGGCCGGGCGATCCCGAACTGCTGACCGTGAAGGCGCTCAGGCTGATCAAGGAGGCCGAGGTCGTCGTGTTCGATCGCCTGATCAGCCAGGAGATCCAGGACCTCATCCCCAATGGCGCAACGCGCATCTTCGCCGGCAAGACGCCGGGACGCCACCCGTTGCGGCAGGAGGAGATCAACGACCTGCTGCTACGCCTCGCCCGTTCGGGACGCCGCGTCGTGCGCCTGAAGGGCGGCGATCCGTTCGTCTTCGGGCGCGGCGGCGAGGAAGCCGAGCATCTCGCCAGGCACCGCGCGCCGTTCGAGGTGGTGCCGGGCGTGACCGCGGCCGCGGGCTGCAGCGCCTATGCCGGCATTCCGCTCACCCATCGCGGCCTCGCCAATACGGTGCGCTTCATCACCGGGCACGGCAAGGACGACACCGACATCGACCATGATTGGCCGGCGCTGGTCGCCGCCGACTGCACGCTGGTGGTCTATATGGGCCTCGGCACGCTGGAGCGTATCGCGGCATCGCTGATCGCGGCGGGGATGCCGGCGGACACGCCGGCGGCCGCCATCGAGAACGGAACCACCCCCGCTCAACGTCAGGAGATCGGGACGATTGCCGACCTCCCCGGCCGCGTCCGCACCTGTCGCCTGGCGCCCCCGACGCTCATCGTTATCGGCAAGGTGGTATCGCTCGCCGATGCCCTTGCCTGGTTCCACCCGGTCACCGAAGGCACATGCACCGAGGCTCACGTCGCGGCCTGATGGGACCCTGTATCCGGCAAGGCGCCGCCGAGCGCTTCCCTCAGCCAGGTCGCGGTCGCGATGTCGAGGTCGAGCACCGTGAACCTGCGCCCCTCGCGAATGCGCAGACGGGCGAGCCGCATTCCGCTCTGATACCGCACGGCTTGGATCAAGAGCTCCTTGCCCCAGGGAGCGATAGCGCGGCCCAAGTCGACAATATCGGCATCATCGGTTTTGTCCATTCTCGGTCTCCGATCGCCGGAACAACGGCGTTGAGCGGGTCGTGCAGCTCTTATGAGAATAAGTTGCAGATGGTCACGCTACTCTTTTGGGCTTGCATTAGCAATTAGTCCAATCTAATATGTTCCTCACCGTGCGAGAGCAGATGTCTCATCGACGCGGCAAAATTCAAGCCACTGGCGAACCAGTGCTGACGTCCGGAGGACGCGTCCACGCGTGCGGCAGCA
>JANQFI010000476.1 GCA_028277905.1 Chromatiaceae bacterium | reverse complement strand
GGCATGGGCGCCTTCGGCAAAGCCAAGTGCCGCCCGCACCGCTTGGCGTCTTCCGGCCAGCGGAGCACAGTGCAGATTCGCCGCCAGCCAATGCAGGCGCGGAGGCCAGCGCGGCGCACGCAATCGGCTAACCCGTGCACCAGCCCGAGCGCTTGGCCCGCGTCCAGCTCGGTCTTTAGTTGCACGTCCGTGCCAGGCGGGCCAAGCGCCGGGCTGTGCTGAACGTTGGCGCGACGCACCAGGCGGGCGCGAAGACAAGCAAGCTGGTATGAAGACTGACAGAAATTGCGTAAGTGCCGGTCGCTCCGGCCGCAACGCGGCTGTCCGCGCGCCCGCTCTGCTATCGCCGCCTCCGCTCTCCCCCGCTCTCCCCCGCTCTCGCTCGCTCTATATGATGCGCTTGCCACCATCTTGCACATGCGACGACGGCTCGGCGCGCGCGACGGTGCGGATCGCGCAAGCGGGTTTGTCAACGCGCCCTCGCCGATGCATCCTGTGCGCGCCTCGAGTACACCAGCGGAACACCATGATCGGCCTCCTCGATTCCCCGAACCTGACCCTGCTGCTCACCGACACCAAGGGCAGGCCCTTGGCAGCCGAGAACGCGCTGGATCGTGCCGCGGCGCTGCGCCACGAGTTGCGCACCGCGGAGCTCGTCCTGTCGGCCACGCCGGCGACGGGGCCGGCGCTGAGCAACCTGCCACTCGCGGCCGGCGGCCGTGGGCCTGCCGAGGCCGTCACGCTGGGCGCGGTTGCGGTCGCGGTGCTGCCGCCCATGGTGCCCGCGCTCCTCGACTTCCTGCGCGCCTGGGTGCAGCGCAATGAGGGTCTGCGCATCCGGCTTGCCGTCGCGGACGACGGCGAAGGCGCGGCGCTCGATCCGTCGAAGATGGGCGAGAGGGCGCTGGCGGCACTGATGGAGCGTCTGCGGGAGCAGCTGGGCGGGCACAGCGCGCCGGGGCCGGTGGCCGGCGCGCAGGCCTCGTCTGCCGCATGAGCGACCCCGAGCTCACGCAGCTGGCCGCCAACCTCGGCGCGCGGCTGAAGGCCCACGGACTGATGCTCGCCACCGCTGAGTCCTGCACCGGTGGCTGGATCGCCAAGTGCGTCACCGACATCGCCGGTAGCAGCGGCTGGCTGGACCGCGGTTGTGTCACCTACAGCAACACCGCCAAGCAGGAGTTGCTGGGTGTGCGGGCCGAGACGCTCGCCGAGCTCGGCGCCGTCAGCGAGCCTGTCGTGCGACAGATGGCGGAGGGCGCGGTGGATCTGAGCGCCGCCCAGGTTGCCGTGGCCGTGAGCGGCATCGCCGGGCCCGGCGGCGGCTCGGCGGAAAAGCCCGTGGGCATGGTCTGCTTCGGCTTCACGCTGCCAGGCGGCACCAGCACCGAGACTAGGTACTTCGATGGCGACCGCGAGGCCGTACGTCGCCAGTCCGTGGCCTATGCCCTCTCGCGCTTGATTGTGCTGCTCGGCTGAGGCAGGGGATGGGGCTAAGGCGATTTCCGGCAATCGCCTAAGCCGCGACCGCGTGGCAATTGGGGAGGACGAGCAATGAAAGATGAGCGTAGGGCCAGCATCCGCCTATTCTTCGCGCTGTGGCCGGATGCGGCCGCGCGCACCGCGCTGCTAGAGGCCCGCGACGGTGCCATGCAGGACGCCCGCCCTACGCATCCGGATGATCTGCACCTCACGCTGGTGTTCATCGGCGACGTAGAGCTGGACCGATTGGGCTGCATCGAGGCGGCCGCCGACGACGTGGTGCTGGATGGCTTCGAGCTGATGCTGGAGCAACTGGAGACCTGGCCGCGCCAGCGCCTGTTGGTGGCGTCCCCAGGCGAGCCGCCACCGGCGCTGTTCAATCTCCTGAGCCAGCTCCAGCAGAATCTGCTCCCCTGCGGCATCCAGCCCGAGCCGCGGAGCTTCCGCCCGCATGTGACCCTGGCGCGCAAGGCGCCCAAAATCCAGCGCCGCGTGCTCAACATCCCTTGGCCAGCACGGGAGTTCGTGCTGGTGCGCAGTGGCGTCGGCGGCGGAAGCAACGGCGGCGGCTATCAGGTATTACGCGCCTGGCCGCTGGACTAGCCCTGCCGGATTAGAGCGTCGTTTGGGCTATGATCCGGACTCAACCGAATAAACAGCGGCTGGGCCGCAAGGGCTGGTGATGGATGAGCTGACCGAGCTGCGGGCTCACATCGAGCAAGGCCGCTACGCGGACGCCCTGTTGCTCATCGGTGAGATGGAAGAGATGAGCCGGGACGACAAGATCCAGAAGATCGAGAGCTTCTTGCAAGTGCTACTCGTGCACCTGATCAAGCAACAGGCGGAGCGGCGCACCACGCGCTCGTGGGACGTCTCCATCCGCAACGCCGCCGACGCGATCCACCGCGTCAACAAGCGCCGCCGCGCCGGCGGCCATTACCTGAACCGCGCCGAGCTGGCCGAGGCGGCGGCGGAGATTCTACCGTCGGCCATACGCCAGGCCTCGTTGGAGACGCTGGAAGGGCGTTACGACGACTCGGAGCTGGCAGGCATGGTGGATCGCGACCGGCTCATCCGGCAGGCGCTCGGGCTGGTCGATCCCGGCGCTGTCGATATCCCTGGGGACTAGTGGACCGCGGGCATTCGTCGGCAGCGGTGATTCGGTGAGGAATAGTGGTATGACGCACTTGGATCCACGGTTGCAGGCCCGGGATATCCGGACAACAGTAGCCGTTGCGGTGCGCCGCGGCATCCTGTGGCTCGAGTGCCTGCAAGTTAGGCGATTGCCGGAAACAAACATGCCGAATGGCGCAGGATTTTCGCTCGCCTTCAAGGAGCGGCAGCGGGCGCATAGTCGAGCTCTGTGCCCGCTGC
>JANQFI010000474.1 GCA_028277905.1 Chromatiaceae bacterium | reverse complement strand
GCAGCGGGCACAGAGCTCGACTATGCGCCCGCTGCCGCTCCTTGAAGGCGAGCGAAAATCCTGCGCCATTCGGTATGTTTGTTTCCGGCAATCGCCTAATATGCACCGCTCTCCTCGGCCCTGTCGCCAACAGCCGAACCTGAGCCCGCCGCCATGCGCCCCCACCCTCGCCCATCTCTGCCGGGTCCGGACCCCTTGCTGCGCCCTGCGGTCCTAGTGGGAGCTGCCATAGGCCTGCTGCTGCTCGCCCTCGCGAGCGCCCAGCCGGCGCTCGCGCAGGGTTATCAGGACACCCCGTTCAAGCCGGACGCCGAGCCGGACGCTCCGAAGCGTGTCAAGCCGGGCCGTAAGTGGCAGGAGGAAGCCGTGCGTCTACCCGCCTGGCCGAGGGATGGCGACTTGGTCGAAGTGCAGTTGGACGGCCCCGCGCAAACGCTCACGCACCATATCGACACCCGCAGCCTCGCGACCGGCCGCGACGGCGTGGTGCGGTTCACGCTGGTCAGCGAGTCCCGGAGCGGCACCCGCAACCTCAGCTACCAAGGGCTCCGTTGCACCCCCAGGGGCCGCTGGAAGACCTACGCCTACGGCATGAACGGCAAGTTCGAGCCCACAGCGGTCGCGGACCAGTGGCGGGAGATCCGCAGCCAGCGCACGGAGCCGCTGCATTACGACCTCTGGCGGCATTATCTCTGTGTGCACCGGACCTTTGCCGCCCGGCCGAAGCGCGACCAGGTGCGCATGCTGAGGAGTGGTCGGGTGCCTGAGGTGGAGAACACGGGCTTCATCACGAACTGATCCGCCCGAAACCGACACGCCCGGCGCCCGCGCCCGTGGCGAGCGCCCCGCCTCAGGTCGATTCTGCCCGCCACCCTCGGGCTCGGACGCTTGCAAAGGGCGACGCCGGAACCGAGGTTTGTCAGGACATGGGCCGCCGAGACATGGCGCGCCAGGACATGCCGCGACGCGCGGCGCGCAGCCAGTACTGCCCCCAGCGCCGCGTCACCGGCAACGAGAACGCCAGCAGATGACCAATCCGCTCCTCGAAGACCGCAGCCTCCCCGACTTCGCCCGTATCCGCCCGGAGCACGTCGAGCCCGCCATCGACCGGCTGATCGCGGATGGCCGTGCACTGGTGGATGAGCTGGCGGCGCAGGCGGAGAGCGCCACCTGGGAGAGCTTTGTCGAGCGCATCGAGCTGGAAGACGACCGGCTGGCACGCGCTTGGTCGCCGGTGAGCCACCTCAATTCCGTGCTCAACTCCGACGCACTCCGGGCGGCCTACAACAACTGTCTGCCGAAGCTCAGCGCCTACGCCAGCGAGGTGGGCCAGAACACGGACATGTACCGCGGCTACCGGCAAGTGGCCCGAGAGCCCGGCCTGAACCCGGCACAGCAGAAGATGCTCGCCAATACCCTGCGCGACCTGCACCTCACCGGCGTCGACCTGCCGGCGGACCAGAAGGCCCGCTTCCGCGAGATCAGCCAGCGCCTGAGCCAGCTCGGCAACCGATTCGCGGAGAATGTGCTCGACGCCACCAACGGCTGGCACAAGCAGATCACCGACGAGGCGGCGCTGGCCGGCCTGCCAGCCGCCGCCAAGGCCCTGGCCCGGCACCAGGCCGAGCTCCGCGGGCTCGACGGCTGGGTGCTGACGCTGGACTTCCCGTCCTTCGAGCCCGTCATGAAGCACGCCCAAGACCGGGCGCTGCGCCAGGAGGTCTACACCGCCTACAGCACCAGGGCGTCCGACCAGGGTCCGCACGCCGGCAACTGGGACAACACCCCCGTGATGGAAGAGATCCTGGCGCTGCGTCACGAGCAGGCGCAACTGCTCGGATTCAACAACTTCGCCGAGCTGTCGCTGGCGCCGAAAATGGCCCGCGACCCCGAGGAGGTCATGGACTTCCTGCAAGACCTCGCTGGGCGCACCCTGCACCAGGCGCGCGCGGAGCTGCAAGAGCTCGACGACTTCGCCCGAGCGTCGGACGAGCTCGATGACCTCGCCCCCTGGGATCTCATGTACTACGGCGAGAAGCTCCGGCTGGCGCGCTTCGCCATCAGCGACGAGGCGCTCAAGCCCTACTTCCCGCTGGAGGGCACCATCGACGGCATGTTCCGTGTCGCCGAAAGGCTCTTCGAGGTGCACTTCCAGCGGGCGGAGGCCGATAACACCTGGCACAGGGACGTGCGCCGCTACCGCGTGATGGACCCGGACGGCAGCCCGCGCGCGGAGCTCTATCTCGACCCCTTCGCCAGGCAGAAGAAACAGAGCGGTGCTTGGATGAACGGCGCCGTGAGCCGGCTGGTCATGGGCGGGCGCACGCAACTGCCCATCGCCTATCTCGTCTGCAACTTCACGCCGCCGGTGGCCGGGCATCCCTCGCTGCTGGCACATCGCGAGGTCGAGACGCTATTCCACGAGCTCGGTCACGGCCTGCACCACATGCTGACGCGCGTGGACTATCCGCCGGTGGCGGGCATCCAGGGTGTGCCCTGGGACGCCGTGGAGCTGCCGAGCCAGTTCCTGGAGAACTGGTGCTGGGAGCGCGAATCGCTCGACCTGTTCGCCCGCCACCACGAGACCGGCGCGCCCATCCCGCAGGACCTGTTCCGGCGACTGTTGGACGCCAAGCACTTCCAGTCCGCGATGCAGATGGCTCGCCAGCTCGAATTCGCGCTGTTCGACTTCCGTCTCCACATGGAATACGACCCAGGGCAGGGCGGGCGCGTCTACAGAATCCTGGACCAAGTCCGCGACCAGGTGGCCGTGCTCAAGCCGCCCGCTTGGAGCCGCTTCCCGCACAGCTTCTCGCACATCTTCGCCGGTGGCTATGCCGCCGGGTACTTCAGCTACAAGTGGGCCGAGGTGCTCTCTGCCGACGCCTTCTCGCTGTTCGAGGAGCGCGGCGTCTTCGACACCGGCACCGGCCGCGCCTTCCGCGAGCTGATCCTCGAGCGCGGCGGGTCGGCGGACGCCATGGAGCTGTTCACTGCCTTCCGCGGCCGAGAGCCCCGCGTCGACGCCCTGCTCCGCCACAGCGGCATCGGCACCGCCACGCAGTCGGCCCAACCCGAGGGCGCGCATGAGGCCGGACAGGAGGCCGACAGGCAGCGCGTCGCCTAAGGCGATTTCTGGCGATTTCGCTTAGGCGATTGCCGGAAACAAACATGCCGAATGGCGCAGGATTTTCGCTCGCCTTCAAGGAGCGGCAGCGGGCGCATAGTCGAGCTCTGTGCCCGCTGC
>JANQFI010000473.1 GCA_028277905.1 Chromatiaceae bacterium | reverse complement strand
GCAGCGGGCACAGAGCTCGACTATGCGCCCGCTGCCGCTCCTTGAAGGCGAGCGAAAATCCTGCGCCATTCGGTATGTTTGTTTCCGGCAATCGCCTTAGGCACCGGACGGACCTTGCGGCCCCAGAGGTTGTGAAGAATCCGCAGGCCCTGGCGAGGGCGCCCAGGGGCGTCCGCAGTAGATCGGCGGGTTCTTTCACAAGGCCTCAGCCGGCGGCCTTGAGGCGGGCGTTCAGGCGGCTCTTATGGCGAGCGGCCTTGTTCGCGTGAATCAGGCCCTTGCCGGCGGCGCGGTCGATGATGGGCACCGCGGCCTGGTAGGCGGCATCGGCGGCGGCCTTGTCGCCGGCACGAAGGGCCTTCAGCACCTTCTTGATGGCGGTGCGCAGGGTGCTGCGCTGGGCGGCGTTACGCTGGCGGTGCTTCTCCGCCTGGCGGGCGCGCTTGCGGGCTTGTGGGGAATTGGCCATGGCTGCTCCTGAGTGATTCGGGATCTGGGTGATTCGGGATCTGGGTGATTCGGGATTTGGGTGATTCGGACTCTGGGAAAGCCGAAATCTGGGAAATCCCGAATCGGGCGTGTCCGAAAACGGGCTTGCACGGCGCTCAGACGCCCCAGGCGATCAGGCGCGCCTGGTCGACGAGCGCGCGCAACTAGACCGCGCAGCATCGCTGGTTAGCCAGCGACTGTCAACGCGAAGGTGCCTTGGCTGTCCTGGCCTCGCCGGCAGGGATTGATCCCGGCTCCTTGACCTTGTCCTTACGGTTGACCGTCGTGAACTACTTCAAGGCCACCGGCACTCGATGTTCTATTCTGAACGCACTGATCTGAACGCACTGAGCCGCGTAATCCGTCGGACATCGCCCCTGGCCCGATCCGCAGCGGCCGACGAGCACCAGGATTTTGAAGGCGCCAGAAGTCGCCAGTCGTCGCTCGACCGCGAGGTGCATCCGGGTAGGTACGCAGAACCGAGAGCGCGACTGATGAGTCAACTCGCCGCAGCCGTTCACCGGAAGGCATGCCGCCGACGCCTGGCCGTCCGCGGGGCAACCCGGATACCCGGCCTGCTGTTGTGGCTCCTCGCGCTCGGAGCGGCGCGGGGCGTCGGCGCGGCGGGGCCGGCGGCGGACGACCTGTTCGCCCTGTCTCCGGCGGAGCTCGCCGAGATCTCGGTCGTCTCGGCGTCCTTGGCGCCACAACGATTGGCCCAGTCGCCGGCCAGCGTCACCGTCATCACCGCCGAGCAGATGCGACAAACAGCCGCGCGCAACCTCTACGACGTGCTAAGACAGGTACCAGGCTTGCGGGTGGACCTGACCAATCGCGGCCGCCCCGTGGTCTCGGTGCGCGGGGTGCGCCGTGATAGCAGCAACCAGTTGCTGTTCCTGCTCGACGGGCACGCCCTCAACGAAACGCACAACGGCAGCGCCACCTTCTTGTTTGAGCTGTCCGCGCTGCCGTTGGAGAATATCGCGCGCATCGAGGTGATCCGCGGGCCGGGCTCCGCCGTCTTCGGTTCCAACGCCTTCCTCGGCGTGGTCAACATCATCACCCGCCGGCCGGCTGACATCGACGGCTTCGAGAGCGTTTTCCGCGTGGAGGTCGAAGACGAGGGCTACATCGGCAGCGAGCTCAACCTGCTCTACGGCGGCACCTTCGAGAATGATCGCGCCCTCGCGCTCAACGTCAACTACACCGACCAAGACGGGCCGACTATCCCAGTAGCCGCGGACATCGCCGGGCGCTCGGGGAGGGCAGACAGGAGCTTCAAGCAGCTCGATATCCAGGCGCACGGCGAGCTCGGCCCTTTCGCGCTCAAGGCCCGTATTACGGATCAGGACCGCGGCGAGTCGCACGGGGCACTCTTCCAGCTGAGCCCGGAAGACTATTTCAAGTTCCACGGCGGCTTTGTGGAGCTGGACGGCGCCTTCAGGCCGGGCGCGCACACCGCGGTCGAGCTCCGTGCATTCCTGGATTATCTGTCGGGTGAGGCGCAGATCTCGGTCTTGCCGCGTGGAACCATCCCGCCCGGCTCGCCCTTCGCTCCCTTCGACGCCACCGGCCGCCTCGGCCGCCTGCAGCTCGACGCCAGCAAGGCCGGGGTCGAGCTGCGGGCCACCGACACCCACTGGCGCGGGCACGAGATCACCTACGGGGTGCTTTGGGAGTACCAGGCCCAGGACAACCTGAAAACACTCACCAACGACATCGACGTCGGCCGGCCGGTCTGGCCGCTCCGGGACATCAGCAACAGCCAGAACTTCGGCCAAGACGCCAATCGTTCCCTGCTCGCACCCTATGTCGAGGACATCTGGACCCTCACCGATTCACTGACCATGACCGCCGGGCTGCGCTGGGACAACTACAGCGACTTCGGCGACTCGCTGAACCCGAGGCTCGGGGTGACCTGGCGCTTCCGCCCGCGCTACAGCCTGCGTGCCCTCTATGGTACGGCCTTCCGAGCGCCGGATTTCCGCAGCCTCTACCTCAACTCCCCCTTGCTCGACGGCAACCCGGACCTGAACGAGGAACGCGTGCGGACGGTCGAGCTCGGTCTCGCAGGGAATCCCTTCGGCGGGCTCTTTACCCGCGTCACACTGTTCGACAATGCGCTCAAGCAGCTGATCGATGAGCCCGTCGGCACGGGACGCCTGGAGAACGTCGGCTCGGCCACTTCCCGGGGCGTCGAGCTGGAGGCCCGCTATGCGTGGATGAGCGGCGCCTACGTCTCGGCCAATTACAGCTATGTCAACGCGAGGCTCGACGGCGGCCGCCCGGTGCCTGGCGAGCCACGCAACAGCGGCAGCGCCGTCGCCTGGGCACCCCTCACCGGCCGTCTCCACGCGGGCCTCAGCCTGTACTGGCAAGATGCGAGCCCACGGGCTCCCGGCGACCCGCGCGCCGACCTGGCCGGGTATCAGGTACTGGACGCCAACCTGCGCTACCAGCTGACGCAGGGGGTCGAGCTTGGGCTTGCCGCCTACAACCTGATGGATCAGGACTACGCGCAACCGGCGCCACCCGCGACCATCCCGGACGACTACAGGGCACCCGGGCGCAGCTTCCGTGTCGAGCTGCGGGTCGCCTTCTGAAGCGGAGCGGTGATGCGCGGGCAACGACAGGGGCCGGGGAGACGCCGAGCCGGCTACGCGCGTCCGGGGCTCGCGCTCGCCTTGCTCTTGGCGGTGCACGCCGGGCTCGGCGCTACCGCGCTGGAGTACCGGGTCAAGGCGGCCTATCTGTACAACTTCTTCCTGTTCGTCGACTGGCCGCAGCAGGCCTTCGAGCACAATGGCGACCGGTTCGAGCTGTGCGTCCTCGGTCGCGACCCCTTCGGCGAGAGCCTTGCACCTGTCACCCGCAAGACCGCGCAGGAGCGTCCGATTCAGCTCCGGCGGCTGCGCGAGGGCGGCGACCCGGGCGGCTGCCACCTACTCTTCATCGGCGGCTCCGAGGCCGGCCGATTGTCGCGGATCCTGAGCCGACTGCGGGACGCACACGTGCTCACCGTCGGCGAGATGCCGGGCTTCGCATCCCAGGGCGGCATGGTGGGCTTCACCGTCGAGGGCGGCAAGGTGCGGCTCGAGGTCAACCTCGATTCGGCTCGGCGCGCCGGGCTGCACATCAGCTCCAAGCTCTTGGAGGTCGCCGTGGAGGTCTATCGGCGGTGATCGGGTTTGCGCAGCTGGACATTCGAGCGAAGCTGCTGGTGGTCATCTCGGGCATCACCTTCACGACCCTGGTCCTGGCGACCACGGCACATATCCTCTACAACCACCACGCCACCAAGCAGCGGCTCGTCGCCGAGCAACAGGCGCTCGCCCGGGTCATCGCGGATCGCTCCACCGCGGCGCTGGCGTTCGCCGACGAGCGCGTCGCGACGGAGAACCTCGCGGCCCTCGCGGCCACCGAGTCGGTGGAAGCGGCCTGCATCTACGCACCGGACGGCACCCTGTTCGCGGTCTACAGCCGGCAGCCTGGAACCCTTTGCTCCGCGGCCCTGACGACCAGCAGCAAGCGCGCCGGCCGCGGCAGTCTGGCCCTGGCGCAACCGATCGTGCTGGACAAGGTGCCGGTCGGGACCCTGACCCTGCGCTCGGGCCTCGCCGACTTGACCCACCAGACCCGCGCCAACCTGCTGGTGGGGGTTGCGATTCTGGCGGGAGCCTTGCTACTGGCGACGCTTGCCGCGGCGCATCTGCAGCGCTTGGTCTCCACACCCATCGTCCGCTTGGCGGAGACTGCGGGCCACATTACCCGCACCCGCGACTACCAAGTCCGGGCAGAAGCCGGCAGCCGTGACGAGGTGGGCCAGCTGGTGGACGCATTCAACCGCATGCTGGAAGCGATACGGGAGCGCGACAACTCTCTGCAGCGCTCGGAGGCGCGGTTTCGCACCTTGGTAGAGGGGATCGCTGCGATTCTCTACACGACCGAGGTGGGCGCGGACGCGGCCACCCTGTACATCAGCCCGCAGCTGGAGCGCATCCTGGGCTTCCGGCCCAATGAATGGATGCGCCGGCCCGAGTTGTTCCGCGAGCAACTGCACGGCGAGGATCGCGAGCGGGTCATGGCGCAGGTCGCCGACTGCCAGCGGCTCGGCGTCGAGCTGGAGTGCGAGTACCGCATGCTGCATCGCGACGGCCAGGTCGTCTGGATCAGGGATGAGGCGCGGGTCGTGCGCGACGCGAACGGCCGGCCCATGCTCATGCAGGGCCTGCGCTACGACATCAGCGAGCGCAAGCAGGCCGAGGCCAGGATCGAGCACCTCGCCTACCACGACGCCCTGACGGACTTGGCCAACCGCCGGTTGTTCAAGGACCGGCTCGCCGAGACCTTGGATCTCGCCGCGCGCTACGGCACGCGCTTCGCCTTGCATTTTCTCGACCTCGATCATTTCAAGGACATCAACGACAGCCTTGGGCACCCCGTCGGCGACGCCTTGCTCGTGGCCGTCGCGGAGCGGCTCTTGGGCGTCGCCCGGCGCTCCGACAGCCTCGCCCGCTTGGGCGGCGACGAGTTTGCGGCGATTCAATACGGGGTGCTGGACGCGCGAGATGCCTCGCGGATGGCGCAGCGCTACATCGAGGCCTTGCGGGCGCCCTTCCTCATCGGCGATGCCCGGATTCGGGTGGGTACCTGTGTCGGGGTCGTCATGGGCGAGGCGGGGGGCCTGGACGCGGAGGCCCTGATGGCCCAGGCGGATGTCGCCCTGTACAAGGCGAAGGAGGCGGGCGCCAACAGCTTCGCCTTCTACGAGGATTCGATGACGGCAGCGCTGCAGCGCGAGATGGCGCTGGCGGACCGTCTTCCGGAGGCGATCGCCGGCGGTGAGCTGTATCTTGAGTACCAGCCCCAGGTGGAACTGCATAGCAGGCGCCTGGTGGGACTGGAGGTACTGGCCCGGTGGCACCACCCGGAGCAGGGATTGGTCATGCCGGTCGAGTTCATCGGCATTGCCGAGAAGCGCGGGCTCGTGGCTCAGCTCGGGGCCTGGGTACTCGACCAAGCCTGCCGCCAGCTCGCCCAGTGGCGTGCCCGGGGCAGTGCGCTGCCCAGCATCGCCGTGAACATCTCTCCGGTGCAGCTACGCACGCCCGGCTTCGCGGAGATGGTGTTGGACATCATCGACAAGAACTGCGTACCGACGGACGCCATCGAGCTCGAATTCACCGAGAGCGTCTTCCTCGCTGGGACTCCGGAGAACCTGGCCGTGATCGACAGCCTGTCGGCACGCGGCGTTCGATTCGCGATCGACGACTTCGGCACCGGCTTCTCGTCGCTGGCGTACTTGCGCAAGTTCCAGGTGGATACGCTCAAGATCGATCGCACCTTCATTATGAACATGGTCGAGCGGCCGAGCGATGCCGAGCTCGTGCGCGCCGCCATCGCGCTGGGGCGCGCGCTGGGGCTCGCCACCATCGCCGAGGGCGTCGAGACGGAGGCACAGGCGGCGATGCTCGGTGGGCTCGGGTGCGTGAGGGGTCAGGGCTATCTGTTCGGGCGGCCGATGTCGGCAGAGGCCATTTCTACGCGTTTGGACGGGATGCGCGTTGCCGAGGCCAGGGTGTCTGCTTAGGCGCTTGCCGGAGAAGACAGACCGCATGGCGCAGGATTTTGGTACGTCTTCGGAATTCGGCTCGCCTTCAAGGAGCGGGAGCGGGCGCATCGTCGAGCCCTGGGCCCGCTGGCGCGACGCAGAAGGCGAGCAGCAGGCAAGCCAGGCGGTACGTTTCTCGACAGAAATCCCTCGATACCGCCCGAGCAGTCAAGGGCCGCCGCCGATGATCGTCTCCGACCGCTTCCGCCTCGCCCTACAGACCGCCCTGGCGATGGCACTCGCCTACGGCATCGCGCTGGCGATGGATTGGAGCAAGCCCATGTGGGCCGGGGTGTTCTGCGGTGGTGTCATACACATCCTGGTCATGCCGCAGCTGGCCGGGTTCTGGGCGCTCGCGGCGCTCCTATTCACGGCGACCTTCTGGATCTGCTGGCACAACCATCTGCCGAGCCAAGGGATCGGCAAGGCGATGGGGCTTGCATTCATGCCCGTGATCCTAACCATGCGTCATTCGGCGGCGATCACGATTGCGACTACGACAACGACCGGAAAGGTCTCGGTATCTCTGGCCTGCTGCACTAGGCGTCGTGGCGCAGCCGGTTGCTTCCGAGGCGATACCGCTTGACCCACGGATGAGCCCGCTTCCCAGTGAATTCGCCATCGGTACCTGGATCATCCCGTCATGAATACCGGACTGCGTATCCTGCTCACGGCAATGATCCTGGCCGCCGACGGCGCGGTGGCCAGCGCCGAGGCCAAGCTGCAGGCCCGCGCCGAGCTGGCCCGCGCACAGGCGCAGCCGGCGAGGAGAACGCGCAGCTTCGCGATGCCAAGGCGGCACTAGAGATGGCCAAGCTGAACCTGGAATTCACCGAGGTGCGCGCGTCCGTGATGGTCATGACCGGCGACGGCGATCCAGTGCAGACGCCGCCGGTGCCGGCGGCGCTGCAATAGCGGTTGACCGCGGACCTTGTTAGGCGATTGCCGGAAACGAACATACCGAGTGGTGCAGGATTTTCGCCCGCCTTCAAGGAGCGGCAGCGGGCGCATAGTCGAGCTCTGTGCCCGCTGCCGCGACGCAGAAGGCGGGCGACAAGACAAGCCAGGCGGTCTGTTTGTTGACAGA
>JANQFI010000565.1 GCA_028277905.1 Chromatiaceae bacterium | reverse complement strand
GTGTTCGGCGGCGGAGTCTTCAACACCCTGTTTCAGCGAAGCAAATCTTCGGCGCTACAACGCTTTCGGCCAGGGTGGCCGGAACGACGATCGAGGCCCTCAGACCGTGACGGCCGTGGTGATGGAGCGATCGTTGGCCGTCGCGGCCCGCGACGGCGGAGATAGCGCGCTGGAACGGATGGTCCGCTCGAGGCAGGACCTTAATCTGGCCAGCTCCCGCGGCGGCTCAAGTCGCGGCAGTGCCCACCACGAAGATCGGGTGCGTGCCGATCAAGTCGATGAGCCTCGCCGTCTCCAGCACCACCTCGGTCAGTGCAAGATCGCGTCCACGCTGTCGGCGCTCAGGATGCGCTCGAACCAGTGGCGCAGCGTGCCGCTGTCAGCTTCCTCGCTGCGCTTGCGCACGGTGCTCACGGCATCGGGGCCGAACTTTTTCTCGATTTGCTAGAGCAATAGGCCGACCTCGCCTTCGCGGTAGCCGATTTACTTGCCCTGCTTCGGGCCCTATTGCAGGCCCTTCTCGATCCCGGCCCGTTCGGCACTGGTAACCTATGGCACCTTACTGAGCTCCTCGAAGATGTTAAGCTCCCAGAGGACGGCTGCGTCCAACGCGGCCGGCAGCAGGATCATCCAGTCGATGATGCGGAACAGCTCCAGGATGGTCTTGCGCGCATAGCCCGAATCATACATCAGGCGGACTTCCATACCTTGCGCGAATACCACCGGTGCGATGCCCTGGCGGTGTTGGACTGTTGTCGGCGGCCTGTTGCGGTTAGTCTGGTTAGACCTTGTACACCTTGCCATCCCGAATCAGAATAGGGGTGGCGTCGAACTTGGTAAGACTGAAACCGGCGAAGTTCTCGTTTACCGCACTTGAGTAATCCTGCAGCAGGGCGATCGCCTGTTGCTCACCCACGAGCATGCCGTCCACCCCGTCGGAGCGGTAGTGGACGCCGGCAGCATTGCGAGCAATGGCGATATTGCTGCCCAGCTTGTTGAGCTCGCCACCGACGGTCAGGTCGGGACCGGTGTAGGTGGCAAGGGCCGTACCGTCGTCGTTGGAAACGACCGGATCCGGAATCACGAAGTCCTCGTTGAAGAACGCCTTGAGTAAGGTGGTGCAGGCGCCTGCAACCACGGCGTGACCCGCCGGATAGCTCGGGTGCGTCGGTGAACCTTCGGTGTAGCCTATGGGCAGGAAATAGGCCCCGTTGCGATCGTATGCCTCCTGGATGGCGGCGGAGCCCAGGATATCCGGGTGTATTTCATAGGATCGACTTGCTGTGAGAAGGAAATGCACCCGTCCACCGAAGACCTCGGGGCGCAGCCGGCGATGGACCAGCCATTTCTGATACCAGGCGCCCTGTAGCGCCAGGTTACCGGTCTGGCTGACCAGGTCAATCATGAACGGCGCGCCCAGACTCGTGAAGGCGCCCTGGTTAGTGATCACGCCGTTGTAGTAGGGGTTATTCGGATCGATTGCATCGGCACCGTAGCCCAGCAGAATCAGACCGGCATTGAAGTAGGCCTGGAACAATACGTCCCGGTGCACGTATTCACACAGGCTGCGGTTGTCATATAGATAGCAGTAAACCGGATCGAACCCGATGGTTTCCAGCGGCGTCGCGCCGCGCTGGATATTCAGCCAGTTGGCCTCATCGACCATGAAATCGACGTCTGCCTCCGGTTTCTCGTAGCGCTGTTCCATCACGGCCGGCCCGTAGGGGACGTTCAGCCACAGGAACTGGCTCAGGTACGGACCGGTGAGGTCGCCCGGCGTCGGGCCGCGGAACAGCGTGGCGGGCGTGATCTCGCCGCCCAATTTGGGGCCGACGGGCTCAGAGAAGTTCTGGTTCAGATCGTCCACTGCGGCGGCAATCTCGGGGTCGCTCCCGTACCAGTTGAATGGCACGTCACGGGTCAGGGCTTGCCAGTACAGCTCACCCATCTCGGCTGCCGCCTCGGCGCTGCGGAACGGCGGTGCTGGGCGCATGCGCGTGGCGTGTCCGTCCAAGCCCGCGTAGATGAAGCGGTAGGCGCCCTGGGGGTTGGCCAATGTTCTGTCTGCGATCGGATCGAGTGGGATGGCGTCGAAATGCTCGGGCTTGCCTGTGCGCTGTGCCTTTAGCAACGCCCGGTAGGCACTCGGCGTGACTTCGCCGAACTGATTGTGCTCCAGGGCCTTGGTGAAGCTCGCGTAGTACTGCTGCTCCTCGTAGCGCTCTTCATCTCCATTGTGCAACTGAGGCGGCAGCAACACGGTCCTCTGATAGTGCTGCCTGGCCGCGTGGACCCTCGCTTTGTAGGCCTTTTTGGGCCGGTTGTCAGCGCTTTGAGGCAATTGTTCCGCGGAGGCAGAGCCTAACAGGACCGAGTTGCCCAGCAAGCCACTGGTACCCACGGCGCCGATGTAGGCGGAGGACTTGATGAAGCTCCTTCGCGACTCCGATCCTAGCGTGCCAGGCTCATGATCGCGCGTCATACCCTCTGCCTTCTCTTTCATTTTTCTCCTCTTTTACAGCTAGTCTTGTGCCGACTCCGGTCGATGCACCAAGATGACGGGACTGATTTCAGCAGATGCATTGCCGCGTTGCTCGGCGGTTAGCCGCCACCTGTAACGCCCGCGTTTGTCGCGGATTGCGGGATTGCGGCGCACACTCAGCACTTCCTCCAAAAGATCTTGCATATTAATATGAATTATTGTCATTGATATTTGTCAAGCCTATCGGCTCTGTGCTTCGGCTAGACCGCGCCGACTAGAGTGAGCGCGGTCGCGAGCACAGCGCTCGACGATGCGCCCGCTCCCGCTCCTTAGCAGGCGAACAGGAATCCGGCGCCATTCGGCCTGCCTTTCTCGGGCAAACGCCTAAGGCGATTGCCGGAGATTTTCGTACCAATTTTTGCCGGATCTGCGTCTGCCTGCAAGGCGTGTCAACAGGCGCATAGTCGCACTACGCAACTGTGCACCCGACGCAGCAGGCGAGCGAAAAGACAAACCGGCGGCGTGTTTATTGACAGTATTCGCCTTAAGCGCGCTGATCGGCGACGCGCGCCAGCGCACGGCCTTTATGAGCGCCATCAACAGCTCCAGCGCATCGACGCAAAGCCGCTTGAAGACGTCATCATTCTTCGGATCCATCGGGGCTTGCATCCGAGGCCCTGCCCGATTTGCGGTTAATTGCCGGCTCGGCTCGCAGCAAAGATCGAAACTTGACCGTTATGCCGCGGGCCGCCTCAGTGGCATCTGGAAGGGCGGCAGGCAAGGCCGTCGAGCCAGCGTCGACACGGCGCTCGAGCGCCAGAGTATGCATTACGACGCTGAAGAGACTGGCCGAGAATTGGCGTCGGCGACCGCGTAACCTGGATGGAGCGCCAGCGGAATCCGGGAACGGCGGCATGGCCGTTGACCGCTCAGAGGCTTACGGTAACCCCGAATTTCAACTCGCTGCATCCGGGCGACATCCTGGCGCTCGCGCAAGAGCGCCAGCAGCTGCAAGCGGACGCAGATGATCAGCGATCGAGCTCCCAAAGCGTGTATTGCGGCCGCGATTCCGGTGGCCGTTCGTCCCGGCGGGGGGCTCGGGCCCAGGGGCACAGGCTCCGCCGCCATAGTATCGGCGGGCGATCGCGGCTTGCGAGGTACACGCGAACGAGGATAGGCTCCCCTGTCATGGACGCGATCGCCTCCCCGCACGACGCCTTCTTCCGCGAGAGCTTCAGCCGGCGCGAGATCGCCATCGATTTCCTGCGCGGCCAGCTGCCGCCGGCCCTGCTCGCGGAGATCGACCTCGCGAGCCTGACGCTGTCCAAGGATACCTATGTCGCCTCCGACCTGCGCTCGGCCTGCTCCGACCTCGTCTACCGCGTGCGCCACCGCGACGGCTCGATGGCGATCTACCTGCTGTTTGAGCACAAGAGCTGTCCCGAGCACTGGACCCTGCTGCAGATCCTGCGCTACATCGCCGCCGAGGGGAACAGCTTCCGCAAGCAGCATCCCGATGCCGACCATGTGCCGCCGGTCTATCCGATGGTCATCTACCACGGCAGGCGGGCCTGGCGGGTGCCGCGCAACTTCCACCAGCTCGTGAAGCCGCTGCCGGCTGCACTCGCGGCCTTCGTCCCTCAGCTCAGCTACGGCCTAGTGGATCTGTCCGAGCGCACCGACGCCGAGATCAGGGGGCAGAGCCTCACCCGCCTCGTCCAGCTGGCGCTACGCTGGATCTTCAGCGACCAGCCCGTCGAGCGCCTGCGCGCGCTCCTGCGGCTGATCGAGCACATCCGCGACCGAGGCACCGCGGTGGAGATCCTGGAATCGTTGCTGCGCTGCTATGTCCAGGCTACGCAACGCGTCGACGAGCCCACGGCGCGCGCCCTGTTGCAGGAAACATTCACCGGAGAGCCGATCATGCAGACGTTCATCGACCGCTACATCGAGCAGGGCCGCCAGGAGGGTCTGCAGGAGGGCGAGGCCGCGGTCCTGCTGCGACTGATCGAGCAGAAGTTCGGCCCGCCGAGCGCGGCGACCCAACAACGCATCGTCACCGCGGACGCGGACACCCTGCTGCGCTGGTCCGAGCGGATCCTGAGCGCCGATAGCCTGGATGCCCTGCTGCATTGATGGGGCAGCACGGCAAGGGAAGGGAAGGGAAGGGAAGGGACTGGACAAGCGAAGCGCGTCCGCCACCCGCGCTATGCCTAGGGCATACGTGTATCGCCGCCAATGGCGACACTGCTTGGGGCCACGGCCGGCGTGTCGCCCGCTAGGGCGACAGCATCAAGCATCAAGCTCCAGCACGAGCTCGGAATCGCTATCAGCGCTGGACGGGTGCACACCGGCAGGCGTCATGGGCCCGTCTGCGTGGCACTGTGGCTCATAACCATGCCGCGCTTGGGGTCAATGACCTTGATGACAACGAGCGCAAACCGTCTCGAAATCCTCGCCCTGTTGCGCTAGGCTCGCGGCTACTGCAAGCGACCGGCGCGCGACCGCGGATGCATCATGACCACCAGCAGCGCCATCAGTCGTCCCGATCAAAGCCATGACCCGCTGCGCTACGGCTGGCATGAGGTCCTGCGGCAGCGACCGGACGGCTCGGTGGAGGTCGAGTACCAGCCCCTCGG
>JANQFI010000472.1 GCA_028277905.1 Chromatiaceae bacterium | reverse complement strand
AGGCGATTGCCGGAAACAAACAGACCGAATGGCGCAGGATCTTCGCTCGCCTTCAAGGAGCGGCAGCGGGCGCATAGTCGAGTTCTGTGCCCGCTGCCGCGACGCAGAATGCGGGCGAAGACTAAGCTAGGCGGGGGTGTTCTTGGCCGACATCGCCTGAGTCCGATAGGAACCCTCAGGCCTCGCAAGCATCGGTCCTGGGCGTCGGTGAGGCCGCAGGTGCTTTGAAGCGGCGCTAGGTCGCGTAGGCGCCGCCGCCGGTGCTGCCGGGCAGGGCCAGACCGGCGGGCATCGGCTCCAGGCACTTGACCGTCTTGACGGCCTTCTCGTCCGTCTGCAGGATCTCCAGCCGATGGCCGTAGAGCTTGAGGCTGGTGCCGGGTTGCGGGATGGTCTCCAGGTAGTCGATGATGAGGCCGTTCAGGGTTTTGGGTCCGCGCGTCGGCAGGCTCCAGCACATGGCGCGGTTCAGCTCGCGGACGTTGATGCTGCAGTCGATGAGCAGGCTGCCGTCTTCGGCGCGATGGATCTCGGGGTAGGCGTCAGCGGGGTCGGTGGTAAACTCGCCGACGATCTCTTCCAGCAGGTCTGCGAGGGTCACCAGACCCTGAAAGTCACCGTACTCGTCCACCACCAGCGCCACGTGGCGCCTGAGCCGCTGGAAGGCGAAGAGCTGCTGGTACAACCGCGTGCCCTTGGGCACGAAGTAGGGCGGGCGGGCTATGGCGCGCAGGCGCTCGCGCACGTCCAGGGCACCGTCCAACAGGCCGATGGTGTCGCGGGTGTGGAAGATGCCGACCACGTTGTCGATGCCGCCGTCGAACAGCGGCAGTCGGGTGTAGCCGGCACGCTTGACGGCGGCCACGATCTCCTCCGTCGGGTCCTGCAGGTCGATGCCCTCCACCTCGTTGCGGGGGATCATGATGTCCTCGACGACGGCGTTCTCCAGGTCGAGGATCGCGAGCAGCATGTCCCGCGAGCGCTCCGGGATCATGGCTCCCGCTTCGGTGACCACGGTGCGGAGCTCCTCGCGGCTCAGCGCCGAGCCGGCCCCGGTGTCAGGCGGCACGCCCAGCAGCCGGAGCAGGTTGTTGGCGATGATGTTCACCGACCAAACCACCGGTTGCATTGCCTTCAGCAGCGGCGTGTAGACGTAGGCTGCCGGATAGGCGACCCGCTCCGGATGCAAGGCCGCCAGCGTCTTCGGCGTCACCTCCGAGAAGACTAGGATCACTAGCGTCAACACGCCTGCGGCAATGGCAATGGCACCCTCGCCGCCGAGCTCGATCGCGATCACCGTCGCCAGAGAGGACGCTAGGATGTTGACGAAGTTGTTGCCGAGCAGAATCAGTCCGATGAGCTTGTCAGGGCGGTCCAACAGCCGCTGTGCCAGCTTCGCACCCCGGTGCCCGTGGTCCGCGCGATGGCGCAGCCGGTAACGGTTCAGGGTCATCAACGCGGTCTCGGAGCCGGAGAAGAAGCCGGAGAGAGCCAGCAGCGCCAGCAGCGCCAAGAGTTCGGGGATGGGGATCTGGCTCACGGCGGGTGCCGAAAAGGTACCAAGTAGTCGGTTGCAGTCGATCGCTTTCAGGGCGTCCGGCTCAGGGCGGTCGGCGGGGTGGCTCGCGCATGGCGCCGCCGATGTGGGGCGATGCCGGGCTCGGTTCGGGTCCTGGCATGGGTGCCGGTGACGTGCAGGCGCGGCTAGTTGCCGAAGGACTCGGTGCGGTAGCACCAGACCCGCAGACTCGGGCTCCAATGATCCCCGGGCAGGCCGGCCTTTTCCTTGAGCCGACGCAGAAAGTCACGGGGCTCCGGCAGTTGCTCCCACACCGATGGCAGGAAGGTCCCGCGGCGCCCAGCGTCGGCGAGGATCAAGCCGTCGCTACCGGGAGCGATGCTGGCGAGCAGGCCCGCCTCGTCCGCGAAGCTGAGCTCCTTGGCCGGCGCGAGCACCGAGATGCTGATGCTGAGCAGGTCCAGCTCCGGGGCGGTGACGGGCGGGAAGCGCGGGTCTTGGAAGGCCGCAGCGAAGGCGTTGTCCGAGACATCGAGCACCAGGGGCTGGGTCGCCTCCAGGTGGCCGATGCAGCCGCGCAGGCGCCCGTCCAACTCCAGCGTCACGAAGGCCGCCCGGCGTACCAGGAGCTCGGGCGGCTCGGCGCCGGTATCCAGCCTGGGTGCCCTGCCTGCGGCAAGCCCGTGGTGGATGGATTGCCGCGCCAGGGTCAGCAGGTGCCGGCGCCGTTGCGGGGCCAGTTCCCGCTCGACGTCGCCCGGCGCCACGGCGCCGCGCAAGGGGTCTTCCGCCGGTGCCTGGTGCTCAGCAATAGGGCACTCAGCAATAGGGCGCTCAGCAAAAGGCATAGGCGCCATAGCCCACCACGCGGTCCCTTGGGCCTGCCGTGTCCCCGGAGTTGCGCAGGTCCAGTTGCTCGGCGTGCAGGTCGTGGCGCCGGGCGGCCGTCAAGAGCCCCGCGATGGGATGCCTGCCGCAGGCCTGATGCGTGGAGATGGCCTCCGGGCGCAGTCCGCAAATCGCCTCCGACGTACGGGCATCTATGTCTCGCGCACTCTCGTAATCGAGGTAGTGGCTCAAGTCGGAGCTGATGACGATGAGGGTCTCCGGACCGCCCCAGAGCCGCTCCAGCACGGCGGCTACCTCGTCGCCCGTGGCATCACCCACGAGAAGGGGGACGATGTGGAAGCCCGCAAGCAGCGCCTGCAGGAAGGGCAGTTGCACCTCCAGGCAGTGCTCGCCGTCGAAGGCGGCGTCCAGCGTGCCCACCTGCGGCAGGTCAGCGATGGTGTCGATGGCGTCGCGGTCTACCGGCACGGCACCCAAGGGTGTCGCGAAGCTGTCCGCCGCGGGGATGGAGATGCCGCGAAACGCCAGCCGGTGCGCCGGACCCACCAGCAGCACCCGACGGACGGTCTCGGGCCGGGTCAGCTGCACATAGGCTCGGGCGGCGACGTGGCCGGAGTAGATGTAGCCCGCGTGCGGAGCGATGAGGGCCTTGGGCTGCTGCGCCTTCTGCTCGGGGGCGGTGCCCTGTTCGGGGGCGGTGCTGGCCCGCGTGGCCTTGGTGAGGAGGTCCGCCACCAATCCCCCGAGCTTGCCGGCGTCGCCCGGATAGAAGAGGCCGGCAACCGCGGGTCGACGAAGATTAGACATGGCTCGATGTCCCAAGCGGACGGGATCTGTTGCGACCATACTTGAGGTAAGTCCGGGCGCATGCGCTTCAATACCTGAATGTGCATGATGGTAAAGCGCAGAGCGCCCATCTCCTAACCTTAATTCTAGCGCGTGCGGCGGCCCTTGCGGCGGGGCGTGCGCGATCTCTGGAGAGCCTGCATGAGCGCGACATCCGCCCATCCCACCGAGTTCTGGCACCGGCTCGACGACCGCCGCGTGCAATGCGATCTCTGCCCGCGCGCCTGCGCGCTGAAGGAAGGCCAGCGCGGACTCTGCTTCGTGCGCGGCTGCGAGGACGGCGCGGTTGTGCTGCACACCTACGGCCGCTCCAGCGGTTTCTGCATCGATCCCGTCGAGAAGAAGCCGCTCAATCACTTCCTGCCGGGCTCGCCGGTGCTGTCCTTCGGCACCGCCGGCTGCAACCTCACATGCCGATTCTGCCAGAACTGGGACATGTCCAAGTCCCGGGCAATGGATACGCTGGCGGCTGCAGCGTCGCCCGAGGGCATCGCCCATGCCGCGGCCGTACATGGCTGCCGCGGCGTCGCCTACACCTACAACGATCCGGTGATCTTCCTAGAGTACGCCTGCGATAGCGCGCAAGCTTGCCGGGAGCTCGGCATCCGCAACCTGGCCGTGACCGCGGGCTACATCTCGCCCGGGCCGCGAGAGCGTTTCTTCGCGTGCATGGATGCGGCCAATATCGACCTCAAGGCCTTCACCGATGCCTTCTACAAGAGGCTCTGCAGTGCCCGCCTGGGATCGGTCTTGGAGACGATCGAATACGTGCACAAGCAGACCGATGTCTGGCTCGAGCTCACGACGCTCATCATCCCCGGACACAACGACAGTGAAGCCGAGATCGCGCGCATGGCCGCCTGGGTCGTCGAGCATCTGGGGCCGGACGTGCCCCTGCACTTCAGCGCCTTTCACCCGGATTATCGCATGCAGGACGTGCCGCCGACGCCAGCGTCGACCCTGACCCGCGCCCGCCGAGTGGCCATGGACCAGGGCGTGCGCTACGTCTATACCGGCAATGTGCATGACGGTGCCGGCGGCAGCACCTACTGTCATGCCTGCGGCGAGCTGCTCATCGAGAGGGATTGGTACCGGCTTGGGCACTGGGGCCTCACCGCCGACGGCCGCTGCGCGCACTGCGGCACGACCTGTGCTGGCGTGTTCGAGGCCGAGCCGGGGCATTGGGGGGCACGCCGGCTGCCGTTGTCGCCAGCGACCCTGGCGGAGGGCGTCTGAGGCGGTCCGGTTGGAAGCCGTTTGCCCTAGGGCACTGCGCACGGGATAATCCGCGCCTTTTTGCGCGGGAGCGAAGGATGTTCAAGAACGCTCGGGCCTATCGGCTCAACACTCCCTTCGGGCTCGATCAGCTGGCACTGCAAGAGCGCCTCGTCGAGCGGGCATTCCGCGGGTGCGGGCCGCTGGAGGTCATGACCCTCGGCTGGAGCCCCCCGCTGGGGCCGCGGGCAGAGCTGCTGGTACAGGTGGCCAACGGCTGCCTGCTGGTGGCGGCGCGCCGCCAGGAGCGGCTGCTGCCCGCGGCTGTCGTCAACGAGGCGGTGGCGGAGCGCGTCGTGGAGCTTGAGCAGGCGGACGGCCGTGACCTGTCGCGCCGCGAGCGAATGCAGTTGCGCGAGGCACTGCTGGCGGAGATGTTGCCGCAGGCCTTCACCCGGTCGCGCGTGATTCCTGCACTGATCGACCCCGAGGTCGGGCGGATTGTGGTCGATGCAGCCTCCGACAAGCTCGCCGAGGATGTGCTAACGCTGCTGCGGGAAACCCTGGGCTCGCTCTCGGCGACCCCCTACGCCGCCGACGCGGCAGCGGAGCGCTTCACCGCTTGGGTGCTGTCAGGCGCCCCGCCCGCCGGTCTGACGCTGGAGGATCAGTGCGAGCTGCGCGATCCGGCGGACAAGGGCAGCGTGGTGCGTTGCCGGGGCGTCGATCTCGGCTCCCCGGAGGTGCGCGCCCACATCGACACCGGCATGCGCGTCGCAGCGGTCGGGCTGAATTGGCAAGACGCCCTGTCGCTGGTGCTGGCCGACGACTTGTCGCTCAAGCGCCTGCGCTTCGAGGAGGAGCTGGTGGAGCAGGCCATGGATGGTGCCGAGGACGAAGACCCGGCGCTCCGCTTCGAGGCCGAGATGATCATCATGACAGAGCAGCTGCGCGGGCTGCTGAGCTGCCTGGAAGAAGCCTTGGCGGATGCCGATGCTGTCGCTGCGCAGGCGGCGCGGGCCGCGGGTGCGGAGCAGGCGGCGGTTGCGCAGTCGGCCGGACCACCGTTCTAGGCGATTGCCGGAAACAAACAGACCGAATGGCGCAGGATTTTCGCTCGCCTTCAAGGAGCGGCAGCGGGCGCATAGTCGAGCTCTGTGCCCGCTGC
>JANQFI010000471.1 GCA_028277905.1 Chromatiaceae bacterium | reverse complement strand
GTGCGAAGCGAGTAATCTTGAGGAGCCCGGTGCGGTAGTTCCGCACGCCGGGATCTGTGCGGGGGCGGTCGGGTAACTGGCCGTCCTACCGCCCCGGGTCCTTGCCGACCACTTTCGGCGCGGGGGACCCAGGCCCGCCGACGGGCCTCGGTCGCCCGGTGCAACGGCCTCTTGACGTTGATGGAAGACCGCCACGGGCGCTGTGCCTGGCTGATCGCCAGCCAACTCCCCGTCGAGCACCGGCATGAGCTCACCGGCGAGGCCATGCTGGCCGGCGCCAGCCCCTGGATGATCTTGTAGGTCGCCACCCGTGGTCTTGCCGGGTCCCTGGCCCGGGCTGGGGCTCGCGCGTATTTCGCCTCGAGCGCCGAGCCCGCCGATGAGCCTGAGCTCCGGGTATCCTGTAGTGACTCTGTCGCCGTGGAGGCCATTCGCCCGCTCTGGGCATTTCGCCCAAGGCAACCTGGCCGCAGCGCGGCCTGGCGGGGACCCCCTATGCTCGGGCGCTTGGCACGTTGCCTGCCTTGCGCCGCGCGCAATGCAGACTTAGCGCCGGTATCGGCTCAGGGGTCGCGTGATCGCAGGGACGAGTGCTTTGCTGCAGAAGTTCCGAGACCGGGATCCCCTCGTTGTCGTTGTCGTTGTCGTAATCGAATATCCGCAGGGTCGAGACCGCGATCACGACAACGATCACGACAACGACCTGAGACGGTCTCGGGACATTCACACTGCTGCACTAGGGC
This sequence comes from Chromatiaceae bacterium, assembly GCA_028277905.1. Lineage (GTDB taxonomy): Bacteria > Pseudomonadota > Gammaproteobacteria > Chromatiales > Chromatiaceae > Thiohalocapsa. Next base: position 20,778 of record JANQFI010000471.1, on the reverse strand, counting down.
GTTGCAGAGAACCCACATCCTGGACCCTGCCGTCACGGGTCCTGCAGAGACCGAGTGATTTCATTGGAGCACGAGTGCCGGCCACGACATGAATCCGCACACTGAACTTACCATTGTCGTGCCGACCTTCAACGAGCGCGCTAATGTCGCCAAGCTGGTGGAAAAGCTTCAGGGGCTGCTCGGCGACGCGGGTTGGGAAGTGATCTTTGTCGACGACGATTCGCCCGATGCAACAGCGTCGGTGGTGCGCGAGATCGCCCTGCGCGACGCACGGGTGCGGCTGCTCCACCGCCTGGGTCGGCGTGGTCTCGCCAGTGCCTGCATCGAGGGAATGCTGGCGAGCACGGCGCCCTATGTTGCGGTGATGGATGCCGATTTGCAGCACGATGAACGACTCCTGCCGGATATGCTGCAAGAATTGCGCGACGGGCACCTGGACGTCGTCGTTGGTAGCAGACATGTCGCCAGTGGTAGTCTCGGTGATTGGAGCGGGAAGCGCCGATTGGCCAGTCGCGTCGCCACGACCCTGTCCGCGCTGGTGCTGAAGGCCGACCTCAAGGACCCGATGAGCGGCTTTTTCATGCTTCGGCGAGGTCTCATCGACGAGGTGGCTCGAGACCTTTCCGGTATCGGCTTCAAGATCCTGCTCGACATCTTCATCAGCGCGCGTCGTCCGCTGCGCTTCAAGGAGTTGCCCTACAGGTTTGGCACGCGCGTTGCCGGCAGCAGCAAGCTGGACAGCATGGTAGCGAGCGAGTACATCCTGATGCTGCTGGACAAGCTGGTCGGCCGCTATGTGCCGATTAGGTTCATCCCCTTTGCGTTCATCGGTGGCCTGGGCGTCTTCGTGCACATGGCCGTGCTCTTCGCGTTGTTCCGCGGCTTCGGGCTGTCGTTTATTGCCGGCCAGACGACGGCAACGCTGCTGGCCATGACCTTCAATTTCTTCCTCAATAACCTGTTCACGTATCGCGATCGGCGACTGCGCGGATGGGGCCTGCTGCGGGGCTGGTTGTCCTTCACGCTGGCCTGTTCCGTGGGTGCCGTCGCCAACGTCGGCATCGCCACCTACCTGTTCCACGCCACACCCGAGGGCGGACCCTGGTGGGTGGTATCCGCGGCGGCGGGCATCCTTGTCGGTGCGGTCTGGAACTACGCCGTTACCGCTGTTTACACCTGGAATGCCAAGGGTACGGCCGCGTCCGCGCGGTAACTCACAGCAGGTGCGAGGTCAGTTGCCCGAGCACTGTGACCACGCGGTCGGGCTCGACGCCCTGCATCTGCGCATGGCCTGCGCGTAGCCGCAGCGAGCGTGCATCCCCGGCGAACAGCGCGGTCCGGCAGCCCAGGGCGCGGGCCGGCCACACATCGTTGCGCATGTCGTTACCGATATACAGCACCTCGTCCGGGTGAATGCCGTGATGCGCGTAGAGACCCGCCAGTGCGGGCCCATAGATCGCCCTGGAGGGCTTCGCGACCCCCTGGCGATAGGACCATGCGCAGCAGCGCAGATCGAAGCCCGCCCTGTCCATGCTTCGCCGCAAGAAGGCTTCCAGCATCAGGGGTGTGTAGAACTGGGCATTGGAGACGATGCCGAGCACGAGCTCGCGCTGGCCGAGTGACTCGATCAGGGTGGTGAGCCCGGGCATGGGCCAGACGGGGTTGACGCGCAACTCGTACTCGAGGGCCAGCCGGCGCAGCCGCCGGTGGTCCGACGCGAGGCCGAGGTCGGCCAGCAAGGTGCGCCAGATTGCGACGATGTCCACTTCCGGATGCTCGACGCCGCCGGCGCGGCGCCGGGCGTGCTCGGCGCGGATGTGCGCGCTCAGCGCGGCCGGTCCATCGAAGCCCGGGGGCAACAGGGAGGGTGCAAGCTCGGCCGCGGTCCAGGCCTCGTGGAAGGCGCCGCCGGTCGTCGCAGCGGTAGTGAGGCCGATGTCGCCCGAGCCGGAGATCACGAGCGTGCCGTAAATGTCGAACAGCACGGCTCGGATGCGCGGAATCGGGTCGAGGCGGGGGGTGGTGCCCGTGGGTTGCGGTGTCAGTGGGCTGGTCAGTGCCTCGATTCGCTCGATCAGTCGTGCGTCGTCCTGTTCCGCGGGCATGCGCCTTGATCTCCTGGCTAGCTGGGTGCGGGGGCGGCTCAGCTGCGGAGCAGACAAAGCCGCTCCGGCGCCAGAAAGCGTTCGAGCAGCACCTCGCCGCGGGCGGCCTCGAAGGTCGCGGATGGTACTGCCGCGGCTACCTCGGTATAGGCGGCCGCCAATCGTGCGCCAAAGCCGGCCACCGAGTACTCGCGGGCGATTGCTGCGCGGTTGGCGGCAATCGATTCCGATGCCGCGGTGGAGGCCAGCGCCTGCGGGCGTAGCTCGGTGCGGGCTTCCCGATCGGCGCCGAGCCGGCGGATGACCTGCTCCTGCGCGCGCTCATCGAGGCGTCCGAAGTCGATGTGGAGATCGCGCACGGCGCTGTGCCAGGCGCGCTCGGCGCTGTCGGTTGCCGGCTGGCCATAGGCGGCTGCGCGACGCTGAGCCGCCGTGGCGAAGGCGGCGCGGAGCCGCGCGCTGTCGAGCCAGGCGAGAGGAACCTCCAGCCGTGCGTAGAGGCCGGGCAGCCGCACGCCGGCGTCGCTGAAGTCGGCGGTGATCTCCGGCAGATCGCGCCCCACCAGTGGTCGGCCCAGCAACCAGGGCTCCAGGAAGGCGAGGCCGAAGCCCTCGGCGATGCTGGTGGTCAGCAGGGCATGGCTGCGAGCAATCAGCGCCGGAAAATCCACGACGCCGGTACCGACGGCGAAGCTCACCGGCAAGTCCAGCTCGCGTGCCAGCGCGACCCAATGCTCGTAGTTGGGACGCTCCTGCGGGTTCTGCGGGGCCTGGGTGGCCGCGAAGTGATCCGCGGGCCCGGCCAGCGCGGCCCAGAGCAGCAACTCGCCCAGGTTCTTGCGGCGGATGGCGCGGGTCGGATAGAGCCAGAGGCGCGCGCCGCCGACGCCCGTTTTCGGTGCGGCATTGGCGCCCGGCGAGCCGCCAGCGGGCAGGTCGCCTGCAGAGACGGCGTTGGGCAAGACATGCAACTGCGCCGCCGGTACGCCGGCGGCGGCCAGAAAACCACGATCGCGCCAGTTCAGCGTCGCGTAGTGGACCTGTGGGGCGAGCGGGTAGAGGAGTGCGGACAGCCTGCCGATGTCGCCGTTCGCCAGTTGCTCGCGCAGCCGTCCGTAGAGCGCCGGGCGTCCGTCTTCGGCGAAGTCGTGCGGCTGCAGCAAGAGCGCGTGCCCGTCACGGGCGAGCCGGAGGAGCGCACCGGGCAGGGCGATGTTCTTGCCCAGGCTGTGGTTGTGGACATGCCACAGATCCGGCTCGCCGCCGAGTGCATCGCGCGCCGCGCAGGCCATGACTGCCGCGAGTCGGTCCGGCGACTGGCGCGCCCGGCGCTCTTCGTACGCGAGTCCGGGCAGCACCGCCACCGGCAGCTCGGGCTGCCGGCCGTCCGCCGGGGCCTCACCGCAGAGCACCACTAGGCGCATGCCGCGCTCGCGCAGCGCGTCGTAGGCGTGTTGGATGACCCGCGTGACGCCGCCGAGCTGGAGGTGGAAATGGACGACGGCGATGCGCATGCTTGACCCTGGGCTGCCGAGCCTGGTCGCTCAGGCCGGTCGGCGAGGGCGCGCGAGCGTCACCGGGCCGGCACCGGGCCGGCACCGAGGTCGGCGTTCTGTCAATAGATTCCGGTTGCAGAGTACAGGTTGCATAGTACCCGAAGCCTCCGTAAAAGGCTGCGGCCACGACCCAGGCGTGGCCGCAGGAAAGATCCGCGAGTACCAGAGGGCACAGGATGTGCCTTCAGCTCGGCTATGGAAGGCCTATAGCCGGGTTTCCAGAGCCCTTGCCCGGTCGATGCCAGGACTGCGCTGGAGCTCCGCCCGCTGCGCCGTTTCACCGCACGCATCGCCGCTGCATGATGCGCAGGACGGATCCGGCAGCCGCGGCCCCCTGGACAGGTGGTGACCGCCCCCCCGTCTCCGCTTCCGTTCGACAAGCCAACCGCATGAAGCAACCCGAGAACATCGGCTTCGTTTCCACCCGCTTTGCAGGCACCGATGGCGTGTCGCTGGAGGCCGCCAAGTGGGCCGAGGTGCTCTGGCTCGGCGGCCATGTGAGCCACTGGTACGCCGGGGTGCTGGACCGCGATCCCGGTGTCAGCATGTGCGTTCCGGAGGCCTTCTTCGACCATGCCGAGAACGCCTGGATCAACAGGCAGCTCTGGGGACGTACCCGGCGTTGTGCGGAGGCCAGCCGGCGCATCCGCGAGCTGACGGAGTACCTCAAGTCCACGCTCTACGAGTTCTGCGCGCGCTTCGACCTCGACATTCTGATTATCGAGAACGCGCTGACCATCCCGATGCACATCCCCCTCGGCGTGGCCGCTACGGAGTTTCTGCTGGAGACGCGCATGCCGGCCATCGCCCATCACCACGACTTCATGTGGGAGCGCCAGCGGTTCCAGATTTCGGCGGTGGACGATTATCTGGAAATGGCCTTCCCGCCGCGGGTGCCGCACTTGCAGCATGTCGTCATCAACCAGGCGGCACGCGAGGAAATCGCTTGGCGCAAGGGCTTGTCCAGCATCCTGGTGCCCAATGTCTTCGACTTCGAGAACCCCCCCGGCGAGCCGGACGACTACGCCGCCGACGTACGCCATGCGCTGGGGCTGCTGGAGGCTGATCTCCTGATCCTGCAGCCGACCCGCGTCGTGCCGCGCAAGGGCATCGAGAATGCGATTCATCTCATCCGCCGGCTCAAGCTGCCGCGCACCCATCTGGTGATCTCCCACGACAGCGGCGACGAGGGCATGGAATACGCGCGCCAGATCCAGCACCTTGCCCGCGACGAAGGGGTCCCGCTCAAGTTCTTCGGCGACCGCGTGGCAGACCGGCGTCAGCTCAATCAGGACGGGCAGAAGATCTATGTGTTGCGGGACCTCTATCCGCACGCCGACTTCGTGACCTTCCCGAGCCTTTACGAGGGCTTCGGCAATGCGCTGCTGGAGTCCATATACTTCCACAAACCGCTCTTGGTGGGGCGCTATTCGGTGTACCAGCGCGACATCGAGCCCAAGGGCTTCAAGCTGCCCACCATCGACGGCGTGGTCGACGCCGCGGTCGTCCAGGAGTGTCGGCACATCATCCAAGACGCCAAGTATCGCCGCGCCCTCACCGACCACAACTACATGGTCGCGAGCCGGTTCTTCAGCTATCGCGTGCTGCGCGACAGTCTGCGCAGCCTCATCAACAACGTGCGCAACTTGACGGAGTAGGGCGATGCGGGTGGTGGAGCAGAGCCTGTTCGAGCGAATTCGCGGCGCCTTGGCGCAGCTCTACGGCGACGAGCGCCTGCCGCAGCTCCTGCGGCGGCTCGACTTGCTGGTGGGGCGCTATGGTGTCGGTGGCCAGTGTCTCGACCCAAACGCGGAGCCGTCGCGCTGCCGCGGTTGGGACCAGCGCGACGCGGTGCTCATCACCTATGGCGACATGGTGCGTGCCGACGGCGAGGATCCCCTCTCGACCTTGTTGGGCTTCCTTGAAGACCACATCGGCGACGCATTCTCCATACTGCATGTGCTCCCCTTCTTCCCCTACAGCTCGGACGATGGCTTCGCCGTCATCGACTACCGTACAGTGGACCCGGCGCTAGGCGGCTGGAGCCACATCGAGGGCCTGAGCGAGGACTACCGGCTGATGGCCGATCTGGTCATCAACCACGTTTCCGGCCGGAGCAACTGGTTTCGAGCCTACTGCAACGGCGTGGCGCCGGAGCGGCACTACTTCATCGAGGTGCAGCCGAACACCGACCTCTCCGCCGTCGTCCGCCCGCGCACCACGCCCTTGCTGCGCGCAGTGCAGACCCCCTATGGCGAGCGCTGGATCTGGGTGACCTTCGGCAATGACCAGGTGGACCTTGACTTCTCGAATCCGGATGTGCTCTTCGAGTACCTGGACATCCTGCTCTTCTATGTCCATCACGGCGTGCAGATCATCCGTCTCGACGCCATCGCCTACCTGTGGAAGCGGATCGGCAGCAACTGCATCCACCTGCCGGAAACCCACCAGGTCGTGAAGCTCCTGCGCGCCCTGCTGGACATGCTAGCCCCCGGCACCTTGCTGGTTTCGGAAACCAATGTCCCGCACGACGAGAACATCACCTACTTCGGTGCCGGCGACGAGGCGCACATGGTCTATCAGTTCAGCCTGCCGCCGCTGCTCCTGCACGCGCTGCATACGGGAGACGCGGGCCATCTGAGGGCTTGGGCCGCCAATCTGGCGCCGCCACCCCCAGGCTGCACCTTTCTGAACTTCACGGCGTCTCATGACGGTATCGGCGTGCGCCCGCTCGAAGGCCTGCTGCCGCAGGCCGAGCTGCACAGGCTCGTGGCCGCAGTCGAGCAACGCGGGGGTCTGGTCAGCCGGCGCAACAACCCCGACGGGTCGGCGACGCCTTACGAGCTCAACATCACCTATTTTGATGCCCTCGGCGTGCCCGGCGACCGGGATGCCTCCATCCGCCGCTTCCTGTGCTCGCAGACCATTGCGATGAGCCTTCAAGGCATCCCCGGCATCTACTTCAACAGCCTGCTCGGTGCCGGCAACGACCTCATCGGTGTCGAGCAGACCGGCCGCGCCCGCAGCATCAACCGCCACAAGTGGACCGACGCGGAGCTGGGTGGGATGCTGGCCGCGGACAGCGAGCACCAGGCCGCCCAAGTGCTCCCCGAATACCTGCGCCGGCTGCGGCTGCGCCGCGCCGAGCCCGCCTTCCATCCGGATGCGCCCCAACAGGTGCTGAGCCTGCCGCGAGGCCTCTTCGGCGTCCGCCGCGACGCCGCCGACGGCCGCAAGCTCTGGATGCTTGCCAATCTCACCAACCGCACGACGGGCTGTGCCATGAGCCGCATCGACCGCCACTGGCAGCGCGGGCGCTGGCGCGAGCTGATCTGTGGCTGGGAGGCGGACGGAACAGGGCTTCCGAGCCGGCTCCAACTGAGGCCGCATCAGGTCGTGTGGCTGGTGCAGGCGGGCGCCGCCGCCGAGGGGCAGGCCGATTAATCGGCGTTGCCTGCGCAGGGACGAGCGCCTCGCCGGCAGGCAGCGCAAGTCGCGAGATAGACCATCGCCTCACCCATTGCCGCCTCACCCATTGCCGTCACACCCATTGCCGTCTCACCCATTGCCGTCTCACCAATGGAGCTGCCGATGTCGCCGGCCCGTGCTGTGTTCTTCCCTCTTGCTGCCGTTCTGCTCGCCGTGGCGCTGTTTGGCGGCTGCGGTGGTGGCCGCGACAGCGCCTATTCTTCCGTGCCAGGCGACAGCTTGCATGTGAGCTGCCTGCAGCAGCCGGACCCTGGGCCCTGTCGCGCCGCCAAGCCGGCCTATTTCTACGACTACAGGACCGACAGCTGCAGGCGCTTCATCTGGGGCGGCTGCCAGGGCAAGGTGCCCTTCGCGACGCTGGAGCAGTGTCTGCGCATGTGCAAGGGTGGTCAATGATCTCATCGGGATCGGGATCGGGATCGGGATCGGGATCGGGATCGGGATCGGGAGCCAAGTCGATTGCGATCCCGATTTCGATGCTGAGGTGCAGGTCCCTAGTGCTTTGCTGCGGAAGTTCCGAGACCGGGATCCCCTCGTTGTCGTTGTCGTAATCGTAGTCGAATATGCGCACGGTCGAGACTGCGATCACGACAACGAGCACGACAACGACCACGACCACGACCACGAGCACGACAACGACAACGACAACGACCTGAGACGGTCTCGGGACATTCGCACTGCTGCACTAGGCTGCAACGCAACGCGGCCTCGGTGCACAATGCCCTGCGCGGGGACGAGACTCCGCCCGAGGAGCCGGAGCCTGTGCGTTGAGCCAGTGCCCTTGGACCTCAATCTCGCAAGCCCGCCCGGCAACATTGCCGCCGCAGCGGTAGAACCCGGCGTCAGCGCGCGCCGGCCCAGGCGCAACATGAAAGATTCAGCGAGAGGTCAGCGTGGAATACAAGGACTACTACAAGATCCTCGGCGTCGCCCGGGATGCGAGCCAGGACGACATCAAGCGCGCCTACCGCAAGCTCGCGCGCAAGTACCATCCTGATGTCAGCAAGGAGCCCGAAGCCGAGACCCGCTTCAAGGAGGTCAACGAGGCCAACGAGGTGCTGAAGGATCCGGACAAGCGCGCCCAGTACGACGCGCTCGGTACCGGTTGGCACGCAGGCGACGAGTTTCGTCCGCCGCCGGGCTTTGGGGACCCTCGGGGAGCCGCCGGAGCCGCTGGTGGCACGCGCGGCTGGCAGCGCGCCGAGGGGATGTCGCCGGAGGAGGCGGCGCAGTTCAGTGACTTCTTCTCCAGCATCTTCGGCGATCTCGGCGGCGCGGGCGGCAGTGGAGGTGGCGGCTTGGGTGGCGACGGCGGTTTCAGCGGCCAGGCCGGTGGCTTCTCGGCGCGGGGTGCGGACCAGACCGCCCGGTTGCGCGTCTCGCTGGCGGACGCCTACCGCGGTGCCACCCGCCAGCTCAGCCTGGAGGTGCCGGAGATCGACGCCAAGGGCCAGGTCAAGGCGCGCATCCGCACGCTGAACGTGCGCATCCCCGCCGGAGTCACCGAGGGCCAGCAGATCCGCCTCGCCGGCCAGGCTGGGGGTGGCGTCGGCGGTGGCGAGGCCGGCGACCTCTACCTCGAGGTGGAATTCGCCCCGCATCCGATCTTTCGCGCCGACGGGCGGGACATCCATCTGCGCCTCCCTATTGCGCCCTGGGAGGCCGCCCTGGGTGCCACCCTGTCCGTGCCGACGCTGGGCGGCAAGGTGAGCCTCAAGGTCCCGGCGGGCGCTCAAAGCAACCAGCGCCTGCGACTCAAGGGTCGTGGGCTGCCCGGCAAGACACCGGGGGACGCCTATGTACAGCTCGAGATCGTCAACCCGCCGACGACGGATGCGGCCGCCAAGGCGGCGTACGAGGCCCTGGCCGAGCGCTTCAAGGCATTCAATCCTCGCGCCCAGCTAGGGGTCTGAGCCATGACAGAGCAGCCGATCGGACTCGAAGGGGAGCTCTTGGACGAGCAACGGGCGCTCGGGCTCGGCGAGCTCCTGCGCGTCTGCGGCGTCAGTGCCGAGCAGGTGCGGGCCATGGTCGCCGAGGGCATGTTGCACCCGCGCGGTGCGGCGCCGGAGCAATGGGTCTTCCGCGGCGTGGAGGTGATCCGCGTGCGCCGTGCCCTGCGCCTGCAACGAGACCTGGCGCTGAACCTGCCGGGGGCTGCGCTGGCACTCGACCTCATCGACGAGATCCACCAGCTGCGCTGCCGGGTGCACTGGCTCGAGCAGCAGCTCGGCAGCTGGACCGATGCGGACGTCTGAGGGCGGCCGCACAGGCCGGCCGCCTTAGGCGACCCGCGGCCGTCTTGGTCACGACGCCCCGATGTCGACGGCCTGCACGCGCGCCTGCGGCTGGCTCGCAGCGCCGTCCCTGTACTCATAGTGCTTGATCTTGCGCCGGATGTTGCGCTGGATGACGACGCCCAAGACCTTCCAGTCGAGCCCATTCAGCTCGATGTCCGGAAAGACCTCGTTCAGCGCCACCAACCGCTCCCGGCCCTGATCGTCCCGGAGGTACTGGCGGAGCCAGCGCACGCCTTCGACCTCGGCGAAGACGTACATGCCGCTGCGGCAGTGCGCCGTCGGCTCGATGATGACGATGCACCTATCCGGGAGCTCGGGCTCCATGTCTGGGCCCAGCACCTGGAGCGCGAAGGGCTCCTGCAGCGCGCAGCCGCCACCGTCCGGCATGGGTCTTTGCATGTCTTTGGTCATGATCTCGGCTCAGCTTGCGGGCTCGGGAGCCTGGGTTGGCGGGCGCAGCGGTCAATCGCAGCCGGCGCTGGGCAGGATTACCCCAAGCCTCCGGTCATTTCCCCTTAGGCGATTGCCGGAAACAGACATACCGAATGGCGCAGGATATTCGCTCGCCTTCAAGGAGCGGCAGCGGGCGCATAGTCGAGCTCTGTGCCCGCTGCGGCGACGCAGAAGGCGGGCGACAAGACAAGCCAGGCGGTCTGTTGGTTGACAGAAATCGCCCAAGGGGCCAAGCACAATCGCCGGTGGCGACGGCGTCCACGGGAGACCCAGCCAATAGCGCCGCCTCGGCGGCAGCAGAACTCGTGGACGCGCCCCGGGCGAAGTAGCTCACGGCGTCTACGGAGGCCCGCAAAATGCCTTTCGGGCGCGACAGCACCCAAGGTGCAACGATGCAGGACCACTTGGCCGTACACGAAAAGTGGCGCGCACGGGCCGTGCGCGCCGTGCACGACCTGCGTGGCTGGCTGCGCGGCGCCGGTGCCGGCACCGCGGATACGGATGCGCGGCTGCACCGCGCACTGGCCGCGCTCGCAGCAGACCGGCTCACCGTGGCCGTCGCAGGAGCCGAGCAGCGCGGCAAGACCGAGCTCATCAACGCACTCTTCTTCGCGGAGCTCGGGCGACGCCTACTGCCGCTGAAGGCCGCAACCGACTACTGCCCACTGGAAATCCAGTGGCAGCCGGGTGACGGTGGCGCCTGTCTGCGGCTGCTGCCCATCGACTATCTGAGCAGCGCAGAATCGCTGGCGACCCTGAAGGCAGCACCGGAGCGCTGGGTGCGGCTGCCGCTGGACCCGCAGGAACCCGAGCAAGTCAGCGCCACGCTCGCCGAGATGTACCGAACCAAGCCGCTGTCCGTCCCACAGGCTCAGCGCCTCGGACCGCGCGGCGAACCCGCCGCCGTCAGCTCCGGCACCCGCGAGGTACCCTGCTGGCGCTACGCCCTGCTCAGCTTTCCACACCCGCTGCTGAAGAAGGGCCTGGTGGTGCTGGAACTGCCCGGCCTCGTCGCCATCCAGCGCGACCCCAGGCTGCACCGGGAGCTGCTCGAGCGCACCGATGCGCTGCTGCTGACCATCGCGGCGGACCGCGGTGTAGAAGCCGCCGATCTTGGTCTCTGGCGGTGCCATCAGCGGGTTGCCGAACGGCGTCCAGGCGTGACCCTGGTGGCGCTGACCCGCACGGACCGACTCGGCGCCGACGACAGCCTGCGCAGCGCCAAGCTCGAGCGCCTCGCCCAGCGCACGAGCGACGCGCTGGGCCTGGATCGAAGCCAGGTGCAGGCCGTCTCGGCGCAAGATGGTCTCACGGCCAAGATCGCCGACAAGCCGGCGCGCCTGCGCGCGAGCGGCATTGACGCGCTGGAGCTTGCCCTTGCCGACCGACTCATCAGCGCGCGCCGGCGAATCTGCCGTGCGGCGATCCACGACAGCATCGGGGTGCTGCTGCAGCAGGCGGTGACTGGCCTCAGCGCCCGCTCAGGCGACACCGAGACGCGCATCGAAGACTTGCTGGCACTGGACAGGCGCAGCACGGAGCTGATGACAGGCTACCTGGAGCTTACGCGTCGCGACGAAGGGGCTTACGCGCAATGCGTGCGACTGGATCAACGCCTGCAGCGGGCGCTGCGCGAGCGCGCCGAGCGCTGCCGCCGGCTGCTCAGCGCGGAGGCGTTCGAGCACTTGGCGGCGCGTGCCCGAGCCCGGCTCGGTCGGAGCTGGGGCACCTTGGGCCTGGGTCGGACCATGCGCGCCATGTTCGATGAGCTGCGCTACATGGTCGCGCAGGCCGACACCGACACCAGGGCTATCGTGCGACTCGTCGAGGCAGGCTATGCAGAGCCGCAACCTGAGCTCGGCTCGGCCCTGCAGCCGCCACGGTCCCCGCAGATCGCCAAGTATCGGCTCGAAATGGACCTGCTGCACGCCGAAGCGCTGCGCTTTGCCCGGAGCGGAGAACTGCTGTTCACCGCGCGGCATAGCGCCATCCGCTGTTTCGAGCGCCGCCTGGTGCAGCGCGCCCGGGTCCTGTTCGAGCACCTACGCGAGGATTGGGAAGACTGGCTCAGGGCCGTGCATGCGCCAATCCTCGCCGAGGTGGAGCAACGCAGGGCCAGCACCGAGCGGCGCTTGGCACTCCTGCAACTCGTCAAGGCCAGACGCGAGGAGGCCAGGGCCGAGCGTGCGGCCCTGCTGCGCGAGCGTGTCGAGCTCGCCAAGCAGCTGACCCTGCTGCGCAATATCCGCAATGCGCTGGACGACGAGCCGAGCGTTCAGTCGATGCACGGGCCTAGGCCCTATCTGGTCACCAGCGACGGTGCGCCGGTGCGCCGGTGCGCCGCTCGGGTCAATACGGCTGCGTCAAACCGCGACAAGTGAGCAGAGTCGAAACCGGAATCGCAACAGGCCAGGCGGGCAATAGTTCGACAGAAATCCCCTTAGACGCTATTTTAGAAACCAGCGCACTCACCCGGATGCGAGGAGCTGCCACAGGGCGAAGCCACCAAAGCTCATCACCAGCAACCCCGCCATGCGGCGCAGCCAGGCCGATTCCAGATAGCGCGCGGCGGCCCCGGTCAGCAGGCCGATGCCGAGCAGGTTCGGCAAGGTGCCGAGGCCGAAGGCCAGCATCAAGAGCGCCCCCTGCACCGCAGAGCCCGTTCCAAGCGCGAGGATGAGCACGCTGTACACCAGCCCACAGGGCAACCAGGCCCAAACCAGCCCGACGCCGATGGCCTGTGCCCAGGAGCGGATGGGTAACAGACGCCGGCCGATGGGCTCCAACCGGCGCCACAAGGGCCCGCCCAGGAGCTCCACCACCAGGATGCCGCGCCACCAGCCGCCGAGGTAGAGCCCCAGCGCCACCATGACCAAGCCCGCGACGGCATAGAGCACCCGCTGCACCCAATGCAGGCCCGGCGCCTGCACGAGCGCGGCGCCCAGTCCACCGAACAGCGCACCGGCGACGGTGTAGCCCGCCACGCGACCCAGGTTGTAGCCTAGCTGGAGCGGCAGTGAGGCAGCCAGACGACTACGGCGCTCCGGCGCCATGCCCAGGGCCAGCATGGACACCACACCGCCGCACATGCCCACACAGTGCAGACCGCCCAATAACCCGACGGCGAAAGCGGTCAGCAAAGACGCGAGCATGCCGAATCCGCCGGCACGGGGTGAGCATTAGGCTGGCGGGGCACCGGATACCGCGGCCACAGCCGCGGGCGATGGACGCGCGCTGTCGCGCACGCAACCTGGGCTCGGCGGCAACATCGCTCAATCAGCGCGAGAGGGGCGTGCATGCAAGACTATCAGCGAGATTTTCTGCGCTTCGCCGTGGACGCGGGTGGGTTGCGCTTGGGGCGGTTCACCCTCAAGTCCGGACGAGAAAGCCCCTATTTTTTCAATGTGGGCGCCTTCAGCACCGGCCACGGGTTGGCCCGGCTCGGACGCTATTATGCCGCAGCGCTGATGCGCTCCGGCCTCGCCGTGGACATGCTGTTCGGGCCGGCGTACAAAGGCATACCCTTGGCCGCCTGCACCGCCATTGCGCTGGCCGAGCACCATGATCGCGATCTACCCTTCGCGTTCGACCGCAAGGAGGCAAAGGACCACGGCGAGGGCGGCAGCCTCGTGGGCAGCAGGCTCCGGGGACGAGTACTTATCGTGGACGATGTCATCACCGCCGGGACATCCGTGCGCCAGTGCGTGGCCCTGATTCGCAACGCCGGTGCCATCCCGGCCGGGGTGCTGATCGCACTGGATCGCTGCGAGCGCGGCAGTGGCGACGCCTCGGCCAGGGCCGAGATCGCGGCGGAGCTTGGACTTGCCACGGTCGGCATCGTAACCCTGGACGACCTCGTGCTATTCCTCGAAGGTCACGAGGAATTCGCCGCGTTCCATGGCGCGCTGACGCGCTACCGCAGTCGCTACGGCGCAACTTGACGGCGCAACCTGGAAGGGTCGCTGCAGCCGCCATCGGCGCGAGCGTCGGTCGGCGAGACCCTTGTCAATCATGCGTGGAACCGGCGCAAAGGACGCGTGAAGCGTCCCATCCCTGAGGTTGGCCCCTGACCCGCCGGCGGCATCGTCTTGTGGCGCGGCACACGAAGAAACAGGCACCACATCGCATCCGGCGACGGTCCCATCGCCTAGAGTTCCAACCGATCCCACAACGGCCGCGGAGGCCGACGCCGCTTCATCGACAGGCCCCAATGCGCAAGGCTCAGGTCCAGCTTTCGACGTTCCGACAACAGGTTGCGGTAGGCTTCCTAAGGCCGCGCATGCTGCTGCTCGGGCTCCTGCTCGTCACAACAATGCCGCTGGAGGCCCAGCAGTTCTACCGCTGGGTGGACGACCAGGGCAACATCCACTACTCCGATGTCATGCCGCCCACGGAAGTAGACAAAGGCCATACGGAGCTGTCACCAGACGGATTGCGGGTGCGCACCATACCACCGGCGAAGACGCCCGAAGAGATCCAACGCGAGCGCGAGCTGGAGCGCCTGCGCGCCCAACAACAGCGCATGCTGGAGCAGCAGCGCGCCGACGACCGCGTGCTGCTCAACACCTTCCAGAGCGTCGATGATCTGATCATGACCCGGGACGGCAACCTGTCCGACCTCGATACCATGGTCAGCTTCAAGAAGGGCAACATTCGCCGCCAGCAGGACTGGCTCACCAAGCTCCGCGCCGATGCTGCCGACCTCGAGCGCAAGGGCCGGCCCGTGCCCGACCTGCTCAGAGAGCAGATCCGCAGCACCGAGCGCGCCATCGAGGAGTCGCTGGCGGCCATCGTCGAGCACGAGCAGCAGAAGCAGGAGATTCGCCGCAAGTTCGACCGGGACCTCAGGCGCCTGAGGGAGCTGAAGAACATTCCGGCCACAACGGCACCCAGGGAGGCCATCGCGGCCCGACCACCGACGCTGGAGAATCTCGTCGAGTGCGTCGGCCGGAGCGAATGCGATCGGCTCTGGCAACGCGCCCTGTCCTACATGAAGCGCCATGCCACCATGCCCATCGAATCCGTCGGCAACGATGTGGCCATGACGGCACCGCCGGAAGGCCGTTTGGACATCGCGCTGACCGTCTCGCGCGTCTGGCGCGCTGACGGCGAGACCGCCTTGATCTTTCTGGACGTGCAGTGCCGCAGCTATGGCGCGGGACGGGAGGAAGACTGCCGCACCGATGCCAGGTTACGGGTGTTGCAGGGATTCCGCAGCGCGCTCGAGAACGGCGACATGAGCAGCGGCGGCACGGCATCCATCGGCGTCCGCAGTGCCGTCGCACCTGCCCCGGTCAGCGGCGGCTGATCTTGGTACCCACGCCTTCGTCGGTGAAGAGGTCCAGCAAGACGGCGTGCTCCACGCGCCCGTCCAGGATGTGGGCGGCCCGCACGCCGGCCTTCACCGCCTCCACCGCGCAGCGCACCTTTGGCAGCATACCTCCCTTGATGGTGCCATCGCGCACCATGGCATCCACCCGTGCCAGGTCCAGCTCGCGCACCAATGCGCCGTCGGCGTCGAGCAGGCCGGCGGTGTTGGTGAGCAGGATCAGCTTCTCCGCGTGCAGCACCTGGGCCACCTTGCCCGCCACCAGATCCGCGTTGATGTTGTAAGAAAAGCCGTCGGCACCGACGCCGATGGGGGCGATGACCGGGATGAAGTTGCCGCCCACCAGCATGTTCACCACGCCGGCGTCGATGCTCTCCACCTCCCCGACGTGGCCTAGATCGATGATCTCAGGTGCGCTGAGCTCAGGTGCATCCCGCCGCAGCAGCAGCTTGCGGGCACGGATCAGGTCGCCATCCTTACCGGTGAGCCCGACGGCGGCGCCGCCGTGCCTGTTGATCAGGTTCACGATCTCTTTATTGACCAGACCGCCAAGCACCATCTCCACCACGTCCATGGTCTCGCTGTCGGTGACCCGCATGCCATCGACGAACTCGCTCGCCTTGCCCAGGCGTGCCAGCAATGTGCCGATCTGCGGACCGCCGCCATGCACCAGCACGGGATTCAGCCCCACCAGCTTCATCAGCACGATGTCACGGGCGAAGCCCTGTTTCAGGCGCTCGTCCACCATGGCATTGCCTCCGTACTTGATCACCATGGTCTTGCCGGCGAAGCGCCGGATGTAGGGCAGCGCCTCGGTCAGGACACGGGCGATGCTGCGGGCACGATCGTCTGGCAGGGGCATGCGATGGGCTCCAGTGGGAATACCGGCTCAGAATGGCAGGTTCAGATTCGGCGCCGCCAGCTCCATCATGCGTCGATACAGGTCCTGAATCTTGTCCAACGCGCCCTGGTCGTCCGCCTCGAAGCGGAACACCAGGCCCGAGCGGGTATTGGATGCACGGATCAGGCCCCAGCCCTGGTCGAACTCGGCACGCAGGCCGTCGATGGTATTGACCTCCACACCGTCGAGACGATCGGCCATCGCCAAAACCGACTCCACAATGGCCTTGTCCTCGCCGGGTGCCAGCGGCACAAAGAGCTCCGGAGTGCAGATGCCGACGCGGAAATCGTCGAAGACCTCGCTGCTCGGGCGCGGGTCGAGCGCCAGTATCTCCAACAGACGTGCGGCGGCATAGAAGGCGTCGTCGAAACCGTTCCAGCGCTCAGCACACACGATGTGTCCAGCCAGCTCGCCGCCCAGGGGTGCTCCCAGCTCGCGTACCTTCTGCTTGAGAAAGCTATGGCCGGATTTCCACATCACCGGGCGCCCACCGCTCTCCAGCACCGCGGCGCCGACGTGGTGACTGGACTTCACATCGTAAACGATGTCACTGCCCGGCGCGCGCGCCAGCACCTCAACCGCGAGCAGCATCAGCACCCGGTCGGCCGCAATGAACTTGCCAGCGGAATCGACGACACCCAGGCGGTCGCCATCGGCGTCGAAGGCGAGCCCGAGATCCGCGCCGGCGGCGACGACGGCATCTCCCAGCGCGGATAGGCTCTGCGGCTGCGACGGGTCCAGCATGCGCTCCTTCGCTTGCCCCGGGTCCAGGTCGCAGTCCAGCTCGGAGACCTCGCAGTCGAGTGCCCGGTAGAGTGCCGGGGCGAGCTTGCTCGCCGTTGCGAAGCCGCAGTCCAGCACCAGGGACATGGGGCGTGCGAGGGTGATGTCATCACAGACCGCAGCGATGTAGTCGGCCGTGTGATAGAGCCCGGAGTAACGTGCCTCGCCGTACTCGAAAGCGCCGCGCAGGATGCGCTCGCGCAGGCCTTGGATCTGGTCCTCGTTGGCGGCCCGGCCACCGAGGACCACCTTGAGACCATTGTATGCGCTTGGGTTGTGGCTCCCGGTGACGATCGCCGCGCTCGCGGCGCCGCGCACGGAGGCCGCATGGTAAGCCAGCGGCGTGGGCGCGATGCCAAGATCGAGCACCTCGCATCCGCTCTCGCACAGTCCGGCCACCAAGGCCTCGACATAGCCGCCACCCGATGAGCGCTGATCACGGGCGACGACGCAGGTGCGCTCCCCCTGTGCGGCCGCCTCGCTGCCTACCGCCCGACCGAGCAGCCGCATGACCTCGCCGGTCAGCTCCGAATCGACCAGACCGCGGATATCATAGGCTCGGAAGATGTGCGCCGGCACCGTCGCCTGCGGTTCCAGCTTCACCGCCGCGACGGCCGGTTCCACAGCCGAGCCTGCCGGCTCGGGGGATGTCACTGGTTGCGACGGCGGCGGCAAATCCAGATCCAGCTCGGCGTCGATATCCGCCTGCTTGTGAGCTTCCGCCGCCGTTCCCCCGAGCGCGGCGAGCGGGATGGCGGACTCCGGCGTTACGGGCCGGCTAGAGCCGAGCTCGCGCAAGCGCCGGCGCAAGATGTCCATCACGACGACGAGCTCGCGTATCCGGCCCCGCGTGCCGCGCAGGGGGCGCTGTGCCGCCGCATCCTCGGCCAGGGCAACCATGCTGGCGAGGTCCGCACGCACGCCGCGGCGTAGATAGCGATAGGTCAGGCCCAGCGCGACGCCAAGCATGGCCAAGGACAATCCGTACAGAGCTGCCAACAGCGGCAGCAGGTCGCTTGAGACGAGGCCCGGAGGATCTGCCCAAGCAAAGAGCTCCAGACGCGTATCGGCAATGGGCAGGCGTGCTATGGGCGCTCCGGCCGGGGCCGGCCTCGCATCCGGTCGCTGAACCGCAACGATGTCGTCCCCTACCCGTTGGCGGAAGACGAAGCTGCTCCTGCTACCGGCCTCCAGTGCGGTGTCGGGCAGCAGGGTCAACGGCAACATGATGTGAACGACACCGAGCACGGCACCGCCCTCACCACCAACGACGGGGCCTGCGATAGCCAGATGCTCGTCCTTCTGGCGCACCCGATGGGCCTCCAGGGGGGCGATGCGCCCGCTGTCGCCGACCTGCTGCACCATATCGACCCCGGCGAAGCTCAACCGGCGCGACGCACTGCCCCCGGGCGCGAGATCCTCGATGGTATAGACCATCACGGCGAGCGCACCTGGGACCAGCAGTGCAAGCTCTGCCTCCTTGTCGCGCAGCACCTGCGTCCGACCGTCGCGGAGGGCCGCACGCAGTCCCGGATCATCCCGCCAGCGCTGGAGCTGACCGCGCACGGCCGCGATGCGATTGCTCATCTCCCGGGCCAGCGTGCCCGAGTAGGCGCGCAGATGCTGCTCCATGATGCGGGATTCCTTGGCGCCGAAGATGACGGCGGTGCCCAGCAGCGCCAGCAACAGCGTAAGCGCTGCGGCGCAGTAGGCAATCCACCAGTAGGTACCCAGGCCGACGCCGGCCGTACTGTCCGGGACCGCCATCCCCTCGTCCGCACCCTTGTGCTTGCGCCCACCGGTCAGCACGTCAGCCACAGCCTGCGTGCCCAGGGCCGACCACCGAGCTGGCGACATGCGTGCGGCCGCAACAGGCTTGCAGGTCGGGTCCGCCGATCATCGCTCAGAACCGCCCGCTATGGCCGAAGCCGCCGCTACTCCGGGCGCTGGCGGCGAAGTCCTCCACCAGCTCCAGCTGCGCATGCACGACGGGCACCAGGACCAATTGGGCAATGCGCTCACCCACCTCGATACGGAAGGGCGTGGCACTGCGGTTCCAGCAGGAGACGAGTAGCTCGCCCTGATAATCGGCATCGATGAGGCCGACCAGATTGCCCAGCACAACGCCATGACCATGTCCGAGTCCGGAGCGCGGCAGGATCATCGCCGCAAGCCCGGGCTCGGCGATGTGCACTGCCATACCAGTGGGCAACAACTCCGCGGCGCCGGGCAAGAGGTCCAAAGGCGCCGGCGGCAGCGCCCGCAGGTCCATCCCGGCCGCGCCCTCGGTGGCGTAGGCCGGCAGCGGGAAGTCCCGGCCGAGGCGGGCATCCAATACCTTAACCCGAAGTCGATGCCGCATAACGTTCCACGATCAATGCTGTCAGCGCCTCGGCCAGCGCCGGCTTCGGCATCATCGGCAGGGCGCGCCGCCCGTCGCTCCAGAGCACCAGCAGGGCGTTGTCATCGGCCTCGAAGCCACCGGCAGCGGCGCCGACCAGGTTGGCGGCAATCATGTCGAGCCCCTTGTGCCGCAGTTTTGCCCGCGCCCGCGCCTCGACGTCCTCGGTCTCGGCCGCGAAGCCGATCGTGAACGGCCGGCCGGCCGCCAGCCTGGCCACGTCCGCAAGGATGTCCGGATTGCGCACCAGCCTTAGGGTCAGGGCGTCTGCATGCTTCTTGATCTTAACGGGGGATGACGCGGCCGGGCGATAGTCCGCTACGGCGGCGGCAGCGACGAAGAGCTGGGCGTCAGAGGCGCGGGCCATGACCTCGGCATACATCGTGGCGGCAGACTCGACGTCTATGCGGCTGATCCCCGCCGGGACGGGCAGTGCCGTCGGACCCGAGACCAGGGTGACCTCGGCGCCTGCCCGGTGCAGCGCAGCGGCCAATGCATACCCCATCTTGCCCGAGCTGCGGTTTCCGACATAGCGCACCGGATCTATGGCCTCGCGCGTCGGCCCCGCGGTTAGCAGCGCCCGGCGCCCGGCGAGCGGCCGGGGTGTCTCCCGCAGCAAGGCCTCGGCGAGATCCGCCGGCTCTAGCATCCGTCCAGGTCCGGTCTCGCCGCAGGCCTGGCCCCCGACGCCCGGTCCCAGCAGTCGGTAGCCGCGCCGGCGCAGCACCTCGACATTCGCGACCGTGGCCGGATGCTGCCACATCTGCTGGTTCATGGCCGGCGCGACCGCCACCGGCGCGGTGGTGGCGAGCACCAGGGTCGTCAGCAGGTCGTCGGCCAGTCCATGGGCGATGCGTGCGATCATGTGGGCCGTGGCGGGGGCGATCAGGACCAGGTCCGCCCACCGGGCCAGCGCGATGTGGTCCATACCCGCCTCCGCCCCCGGGTCCAGCAGTGCGCGTCGCACCGGCCGGCCGGACAGGGCTTGCATGGACAAGGGCGTCACGAAGGACGCTGCTGCCTCGGTCATAACCACTTGGACCTTAGCTCCGCGCTCCATCAGCCGCCGGATCAGCTCAGGACATTTGTACGCGGCTATACCCCCGCTGACCCCCAACAGGACCTTCCTCGGGCTCTCGACGGACACGATGAATGCGGGGCTGACCCTTTTGCGCTCGATGCGACCGGCGGCGATTGTAGCGCACTCCGCCGCGGCGCTTTCGTGAGTCAACGCGCAAACTATTTGGACATCCGGTCCGACATCCGGTCCGACATCCGGTCCGACATCCGGCGGGGTACCGCTGCAACGGCTGCTTGGCCAGTCGTGTACGCTCGCGTAAGGCGATTGCCGGAAACAAACATACCGAATGGCGCAGGATTCTCGTCCGCCTTCGCGAAGCGGCAGCGCGTGCATAGTCGTTCTCTGTGTGCGTTGCCGCGACAACGAAGGTGGGCGAGAAG
>JANQFI010000459.1 GCA_028277905.1 Chromatiaceae bacterium | reverse complement strand
GCAGCGCGTACATAGTCGTTCCATGTGCGCGTTGCCGCGACAAAGAAGGCGGGCGAGAAGACAAGCCAGGCGGTATGTTTGTTGACAGAAATCGCCTTAGAGAGCTTTCCCCCCACAGGACGACGGACCAACAGGCATGAGCGATTCACCGGAACAAGACAGACCCGATCGCACGCGCGGAGGCGACCCGGACCTCGCCGGCTACCTGCAGAAAGAGTCACCGCGCCGCGCCGCCGAGCCCGATGCACTGCACAGGCTGCCGACGCCGGACGACCCGCCGCCGCCCGCGGGCAGCGACATGCGCGACATGGAGAAGTCCCTGGTGGAGCGCATTGCCGATGTCGATGATGACCGCCGCCGCAACGCGGTGCAGCTGCGCAAGGCGTTGGAGACGCACCGGGAGGAAATCCGCGGTCAGCGGCGCCGGGACCACACCGCCATTCTTGTGCTTGCTGGCATCGGCATCATCCTGCTGGCGGCGCTGCTGCTGTTGTTCTCGGAGCTGTTCAGGACCCGCGACGCCATGAGCACCAGGATCGCCGCCGTCGAGCAGGCGCAACAACTTGAGACCGCGCCCGGCACCGCAGCCGCGGACATGCAGGCGGACATGGACCAGCTCGGCGACGCTATCGAGGCGATCGCCGATCGGCTGGGGGCGCTGGAGGACGCGGCCCTGCAGCAGGCGGCGACTGCCCCGGACAGAAACACCGACACCGGCCCTACGCCGGCCGCCGAGCCGGCTCCCGACCCGGCGTCCCAGCCTGCTCATGACGAGGGCTTAGCCCTGGACGCCCGCCTCTCCGCGTTGCTGGAGGAGCGCCTGACCTCGCTGCAGGCGCGCATCGACGAGCTGCGTGCCACGCATCAGCCGTTGCGCGACGACAGAGCCGCCGGCTCCGGGGCCGAGGCGGTAAGTGACGCCGAGCGCGAGGTCGCGCCACCAGCCGTGAGCGCCCTGAGCACGGACAGGGACATGGTGGTGCTCCAGCTGGCGGGGCTGCCGAGCCGCGCGGCCGTCGAGCGCTTCATCGCCCGGCACGAGCTGCCGGAACAGGTCTACCTCAAGGTGGACAACCTGCGCGGGCGCAGCTGGTACGGGCTGATCTCCGGCCTCTACCCGGACATGGCCGCCGCCGAAGCGGCCCGCGACGCGCTGGCGCCGGACCTGGCGCGACTCGACATCTGGCTGCGGGAGTTGCCAGCGGGGACCCCACTGGAGGTCTTGAGTGGCGAGGACTGAGCCCCCGCCCGAGCCGCCGACGCCAGGCTCGACGCGAGGCCATGTTCCAAGCCAATCCGGCAGTACCGCTGTCGGGCCATCCGGGTTGCCGGTACGGGCGCACCGCCAACGGCGCGCCGACGCGGTCTGCAGGCCTGCGGGGCGCGACGCGACGGCCGATTCTGCCGCGCACGATGCCAGACTAGACGATCAAGGTTAGACTATCAGGATCAGGCTACCAGACAGGCGATCGGGCCGATCTGCGCGGGTGGCGGAACTGGCAGACGCGCTGGATTTAGGTTCCAGTGGAGCAATCCGTGGGGGTTCGAGTCCCCCCCTGCGCACCAATCAGAAGAGAGGCTTGCGTCATCCCTTCTGTCCGGCTACGGAATCGCCGGGGCCAGCGTGACGCGATCCTGATGCGTCGAGCCTAGTCACCGACGCGCGGAGGTTCTCCGGGGCGAGGTCAGCGCGACGCTCGGCCATCAGTAGGGTACTGAGCCCGAGCAGGTCGTGGATCTCCGCCAGGGGCGCTCCATCGGTGACCAGCCACGCGGCGCAGGTGGGCCGCTTATTCCGAGTTCGGAATAAGCGCCATTAATCCGCGTCCCGGATTATGCCGAGTAGACCTTCGGTGCCCGGATAACTGGCGGTTTTCCTTGTCCTTAAGCTCAGATAGCATCTCAGCAGTCGGAATAATCCAGTTGTCTTCTTCCTCTGGCGAGCACGCCAGAATCCCGAGGAGACAGTCGATCCAAGGTCATTCCGGCCCAGGCCACACCCTGGAGGGCAGCCAGATGAACCTGGCTTACGCACAGCATGATGGACAGGCTGAGCTGCCGATGCTCCGACTGGAAGATCCGTCAGGAGCCCACGCAGGCCGCGATACGCGCTCAAGGTCCGCGCCAGCGCCGCAGGTCCACGCCGCGCCGCCGCCGCGGTCCGTCCCTTGAGCCGCCGGCGCGGCGGGCGCGACGGCGAGATGCCGCCCCGCGATGCGCGAGCCCAGGAACGCCGCCGGCTGCCGGCAGGGCTCGACCGCGCCTAAGGCGATTTCTGTCAACAAACATACCGCCTGGCTTATCTTTTCGCCCGCCTTCTGCGTCGCGGCAGCGGGCACAGAGCGCGACTATGCGCCCGCTGCCGCTCCTTGAAGGCGAGCGAAAATCCTGCACCATGCGGTATATGTTCAGACCTCCCGGACACACTGTCCAAAAATACTGTAATGCGTTGAATTAATTAAATATTTTTAGATATTGGACGATTTGCGGCAAACGAAAATTGATAA
>JANQFI010000439.1 GCA_028277905.1 Chromatiaceae bacterium | reverse complement strand
CGATTTCTGTCAACAAACATACCGCCTGGCTTGTCTTCTCGCCCGCCTTCTTTGTCGCGGCAACGCGCACAGAGAACGACTATGCACGCGCTGCCGCTTCGCGAAGGCGGACGGGAATCCTGCGCCATTCGGTATGTTTGATTCCGGCAATCGCCTTAGGTCTTCATCGATATAGATCAATAGGTCGGACAATGACACGTTCATGCTCAGTCTCCTTATGGGGGCGCCGCAACATCCCGTCTTTCCGTGCCGAGACGACGCGATGGCGGATTCCCTCCTTCGGAGTATGGCTTTGCACCCCGTACTGCCCCGGCCGACTCCCTGGTTGATCCAACGCAGGCTGCCGCCGTGCCCTTGATCGGGGTTTAGGGTAAGGTTTCGGCGACGCCCGCGCCGTTGGTGAAGGCGACATGCGGATGGATATAGACGTAACCTTCGACTTCAGGCGAGACACTCCCGAGGGGAAGGATCCGGATACCCACAGCAAGACATTGCGCCGCTATCACAAGCTGCTCTGGAGCAAGCGCTTGCCTTGCGGAGCCTTCTTTGGACTGGATGACGCTACTCCGGGACACTATCTGCATCACCGGTCTACCCTGGGAGAGTTTTCGCTGTGCAGTGACGCGGTGATCCCGACGTTCAAATGGCACAAGCGGATTCAAGCACTGATCCCCGATGCGGAGCTAAAAGCCTTCAACACCATCGGGTACACAATTGGTGGGATAATGGTCTTCCCGGGTAATCGGATCGACGGAAAGTGGACCGTCAACCAGGCCCGAGGTTGCACAGGACGAATAGGCGATCGATTTGATCTGACCTTGGAGTGCATTCGCCGTCACGACAGCAACGGAAAGAGTCCGTTAAGTGACGTGCTCACCCGCTATACTCGTTTCTTCGATCTCTTCGGCAACTTTCGTGGCTATGTGGAGTTCTTCTTACTACACGACCTTGTATCAGATGACTTTTCTGCTGTGAAGATATCCGCCCCGTTTGAGGACTTCAGCGGGTCTCCCATTCCGAATAGCGTTGACGAGTACAGGGCGTACGAGAGCGCTGCCTTCGCGTTCATCGAAGCGCGTAACCATCGGATTTTAAACTCCGATTTATGACTTTGCTTAACAAGGCATTTGCAGCCGTGCCCAAGTCTGCGCGTCGAGCTCAGGGTATGGTTTACGCCTTGGCCCACGCGCGGTTTTGGCTCGCCTGATTTTCGATGTTGGGCAGCTCCCGGCGCGCTATCGCTGGGCCATGCTGCCTTGATGGGAGCAGACCCGGCCGTTCGAGCCCCTGCCGCTGGTTTGCCCGAACTGCAGAGCGGCTCAGCGCCGCGTCGCCTGGGTCACCGATGCCGCTCCCATCGAGCGGATTCTCACCCACATCGGTGCGCCGCCGCGCCCACCCCTGATCGCTCCAGCCCGCGCCGGCGCTGCGCCAGTCGGTTCAATGGGCCTGCTCCGCTTGGGTACCAGCCCAAACCGTCCTGGCTTGGGCGTTCGCTGCTCCATCGCAGCTCACCCGCCCGCCTCGGACGATGCGCCGGAGCCAGTGCCGGACTGGCACCGCTTCGGCCAGCCCGGGCCCGACGTCGCGTTTGACCGGCGCATCGCCTTCACCGTCGTCACCTGCAGGCGAGGGTGCAGCCGCCCTCGTGTCCCGCCTCGCCGCTGCGCCGCAGCATCTCGTCCCAGCGCTCGGCAGCGCACGCACCCGTGCCTGCCGCCAGGTCCGTCAGCCCCACCGCTACCTGTTGACCACGCATCCCGCCCCCGCCAACCTCCTGTCTCCGGCCATACCTGGGCTCTCAGGGTGGCTTGGATTTCCCATCCGTGTCCGAGCTCGTCAAGGTTCGGAGCCGGAGGTCGCCGCAGGGCCATCCAGGCTTCGATTCCGGTACGAGTCCGGCTGCTCGGGTGGCGGGGATCGCGAGGTCCCGGGCCGAGACCAAGGCCCCATCGAGTGTGTCCGCCTAAAGGCAGTCGTAGTCAGCTATTGATAAGGGTGAGAGCGCCTAGTTGTCACCCATAAAAAAAGGGGACCCTTGGCGCTCGGCGGGCAAGTGCTGGACTGGCCCGGTACACCCGGCGAGTTGGAGGTATCCCGATGCGGAAGCGTAGATACGCCAGCGTGAATTGCAAGCAGGTCGACTGGTCGGGGTGGGCCGAGGCGATGGCGGGGCGGCGCGCGGTGTTGGCCGTGGATGTCGCCAAGGTCAAGTTCGTCGCGGCGTTGCAAGTCGAGATCAGCAAGACGCCGGTAGCGGGTGAGCTGGGCGCATCCGTTCGAGACCGCCGAGCTGCTGGCGGGGCTGGAGGCGTTGGCGCGGGCGGGCAGGTTGGCGGTTGTCATGGAATCGAGCGGCGTCTATGGCGATGTGCTGCGCTGGCAGTTGCACCAGCGTGGCTTTGCCGTGTATCGGGTAGAAGCCAAGCGCGTGCACGACAGTGCCGAGGTCTACGACGGGGTGCCGAGCCTGCACGCCGCCAAGGCCACCGAGCTGATCGCCAAGCTGCATTGGGAGGGGTGCAGCGAGCGCTGGGAGATCCTCCCCGTGGCGCGGCGCGAGCGGCTCGCCGAGCTGCGTCGGCTGCGCCAAGCCAAGGCGCGTGCACAGGCCGAGCGCAACCGGCGCGAGGCCCTGTTGGCGCGGTACTGGCCGGAGCTGCCACACCTGTTGGGGCTGGGCAGCGCCTCGCTGCTGCGCTTGGTTGGCCACCTACGGCGGGCCGGCAGCGCTCACGCTGTTGCACCAGCGCGCGGCGCCTGCTGCGTGAGGTCGGCGGCCGGCTGCTCGCCGAGGAGAAGATCGCGGCGGTGCTGGCCAGTGCCCGCAGCACGCTCGGCATGCCCTGCACCGCAGGCGAGTGCGCACAGCTGCGCTGGCACGCCGAGCAGGTCATCGCCGCACAGCGCGAGCAGCGCCAAGCCGAGCGCCAGCTGGCACACGCCATCGGCCGCGACGACAGCCTCGCGCCCATGCGCGAGCTGCTCGGTGCGGTCACCAGCGCCGTGCTGCTGGCCACCCAAGGCGACCCCAAGCACTATCCGAGCGCCGCGAGCGACTGCAAGGGCATCGGGCTCAATCTCAAGGAACACAGCAGCGACCAACACCAAGGCCGGCTCAGCTTCGCCAAGCGCGGCCCGTCGCTGGCGCGCTGCTACCTCTACTTCGCCGCGCTGCGCCTGATCGGGCGCGAGCCCATCATCAAGCGCTGGTATGCCATCAAGACCGCGCGGCCCGGGGCGGTGAAGCAACAGCAGGTCATCGCGCTGATGCGCAAGCTCGCCAAGGCGTTCTGGCACCAGGCCAACGGACATGACTTCGACGTCAACCGCCTGGTCGACCTCGAGGCCGTCGCCGGCGCCTGAGAGGCGTTGATCCCCGTCAACGCGGTACACCGCGAGGTCATCGCCATGAGCACCTGATCGCAGCCCACATGCGCACCCGGCTCGTCCCGCGCGTCGACCTTCCAACCATCCATCAGACCCGTTGCAGTCCGACCCTAGTCTTGGAGGCGGCGTCCGGGATGTCTCCCGGACCCGATGCCCGATGTCACTGATGCGATGCCGCAACGCGGACATCCCATGCGGGCGGTTAGATCAACCCCGGGCGGTGAACATCCGGACGAGCCGCAGCGCATCCGCCGACCCAGCGCGCAGAAGTCGGACAGGCCCGTGGTCATCAATTCTATTTATCGATCGGGTCTGCGGATTCGCACGGAAGAGAAGATAGATTATTTCTATTTGACTAATGTATGCGAGGGTGGAGAAACGAAGCGCATCCACCGAAGGCCGAGACCGCAGCCCCATCGAGCGCGTCCGCCCAAGGGCCAACCGAAGCGGAACAAAGCTCCCGGCATCGACCCGCAACGCCGTCGCCCGCGTTCCCACACTCCGAGACCGAGTCACGGGGTCAGAGACCGAGTCACGGGGTCAAGTCTTGAGACCGAGTCACGGGGTCAAGACCGAGTCACGGGGTCACAGTCACGGGGTCAAGTCTTGCAGTCACGGGGTCAAGTCTTGCAATCCGACCGAGTCACGGGGTCACGAGTCACGGGGTCACGAGTCACGGGGTCACACGAGTCACGGGGTCAAGTCTTGCAATCCAGCATTTCTTGCAGGTCACGGGGTCATTGCAGGTCACGGGTCACGGGGTCAGGGTCACGGGGTCAGGTCACGGGGTCCAGGTCACGGGGTCAAGTCTTGCAATCCAGCATTTCTCCGCTGCGTACCGGAACGCGGTCCGGTCTTTCGACCGAGCCGATCAGCGGCACGCAGATCGCGAG
>JANQFI010000442.1 GCA_028277905.1 Chromatiaceae bacterium | reverse complement strand
GCCGGAAACAAACAGACCGAATGGCGCAGGATTCTCGTCCGCCTTCGCGAAGCGGCAGCGCGTGCAGAGTCGTTCTATGTGCGCGTTGCCGCGACAAAGAAGGCGGGCGAGAAGACAAGCCAGGCGCTATGTTTGTTGACAGCAATCGCCTTAGTCTAACCGCCGGCACCTTGCCGTCGATACGCGGACGGCGACACCCTCTGCGTGCACGCGCATTGGCACAGCCAGCTGGACGGGCGCATCCGCCCGCCGGGGCTCTAGCTGTTGCGGCGCTTCTGCCGGGAGTTGGTGCCGGAGCTGGCGGACGCGGGCGTGACGCGGAAGAGCGTCCGTCAGGACGTGGCGCTGGTGGCCAGTGCACCCCTCACCGATGGGCCCTGGCAGCCCTTCGGCGAGGGCGATCTCATCGCGCTCGCCGGCGGTTGCCGATACGCCGCCGCGGGCGCGCTACGGGAGCCGGCGCCGCTCGGCGCCGCGTGGATCGGTGGCAGCCGTTAGCCCGACTTCGACTATTCAGCCGAAATTGCAGCGTAACCTATTGATCTGTGGTTTCTGGACGCGACAGGTCGGCACTACAGATGCCCCCCGGGAAGTCGCTGAACTCGTTGCTGCAGCGCTTCCTTCCTACCAGATTCGCGGACGAAGGCGAGTGAAGCAACGGGGAAGGTCGGCACTACAGCGAGATTCGGCAGTCTGATGCCTGTCAAATCAGTAGATTACGCTCGCGTAGAGGCCCGAAACCAGCAGATTCTGGGTCGAATAGTCGAAGTCGGGTTAGTGCAGCGGCGCCGAAATGGCACAGACTATGGAATCGGGATCGAAATCGATCGCGATCCGGATTCCGATGGGTTATCTCGGCGAAAGGGTCATCTCGGCGAAGCATCGACGCCCACCCTCCAGCTCGTGGGTTATGGGGATCTGGCGCGAGCAGACTAGCCAGCCGCGGCCCGGATGCGGTCGGCGACTGTGGCGAGGAGCTCGTCCCTGTCCACGGGCTTGCGCAGCACGCCAGCGCCGCCGGCGGCCGCACAGGCGGCGGCGGTCTCGGCGTCGGCGCTGCCCGTGACGAACAGCACCGGCGTCCGCGCCAGGCCCGGCAATGCCTTGATGCGGCGGCAGACCTCGGGACCATCCAGGTCCGGCATCATGATGTCGAGCAGCACGACGTCAGGGTGATCCCGCTCGGCGATCGCCACTGCTTGCACGCCGCTGCGGGTGGCCTTGACCCGGTAGTGCGGGCGCAGGATGTTATTGAGCACATGGAGGTTGGTGACGCTGTCGTCAGCGATCAGCACGATGTGTTGCCCCGTCGTCAACCTCGACCTCCCGCGTCTGTTGCAGGCGTAATACTCTGAGGGCTTCGCGCGCCGCAGTGTAGTCGAACTCGTCGATCCAATGGGCCACCAGTCGGGCCTGTTCGGTGAGCCGCGGCTGATCATGGAGCGCGCCGACGAGCTCCGCGGCGACGGCATCGGCACCCGTATCGTCGGCCTCCAGCAGCAAGCTCAGCCGGTCCATCAGCTTCCCGGTGTCAGCTGTGGCCGCGTTGCAGGGTGCGGCGGCGTCGGTACCGAGCCGGCCGAGCGGGTCCTCCAGGGCGCGCAGATCTGCGGCCGCCAAGGTGAACTCGAACCTCTGGATGCGCCGGCTGAGCGCCTTGAGGCGGCGGCCGAGGCCGCTGTCGTTGCAGACCGCCGCGGCGAGCCGTTCGGCGATGTCGAGGGCCTGCGCGTCGCCGTCGTCGAGTAACCTCTGTAGCCGCCCCGCCAGTGCCTGCACCTCGGTGGCATGAGCCCTGCTTATCACCGGGAGCTCCTGGCAGGGCTCGGCTGCGGTGGCGATGGCAGTGCGCGCGACCATGGATGCCGCCAGGTTCTGGATCTGGGCGTCGATGGGGGCCGCAAGCGCGGCCAATGTATCACCGGGCTCGCCGTTGCGGCAGGCCCGCTCCAATGCTTCGGCGTCGCGGGCGATGTCCGTCAACCCGAGATTTCCGGCCACGCCTTTCAGGGTATGCGCGAGCCGCAGCCGTGCGTCGGCTCGGGGCTCCCGAGCGGCGGCGGCGAACTGGCCGCTGAAGCCCCGGTAGTCTTCGCAGAAGCGCTCCAGCATGGAACGGCGTGGCGGCGTTGCCGCGTCGGGCGTCAAGCCCGCGTAGCCTGTGATGCCCGCGCCGCTGGCGAGCATCTTCGCCGTCGGGTCGCGGTTGCCGGCTTGATCCTCCAGCCGTAGCGCATCCAAGCTGCGCGGCCGCTCCCTGCCCTGCTGGTCCGCAGTCGGTGCCGGTTGCACCTCGCCGGCGGCGCGCTGGCGACCGAAGCGGGCGCTGGCATGGAAGGTGCTGCCGACGTCGGGCTTGCTCTCCACCCACAGGTGCCCGTCCATCATCTCCAGCAGCCGGCGGCAGATGGCAAGCCCGAGACCGGTGCCGCCGAACCGCCGCGTGAAGCTGTTATCGCCCTGCCGGAAAGGCTCGAACAGCCCTTCGCGCTGCGCCTGCGAGAGGCCGATGCCGGTGTCGCTGATGGCGAAGCGCAGCATCACCTGCCCGGAACCCTGCTCGTCCACGCGCACGCGTAGCACCACCTCGCCGTGCTCCGTGAACTTCACCGCATTGTTGCCGAGGCCGATGAGCGCCTGCGACAGCCGCAGCGGGTCGCCCACCAGAAGGGTGGGCAGGTCGGGGGGATAGTCGAGCAACAGCTTCAAGCCTTTGGCGGCCGCCATGGGACCGATGGTGCCGGTGAAGGTCTCCAGCACGTCTTCGAGCCGGAAGGCAGCGGCGTCGATGGTCAGCTGGCCGGCCTCGATGCGCGAGAAGTCCAGGATGTCGTCGATAATGGCGCGCAGCTCGCTGGCGGACTGGTGTGCCCGAGCCACGTAGTCGTGCTCCTGCTGCGGCAGCTTGCCCGCTAAGGCCAGGTGTGTCATGCCGATGATGGAGTTGATAGGGGTGCGGATCTCGTGGCTGATGTTGGCCAAGAAGGCGGTCTTGGCGCGGCTCGCCTCCTGCGCCTGATCGCGCGCGCGGCGCATCTCCGTCTCGTGTTGCTTGCGCTCGGTGATGTCGTGGGAGATTCCGCAAAGCCCATAGGGGCGGCCCTCGGCGTCCCTTAACGGGAACTTGTACGTGGCCAGCACGCGCCGCGCTTCATCCTGCCCACGCACCTCCTCGAACTGGCTGGGCTCGCCTTGGTCGAGCACGAGCTCGTCGTCACGGGCCATGGCAGCCGCCAAGTCCGGGGCGAACAGCAATTCGTCGCTGCGCCCGAGCGCCTCGTCCTCGCTGCGCCCGGCACACTCGCACCAGCGGTGGTTGACCAGCGTGTAGCGACCGGCTTGGTCCTTCACATGGATCAGCATCGGCGAATTGTCGACGATCGC
The DNA here is from genome assembly GCA_028277905.1 of Chromatiaceae bacterium. Taxonomy (GTDB): domain Bacteria; phylum Pseudomonadota; class Gammaproteobacteria; order Chromatiales; family Chromatiaceae; genus Thiohalocapsa. The sequence continues at coordinate 10,035 of JANQFI010000442.1, read as the reverse complement.
CTGCAACTCCTCCCGGGAGCGGCGCAATGCCGCCGTGCGCTCACGCACCTTGCCCTGGAGCTGGGCCTGATGCTGCTCGGCGCGGTGGCGCTCGCGCAGGTCGCGGATGGCGGCGATGACGTAGGTGCGGCCCCGGTGCTCGACACGCGCGAGGCGGATATCCACGGGAACCAGCTCGCCGGACTTGGTCTGTGTCGCGAGCTCGCGTCCCGCCTCCATGGCGTCCGTCGGCACGCCGTCGAGGAAGCCCTGCTGTTGCCCCGCATGGCAGTCGCGGAGCCCTGCTGGCACCAATTGCTGCACCGATCGGCGCAGCAGGTCCCGGCGGTCATAGCCGAGCAGGGTTTCCGCCTGGCGACTGACCATGACGATGCGCCCGGCCGCGTTGCAGACCAGCATGGCGTCGGGCGCATGGTCGAAGACGCTGCGCAAATGCGCCTCGCGCCGCGCCTGTTGGCGTTTCGGCAGCGTCGGGGGGGCGCGTACCGCACCGCGGTAAAGGTGTGACGCCAGCAGCGCCAGCAAGGCACCGGTCAGCAGACCCAGGGCGAACAGCAAGCCCTGGTTGTCCGCCGCGAGCGGGGTCGCCGTGGCAGAGGTCGCGGGGGCGAGGCATGCCGCGATGCCGAGGGCCGCTCCCAGATGCTGAAGCTGCCGCCGATGTCGTCGGTGGCCGGCCTGTGCGGTGATCGGTGCCGGCCGCTCGTCGGCCCGGGGTCGCGGCGAGAGGGGCGGCATGGGGTCGCGGCGCAGCTAGGGTGGGGTCTTGCAGGTGCGGTGGCGTCGGCTTGGACCGCCGGCGACCGCCGCGGTGCGAGGTCTGGGCCGTCGCCGTGCAGAGCGGACCACGGCGGCGCCTGGCCTGCCGCCGAGGCGCCGGGGGGGGGTCGCCCTGCCCGTTCTATTCCGTCGGGATCGATGCTTCAGTGAAGATGAGCTCTGGATAGAAGGTCTTGTCCGGCTCCTGTGCGGCCAGCTCGCGGGCCTTGGCCTCGGCCTCGCCATAGGTCATCTCGCCGTCGAGATGGCCCTTCTGGAACTTGGACTTGCTGCGCCAGCCGATCCGGTAGCCCGGGTCCTCGGCGCGCTTCCACAGTGGATCGCCCTTAGTCGTCAGTATTGTGGCCATGGCTCGGCTCCTCTTGCTACAGGCTTCTGTTGCGTTGTTGTACGGGGGCAGATCCGCGGCTCTCCGCCAGCGAAGAGGCGCTAGTCGCAGGATCCGCGCGCCCCGGCGGTCTAGGGTCGATCCTGAAGGATCATACACAACCCGTGGGTTTCGGCAATCCGCCCCATTTGCAGATGAGCTTCATCGGCCCTTTCTTGAAGACGCCGTAGAGCTCCTTGGTGCTGACGCCCTGCTTCTTTGCAAAGATCCGAATGGGTGGCACCACACCGTCATTGTCGTACATGGCGCGGGCCTCGCGGATGAATAGCATCACCTGGTCGGTCATCTCGAACTCGTCCTCGCGGGCGAGCTCGGTGGCCAGGTCTTCGCTCCAGTCGTCACGATTGACGAGGAACCCCTCGCCGTCGACGGGTACGCTGACTGCCATGGTCTTACCTCTCGAGTTGCAGCTTGCGACGGCCGGGGCAGCACCTCGGCCGCGATGGCCCCGTCTGTGTCAGGGTTGAAGACCCTGGATTCTACCCCTTTCAATACATGGTCTTGGAGTCTGATGGCGCTCGCGCGGTCGGCTGCAGTCAGCCTCGGGCGGCGCGGATGGCGTCCAGCACGCCGTCCCAGAAACGGATACGGGCGCAGAGGGCCTCCTCGGCGGCCGTGGCGGCCTCCTCCAACCGCATGGGATCGTCACCGCACAGGCCGTCGAGCAGCCGCATGGACAGGGGGCCATGGAAGTCCTCATCCAAGTGGATATGGCGGTTCAGGTATTGGTGAAACATGGGGGCCTGGGTGGCGTCCACGCCATTGGCCGCCAGCAGGCGGCGGAACAGCTCCGGGATGATGCGCTCACGGCCTATGGCGAGGGCTGCCGCGGCGGCGTGGGGCTTGTCCTCGCGGATGAAGCAGAAGGTCGTCTCGCTGAAGTAGCGCGACGGCAGCGGTGTCTCGTCGGCATAGAGGGCGGCGTCGAGGCCGTCGCTCCGGACCCTGGCCAGGAAGCGCTCCGGTGCCGCGGCATCGGCACCGATCTCCGCCATGGCCCTGAGGTAGAGCGCAAAGTGGCTGAAGTACTGCACGCCCGCGTCGGTCTGGAAGTGGTCCGACTCCTCCTCCAGTACCAACTGGTTGATGAAATAGACCACCGCGGGATCGGCGCGGGGCATCCACGGCGTCGTCGTGGGGGCGATTGTCCGCTGCAAGTACTTGATCAGCGACATGAAGTCCCAGACAGCAAAGACGTGGTGGGACATGAATACCCGCAGGTCGGCGAGGTCGGTCAACGCCGTATAGACTGGGTGGGCGCTCAGCTCGCGCCGCAGCTCTTCGGTGAGGGCGAGGTCCGGGGTAGCCATGCTGCTGTCCTCGTGTTGCCAATGATCCGTGGGCTGGCGCCGATGATGGGGATGCCGCCGGGATGCCACCGGGCCGTCCACGCAAAAACTTTGGAGCCCCGCCGCTGTCCGCCGTCGCGGCGGTAGATCCCACTATCATCTTGCGCGGTGCTCGCGGCTCAGTTCAAGCCGAGCACGATGGCTACTCCTGCTGTCCGGCGGCCGGGCTCGAGTCTCGACGCGATTCTGGACCGCTGTTCCGGGCGGCTCGGAATCCGGTCCGCGGTGCTCGTTGCCGACGGGCTCCATCTGCAGAGCCATGGGCGACGGCCGGCGGGCGGTCATGATGCAGGAAGCGGACAGCCGGTCGACCCGGCACCGGCCCTGCCCTGGAAGGGCCGGCGTTGTGGCGTCGCCGCAACTCACGTGTATAGTACGCATCCGCAAAGTGGTCGCCAGCGGCGGCGCGCGGCATGGATGCTGGGGCCGGCCCCGGGTCGGGCCGCCCCAGCCACTGCAACGCAAAGCCTGATGAATCAAAGGGGGCGGGGCGTGGAACAGATTTCCGCAGCTATTGGCTATGTCAACGGCCTCGTCTGGGGGCCGCCGATGCTGGTGCTGATCCTGGGCACCGGCCTGTACCTGTCGGTGGGGCTCGGGGCGCTGCCCTTGCGTAAGCTCGGTTTCGGGTTCCGCATGCTCTGGTCCGGCCGCCGAGAGCAGGGACAGGGCGACATCACGCCCTTCAACGCGCTCATGACCTCGCTGTCCGCGACCATCGGCACCGGCAACATCGCCGGCGTCGGCACGGCCATCGCCATCGGCGGCCCAGGCGCACTGTTCTGGATGTGGATCACGGCCCTCGTCGGCATGGCCACCAAGTACGCCGAAGCGGTGCTGGCCGTGCGCTACCGCGAGGTGGACGCGAACAACAACCACGTCGGCGGGCCCATGTACTACATCCGCAACGGGCTCGGGAAGAATTGGATCTGGCTGGCGACCCTGTTCGCGATCTTTGGTGCATTGGCGGGCTTCGGCATCGGCAATACGGTGCAGGCCAACTCGGTGGCGCATGCGCTCGAGTCCAGGCTCGGTGTGCCCTTCTGGATGACCGGCGTCGCGCTCGCCCTGCTGGTGGGCATGGTGCTGATCGGCGGTATCCGCTGGATCGCGCAGGTGGCGGGCAAGCTGGTGCCCTTCATGGCCGCGGCCTATCTAGTCGCCGGGCTGGTGGTGCTGGGAATGAACCTTGGCGAGGTGCCGGCGGCCTTCGTGACCATCGTGCAGGACGCCTTCACACCGACCGCGCAGATCGGAGGATTTGCGGGTGCCGGTGTCATGCTGGCGATCCAAATGGGTGTTGCCCGAGGCATCTTCTCCAACGAGGCCGGGCTCGGCAGCGCGCCTATGGCGCACGCCGCCGCCGAGACCGACAGCCCGGTGCGCCAGGGCACGGTGGCGATGCTCGGCACCTTCATCGACACCATCATCATCTGCACCATCACGGGGCTCGTTATCGTGGTCTCCGGCGCCTGGACCTCCGGCGAGAACGGCGCGGCGCTCTCGGCGATGGCCTTCGGCAACGAGCTGCCCGGCGCTGGTGCTTACGTGGTGGCACTGGGGCTCGCGCTGTTCGCGTTCACCACCATCCTCGGCTGGAGCGTTTATGGCGAGCGCTGTGTGGAGTACCTGTTCGGCATCCACGCAATTATCCCCTTCCGGGTGCTCTGGGTGACGGTGGTACCCCTAGGGGCGCTGGTGGAGCTGGATTTCGTGTGGCTCATTGCCGACACGCTGAATGCGATGATGGCGATCCCGAACTTGGTCGCGCTGCTGCTGCTGAGCCCAGTGGTGCTCAAGATTTCCAGGGAGTTCTTCGCCGCACAGAGGACCACGCAATCCGCCGCATAGTGGCTTTGTCGGCGCCCATCGGCTTGGCCTGGTGGTGCTGTTCCGGCGCCGCGCTCGACGCCGAGCATCGCGACCCGGGGCGTGGCATCGAAGCCGCCAGAGCCAGGACCGCAGTCGTGCTCTCGCCGAGGCGCACCCGCCGCCGGTTCCGGCGTTAGGCGATTGCCGGAAACAAACAGACCGAATGGCGCAGGATTTTCGCTCGCCTTCTAAGGAGCGGCAGCGGGCGCATAGTCGAGCCCAGTGCCCGCTGCCGCGACGCAGAAGGCGGGCGGAAACACAAGCCAGCCGGTCTGTTTGTTGACAGAAATCGCCTTAGCCCGCTTTCGATCCGCCCTTGCACCGCGGCGACTCGGGTGCGCCGCCGCCGCCCTTCTCCAGCCATTCCTCCGGCGTCCAGGCATGGATGGCTAGCGCGTGCAGGCCGGCGTCCAGCTCGCCGCGGAGCAAGGCGTTGATCCGCCGGTGCCGGCCGATACGCTGCTCGCCAACAAAGGCGTCGCTGACCACCAGCACCTTGAAATGGGACTCGGCTCCCTTGGGCACATTGTGCGCGTGGCTCTCGTCCGTGACCTCTAGGCACATCGGTCTCAGGGACTCGGACAGGGCTTGTTCGATGCGGGATTGTCTCGTCATGTGAAGCGCTCGTATTCGGGTCGGTCGCTGCGTGCATGCGTGCGCTCGTGGGAAGTATGTGTCCGCACTGTCGGCATCAAGTGTTGCGCAGGCAGCGCAGCGATCGCCGGAGGCAGGGGCGACCCTCGGGAATCCCCAATAGCGAAAATTTAGCCAATTGGCTTCTCAAATATTCAGGCGGGGCTTAGTGTTCCTGGGCAAGGCCGAGTGAGTCGGTCAACAACCGACGGCTATGAGCGCAGCAGGGCCGGGCTGAGGCCCGAGCCCAGCCGGCACACCACGACCACTGAGGATTCCGCCATGCAGCACAAGGTTCGTCAGCCCTTCGCCGCCCGTCCCCTGTCCCGCCAGGATCAGACCCGCATCCTGGAGCAGGAGTGGGCCGAGAATCCCCGCTGGACCGACGTCAAGCGCCGCTACAGCGCAGCCGACGTGGTGCGCCTGCGCGGGTCCATGCAACCGGAGCACACCTATGCCGCCGATGGCTCCCGGAAGCTCTGGCGGCTGCTGCACGGCGACGCCAGGAAGGGCTATATCAACTGCATGGGCGCCATCACCGGCGGCCAGGCCATGCAGCAGGCGAAGGCCGGCATCGAGGCCATCTATCTTTCCGGCTGGCAGGTGGCCGCGGACGGCAATACGTCCGAGACCATGTACCCAGACCAGTCCCTGTACGCCTACGACTCGGTGCCCAGCATGGTCCGGCGCATCAACAATGCCTTCAAGCGCGCGGACGAGATCCAGTGGTCGAAGGGGATCGGCCCGGCCGACGACGGCTATATCGACTTTTTCCTGCCCATAGTTGCCGACGCCGAGGCGGGCTTCGGCGGCGTGCTGAACGCCTTCGAGCTGATGAAGAACATGATCGTCGCGGGCGCCGCGGGCGTGCACTTCGAGGATCAGCTTGCGGCGGTCAAGAAGTGCGGCCATATGGGCGGCAAGGTGCTGGTGCCGACCGCCGAGGCGGTCAAGAAGCTGGTCGCGGCGCGCCTGGCCGCCGACATCATGGGTGTGCCGACCCTATTGCTCGCACGCACCGATGCCGAGGCCGCTAACCTGCTGACGTCCGACCTGGACGACAACGATCGACCCTTCTTGACCGGGGAGCGTACCGCCGAGGGTCTTTTTCGGGTCCGCAACGGCTTGGAGCAGGCCATCAGTCGCACCCTGGCCTATGCACCCTACGCAGACCTCGTTTGGTGCGAGACCGGCACGCCGGATCTGGGCTTCGCCCGTGAGCTCGCGCAAGCCGTGCTGGCGCAGAACCCGAACAAGCTCCTCGCCTACAACTGCTCGCCGTCCTTCAACTGGAAGAAGTACCTCGATGACATGACCATCGCGAAGTTTCAGGACGAGCTCTCGGACATGGGCTACAAGTATCAGTTCATCACCCTCGCCGGTATACACAGTATGTGGTTTCACATGTTCGACCTCGCCTATGATTACGCCCGCGGCGAGGGCATGAAGCACTACGTAGACAAGGTCCAGCAGCCGGAATTCGAGGCCCGGGACAAGGGCTACAGCTTCGTCAGCCACCAGCAGGAGGTGGGTGCCGGCTACTTCGACGACGTCACCACCACCATTCAGGGCGGCCTGTGCTCGGTGACGGCGCTGACGGGGTCCACGGAAGAGGCACAGTTCTAGACCTGCCAGCGCGCGTGGCCGTGCGCCGTCGGTGCCGCCGAATTCGGGACGCCCTAGTGCCCCGGGCCGGGAAAGCCGCCAGCAACGAAGCATGGGCCGATGCTGTCTACCGCCGATCTCTACGACCGCTTCGGCGAGCAACTCCGCGCCTGCGCCCCGATTTTCCGCGATTTCGGCGGCCGCGTCGCCTTCGCCGGAGCAGCCGTCAGGGTCAAGTGCTTCGAGGACAACGCCTACATCAAGGCGGCGCTCGCCGAGCCTGGCACCGGCCGCGTCCTGGTGGCCGACTGCGGCGGCTCGATGCGCTGCGCCATGCTCGGCGATCTGATCGCCGGCAGCGCCCTAGTCAACGGCTGGGCCGGCGTCCTGCTCACCGGCTGTGTCCGCGACAGCGCGGCGCTGGCGGCGATGGAACTAGGGCGATTTCTGTCAACAAACAGACCGCCTGGCTTGTCTTTTCGCCCGCCTACTGCGTCGCGGCAGCGGGCACAGGGCTCGACGATGCGCCCGCTGCCGCTCCTTGAAGGCGAGCGAAAATCCTGCGCCATTCGGTCTGTTTGTTTCCGGCAATCGCCTAGGCATCAAGGCCCTGGGCACGACGTCCCGCGAGAGCACGCGCCGCGGCGAGGGGCAGCGGGGTCTGCCGGTGGAGGTTGGCGGTGTGCGCCTGGAATCGGGAGATTGGGTGTATGCGGATTCCGACGGCGTGCTGATCGCGGCGGAGCGGTTGGGATGAAAGGGTACGAGCTAGACCATAGGGAATACTGGATCGCGCTGCGCGCCCCCGGCATCCGTTCGTCGGCGGCATGGCGGTGTCTGCGCGGTCGCCCCATAGGCCGTACCCCAGACGCCTTGCTTCGATAAACATGGCCTGGATCGAAGCCAAACAGCTCGCCGAGGCCATCCTCGACGGCTTCGACCGCCACTACAGGCTGTTCCGCGCCATCACCGCCGACGCCCGACTGTATTTCGAGCAGGCTGATTGGGCCGCCGCCCAGCGTTGCGGCCGTGAGCGCATCGACTTCTATGACTGCCGGGTCGGCGAGACCGTCGCCGTGCTGCGGCGAGAGTTCCATCTTCGCAGCGCCGACGACGGCCTATGGCGGCGGGTCAAGGTAGAGTACTCACGGCTGTTGCCACAGCACCGCCAACCGGAGCTGGCTGAAACCTTTTACAATTCCGTCTTTTGTCGGCTGTTCGACCGACACTACTACAACAACGCCTACATCTTCGTCTGGCCCATGCTCTCCACGGAGCACCTGGAGGCAGAGGTGCCGATCTTTCGCCCCTACTACCCGGGGCGCGACGGCTTCGCGTCCGTGATCCGGGATGTGTTAACGGACATGGACTTCGCACCGCCGTTCCGCGACCTGCGCCGGGACCTGCTGCACCTGCTGCGCGCCATCCGCGAGCGCTTCCCGGGCAATCGCGCGCGGCACCAGAACTTCCAGCTGGCGGTGCTGGTGACGCCCTTCTTCCGCAACAAGGCGGCCTACATCGTCGGCAAGGCGATCAACGGCGCGGACCAGGTCCCCTTCGCGATCCCGGTCCTCAACGACGAGCAAGGCGGGCTGACCGTGGACGCGCTGCTGGCGGGGGAGGACGAGCTGGCCAACGTGTTCAGCTTCTCGCGTGCCTACTTCATGGTGGACACCGAAGTACCGGCGGCCGTGGTGGAGTTTCTGCGGCCGCTGATGCCGCGCAAGTCCAAGGCGGAGCTGTACACCGCCATCGGACTCCAGAAGTTCGGCAAGGCGGAGCTGTACCGGGACTTTCTCAAGCACCTGCGCTATTCGTCCGACGCGTTCGTGGTTGCCCCAGGCATACGCGGCATGGTGATGTGCGTGTTTACGCTGCCGTCCTTTCCGTTCGTGTTCAAGGTCATCAAGGACAGCTTCGCGCCGCCCAAGGAGATGTCTCGCGCGCAGGTGATGGCCAAGTACCGGCTGGTGAAGCTGCACGACCGCGTCGGGCGCATGGCCGACTCCTGGGAGTACTCCCATGTGGCCTTCCCGCGGGCACGCTTCTCCGACGAGCTGATCGCCATGCTGCGGGCGGAGTGCGCTGGCGGCCTCGCGGTTGAGCGCGATCAGGTCATCATCAAGCATCTGTACATCGAGCGGCGCCTGTCGCCGTTGAACCTCTATCTCGCCAGCGCGGACGACCAGGACATCGCGCACGCGGCCCAGGAGTACGGGGACGCCATCCGTCAGTTGGCCGCGGCGAACATCTTCCCCGGCGACTTCCTGTTCAAGAACTTCGGGGTCACCCGCCAGGGGCGGGTCGTGTTCTACGACTACGACGAGCTCTGCTATTTGACCGAATGCCGCTTTCGCAACATCCCGGAGCCACCGTTCCCGGAGATGGAGCTGTCCGACGAGCCCTGGTACACGGCGGGGCCCGCGGACGTCTTTCCGGAGGAGTTCGAGCGCTTCCTGCTGACCGAGCCCAGGTTTCGCCGGGCGTTTCGTGCCGAGCACGCGGACATCTTCGACCCGGCCTGGTGGCGCGCCCGCCAGGCGGCCATCCGCGCCGGGCGCGTGGAGGACGTGTTTCCATATCCCCCCGAGCGGCGCTTCGGTGCACCGCCAGCGGCAAATGGAGGTGTCCTCGGGGCCCTGCCGAGCTGACCGCTCCCGGCTTTATCGCCTGGCCTGCCCGCGGCAGGGTCGCGTGCGGGCCGCTTCCGGAAGACGCGGTCGCCCGGTCACGAGACGCCGCGGTAAGGCGATTGCCGGAGACAAGCACACCGATGCTCGGCCTTCTGCAACGCAGCCGGACGCGCCCAGGGGCGTCGGCAACAGATCGGCGAACCCTTTCACAAGCGCTCAGTCACAGGGCTCTTCCAACGCAATCAGCCCCTCTTCGAGATGGCCCGAGACCATCGGATGGGCCAGCACATAGTCCGCCGCGCGGATGCTGTAGTCGCCGACGGCTTCGTCCACCGCCTCTTCCCACTCCTCGACGGTGTAATCACCGCGTCCTAGCCACATCAGGGCGACCAGCTCGGCACGCTGGCGCTCGGAGAGGTCGCGAACGATGCTGCGGAACTCGCTGGCATTGTAGTCGTTGGCATGGTCGGCGAGCACTTGCAGCGCCCAGTCATCAGACGAGCTTTCGCCCTCCTGCGGGATGCAAACCTCTTCCTTGGCCTGGAATTCCCGGGCCAAGGCGATGAGGCTGCAGAGTGTTTCGTGCCGGATGTGCATGCGCACGTGCGCCTCCTCAGGAGCTGTTGTGGTACGCCGGGGTCCCACCTGGGTGACCGGGGCTGGCATGCCGGCGGCTTTAGGCGATTTCTGTCAACAAACATACCGCCTGGCTTGTCTTTTCGCCCGCCTTCTGCGTCGCGGCAGCGGGCACAGAGCTCGACTATGCGCCCGCTGC
>JANQFI010000441.1 GCA_028277905.1 Chromatiaceae bacterium | reverse complement strand
CGGCAGCGGGCGCATAGTCGAGCTCTGTGCCCGCTGCCGCGACGCAGAAGGCGGGCGAAAAGACAAGCCAGGCGGTCTGTTTGTTGACAGAAATCGCCTCAGGTGCCAGGCATCGTACTGCTGAGCGCCTGCGGGCTCCTGGCCGGCCCGGTGCTCGGCCTACAGCGGCCGAGCGAGGCCCTGGGGGAGGCATACCAGCCACTCATCAAGCTCGCCGTGGCGGCCATCCTGTTCGAGGGCGGGCTGTCGCTGCGCTTTGCCGAGCTCGAGCAGTCCGCCGCCGTGGTACGCCGGCTCACCACGGTCGCGGTGGCGCTGTCGCTGACCGCCTGGGTCGCGCACGGCATCGTCGGCATGGACTGGCCGATGGCGCTCGTGCTCGGCGCCATCACCGTGGTGACCGGGCCGACGGTCATCCTGCCGCTGCTGCGGCAGGCGCGCCTGAAACGCCGGCCGGCATCTTTCCTCAAGTGGGAGGGTATCGTCAACGACCCCAAGGGCGCCGTGCTGGTGGTCGTGATGTTCGAATACAGCGTCGGTGCCAGTGCCGGCCACATGGACGAGACCCTGACCCACCTCGCCGCCGGCGTCGGCGCAGCCCTGCTTCTAGGTGGCGCCGGCGGCTGGGCGCTGGGCCGCGCCTTCTTGGCCGGCCTGTGCCGGAGTACCTGAAGGGCACCGTCGCGCCGGCGGCGGCACTGGGCGCCTATGCGCTTTCCAATCTGGTCATGGAAGAGGCCGGCCTCATCGCAGCGACGGTCATGGGCGTGGTGCTCGGCAACATGAGCCTGCCCAGCATCGCCGAGATCCGTCGCTTCAAGGAGTACGTCGCGGTGCTGCTGGTCTCCGGTGTCTTCCTGCTGCTGACGGCGGACCTCGACCCGCGCATCCTCGCCACACTGGACTGGCGCAGCGCGGCCTTGATCGTCGCCGTCGTGTTCGTCGTGCGGCCGCTGGTCGTGTGGGTCTCCACCATCGGCGCCGGCATGAGCTGGCAGGAGCGCACCCTGGTGGGCTGGATCGCCCCCCGCGGCGTGGTGGCGGCCGCCGTGGCCGGCGTGTTCGGCCCCCTCCTGGCCGAGCGCGGGCTCGCCGGTGCCGAGCTGCTGCTGCCGCTGGTGTTCGTGCTGATCCTGACCACCGTCGTCCTGCACGGCTACAGCCTTGGCCGGCTGGCGCTCAGCCTGGACCTCAGCGCCCAGCGCCAGGGCGGGCTCATCCTCGCCGGCGCCGGCGCCTGGAGCAGCGGGCTGGCGCTCAGGCTGCGCGAGCTCCAGGCCCCCGTCATCGTCGCGGACAGCGCCTGGCACCGGTTGCGCGCCGCCCGCCAGGCCGGCGTACCCGTGTACTTCGGTGAATTGTTGTCCGAGCACGCGGAGCATTCGCTGGAGCTGGGTGCCTTCAGCAGCCTGTTGGCCACCACCAACAACGACGCCTACAACGCCCTGGTCTGCGCCCGCTTCGCGCCGGAGCTTGGCCGGCAGAAAATCTTCCAGCTTGCCTCGGGCGAGGTCGCCGAGCCGCGCAAGCCCTCGCCGGAGCTGCGCGGGTGCACCGCCATGAGCCAAGACATCCAGTACGAGGACCTGCAGCGGCGCTGGTACCAGGGCTGGGGCTTCCGCCGCAGCGCCCTGACCGAGACCTTCGGCGTAGAGATGCTCATGACCGCCCTACCACAGGACGCCGTCCCGGTGCTGGTGATCGGCCCCAAGCAGCAGGTGCGTCTCTTCGAGGCCGGCAAGCCACTGCGCGCCGAGCCCGGGGAGGACGTCATCTGGTTTGGACCCAAGGGCGCCGCAGCTGACGCGCGCGACGCGGCCGACCATGGCAACACCGCCGCGGAGAAGCCTAGACCCCTAGTTTGACGGGCTAGTGCAGCAGTGCGAATGTCCCGAGACCGTCTTAGGTCGTGGTCGTGGTCTCGACCGTGCAGATATTCGACTACGATTGCGATTACGACAACGACAACGAGGGGATCCCGGTCGCGGAACTTGCGCAGCAAAGCACTAGGGGCTAGGGACCAAGGGCTAAGGCCTGTACGCAAAACCACTCTCAGGCAACGGCTCAGAGCTCAGAAGTCCTTGCTTGCCGCGCGATGCGGATCGCTCCGCTCGCGGCGCTTGGCCAGCCCAGAGACGGCCCAGAACGCGAGCGCCAACAGACCGATCCAGGCCGCAGCCAGCAGGCCGATGACGCCGTCGTAGCCGCCGGTGACGAAGCCAAGAGCGGCGTCCGGGTTGGAGTCCGTGAGCCGGCGGCTCAGCTGGATCACGAACACCCAGCCCGCGTGCAGGCCAATGCCCCATGCGATGTGTCCGCTGCGCTCGCGCACCAGCGCCAGGAACACCCCCACCAGGACGAGGGCCAGCATCGAGTCCAGGTGCCGCCAATCCACGATGCCGGTGAACACCCCCACGAACATGGCCCGGGTGCCGGCCCAGTCGAAGGGCACGCCCGGCGGCAGGTCGTGGGGCTTGAGAAAGTGCAGCAGCGCGTACAGGCACGCCGACCAGATGACCGCATCACGCGGTCCGCTACGCCGCCGAATGGCGCCGTAGAGGGCGCCGCGGAAGAAGATCTCCTCCAACAGCCCGATCAAGAGTCCAGCTACCAGCGCGGCGACGGCAGTCTCCAGCACGAGCCGGACCAGTCCATCATCCGGCAGGTCCGGTACGCGCACCTCGAGTGCCAACAGCGCCCGGATGAGCACCCCGAGGATGGCCACCCCGAGCACCCAGCCGACGGCCAGGTCCAGCAGGAAGCGCCGCCGCGGGATGCCGAAGCCGAGCGCCGCGGCGTTGTCCAACCGCAGCAGCTTCAGGAAGGGCCAGAGCCCCAACAGGATATAGAGCTGCGCCAGGCGGCCCATTACCCGACGCGGCGGCTCGTCGATGAGGCCCGTGTCCATCAGCGGATAGGCCGTCAGCGCCGCCAGCACCAGGCAGCAGAACAGGTAGGCGAAAAAGATGGCCGTCGTGCGCATGGACTGGACCGGGGCAGGCAGGACGGGCGCCCGCGGCGCCCTGGATCGAGCCACGAGGGCCGCCCTCGCGCGACCCTCTATCTGTCAGATAGGCCAGGGCTCATATTGCCCACCGCGAGAGATCGATCTCGGACGCATCAGCGCCGCCATTCGCTGCTTTTCAGATCCAAGTCTACCCCCAAGGCAACCCCCTCTTCGTGGGCCTAGCCATTGCGCCAATGAAGCCCTATGCGTTAGGCAAGTGTCGTCCAGGAGTTGCTGGTTTCAGGAGAAAAAACCGACGATATTCTGAATGTCAGTAATCTCCACATCAGAAAGTTGCGTCTTCCACTTGTTTAATGACGCCAACTTCACTTCCGGAATAGGAATTGCCTTGTGCAGCCCAAGAAAATGCTTCAGCTCGTTGATGGTGCGTTCGGTTTCGCTCGCAAATGACTCGTAAGGAATCACTAATAGAGTATCCCCAAGGTTGCCCCCCAGTTCATTCATTCTCCTGTGATGCGCAAGCCATCTTATCGCACATTGCGAAGCAAAGGGAATATTGTCATAAGCATCGGCTGTTTCTGAGGTG
>JANQFI010000325.1 GCA_028277905.1 Chromatiaceae bacterium | reverse complement strand
CGCTCGCCTTCAAGGAGCGGCAGCGGGCGCATGGTCGAGCTCTGTGCCCGCTGCCGCGACGCAGAAGGCGGGCGAAAAGACAAGCCAGGCGGTCTGTTTGTTGACAGAAATCGCCTTAGCGCATTGAGTCTCACGCAAGCCAGGGCACGACCAGCGGGATGGTGATGATGCCGAGCAGCGTGGTGGCTAGGGTCAGTGCCGCGGCCAGCTGGCTGTCGCAGCCGTACTCTCGACTGAAGATGGCCGGCAAGGTCGAGACGGGTGCCGCGCCCTGCACCAGGAGTGACGCGCGCTGGTCCGGCAGCAGGTGAAGCAGTTCGGCGCCCTTGGCCAGGTAGAGCGGCTGGGCCAAGAGCTGGGCAGTGGCAACAAACAGGATCAGCGGTGCCAGGCGCACCATCGGCATGGGCCGCAGCATCAGCCCGATCACGAGCCCCACCAGGGGCACCAGGGCGCCTTCCAGTTGCTTGCAGACGCCAAACAGCACATCGAGCGCCAGGTTGCCGCCGGTAGGCAGCGCGAGGCCACCCCATAGGAATCCGGCCACCATCGAGATGGAGATGGGCGAGCGCAGGTAACTTTGCAGCTCACGGGACACCGAGTAGCGCTTGCCGATACGGCCGGCGCCGAAGTACGCGGCGAGCAGCGGCCCGAAGATGAAGAGGGGCACGGTGACGCCCAACTGGGCGATCAGGACGGTCTCCTCGATGTCCTGGTGGTCCGGATAAAGGATCTCCACGAGCGCGATGCCGAGGAAGGCGGCGGACGCAAAGCCCGTGCAGAGCACGAAGGCGCCGAGGCTCGGCCGTGCCAGCCTGAACAGGAAGCGGCCGGCGAGATAGCCGACCAGCATCAGCACCAGGCCACTTGAGAGCAACAATGCCGGCGCGTCCAGCATCTCCAGCGTGACCCGGTGCTGCGCCAATTGCGAGAACACCAGCGCCGGCAGGATCAGATGGGTGATGACCCGGGCGAGAATTCCGGAGTGCTCCTCCGCCAGCATCCGGGCGCTGCGGAGCGCAAGGGCCGCCGCGATCAAGGTGACCATCAGCAGCATGGATTCGGCGGCGCGCAGTGTCAGGTCCAAAGCGTGCACCTCGTCAGGGTCGGCGTCTGTCGTGATCGCGCGCGGCGCCTGGTGGGGCGGCGCCGGAATGCAATCAATGGTGACGTCAGGGTCGAGCTCGGGATCGGGATCGGGATCGATTTCGATCCCGATATCGATTTCGAGGGACGCGCAAAACGGATAGCACAGCGCATCCGCAAGCTACCGTCGGTATCGCCCTGCCCTCAGTGCCCGTCGCCGGTGCCCTTCCGCAACAGCTTCGCGACGCCGAGGTACAGTGCACCGCCCAGCACCAGGGTCACTTCGGCGGCGATGAACCAGGTCAGGAACAGGAAGCCGGCCTGTTTCCAACCGAGCCCGCCGGCCACCGAGGCCACCTCGCCCGGGGTCTGATGCAGGAAGGCGATGCCGGTCATGATGAGCGCGATGACCAGCGACCAGGCGACGGAGATGGCGAGCAGCGATGGCGTCTTGGCGGGGCTGGACATGGCTGATGCTCGGCGAGCCCTACGGATAGGTTGTCGGGTGCGCTTGGGCGCCGCGGCACGGCTGCTTGGATCCAAGCGGCACCGGTCGCGGCGAGGACACCGCTGCTAAGGCGATTTCTGTCAACAAACAGACCGCCTGGCTTGTCTTTTCGCCCGCCTTCTGTGTCGCGGCAGCGGGCACAGAGCGCGACGATGCGCCCGCTGCCGCTCCTCGAAGGCGAGCGAAAATCCTGCGCCATTCGGTCTGTTTGTTTCCGGCAATCGCCTAAGGCGTATCGGCACGACTGTTGCGGAAACCTCCGGCAAGCGACGCGCTCGGCCGACATCCCCCGCGCCGCGCGTCAGGCCAAGTCCTGAACCGGCTCAGGGGCATCCTGCCGCGGCGGTTGCGCGGCGGCGGCCAGCCTCCGGCGGCGTCGCACGCATGTCCGCATCGGCGCGCGCGGCGGCGTCCTGCAGCGACCAGTGCACCACCAGGTTCAGCATGCGCATGGCGGCGTTGATGGAGGCGAACACCTGATTGGCGTGCACGCCGCGGGTCTTGAACTCGCCGCCGGCCTTGATGGCTGCAGCGTTAGCGGTGCGGGCCGCGCCGCACCCTGGCAGAGCATCCGGTGTCTCACTGCCGGGCGTCGTTGGCGCCGGCGGCGCTGCCGGCTTGGGTGGCGCCCAGGTGATGGTGCACTCGGTGAGCGCGTCGGTGCGCCCGCCCTTGGGGATGCGTACCTCGTAGTCCACCAGCCGCGGCAAGCTGAGGCCGTGGCGCGTGGTGATCACGGCCAGTGCCTTGTTGAAGGCGTCGAAGCCACCGGTGCCGCTGCCCGTGGCGGTGTGGACGCTGTCGTGCAGGCGCAGCTTGATGCTCGCGGTGGACTCCAGGCCCAGGCTGGAGGAGACATTGCAGGCGAGGAGCTCCGCGTGGTCGTATTGGCTGGATTCCAGCACCTCCGCGATGATGAAGGGCAGGTCCTCGAAGGTGATGCGCTTCTTGGAGTCGCCGAGCTCGACGATGCGCGCCAGCACCTTGCACTGTTGGGTCTCCGACAGGCTGACGCCGAGCCGCTCCAAGTTCTTCGCCAGCGACGCCTTGCCGGCCAGCTTGCCCAGGGCGTAGACGCGCCGGCGGCCGAAGCGCTCCGGCGACAGCCGGGTCAGGTACAGGCTGCCCTTGTTGTCGCCGTCGGCGTGGATGCCCGCGGTCTGGGTGAAGACGTCCTCGCCGACGATGGGGGCGTTGTCGGCGATGCGCTTACCGGAGAAGTACTGCACCAGCTCGCCCACCCGGGCCAGGTGCTGCTCGTCGATGCTCACTTGCATGCCCAGCTGGTCGCGCAGGTTGACCACCACCTCGGCCAGCGAGGCGTTGCCGGCGCGCTCGCCCAGGCAATTGACGGTGCAGTGCACGGCCGCCGCACCGGCCTGGGCGGCGGCGACGACGTTGGCGGTGGCCAGCCCATAATCATTGTGCGGGTGGAAGTCGAAGCGGCAGTCCGGGAAGCGCCGGTCCATGTCCATGACGGCAGTGAAGACCTTCTCCGGGGTCATGACGCCGAGGGTGTCCGGCAGCATGAAGTGTCCCACGCCGCTGCCCTGCAGTGCGTCCATCAGGGTATAGACATAGCTTCGGTCGTCGGCATAGCCGTTGGACCAGTCCTCCAGGTAGAGGTTGACAGCGAGCCCGTGCTCGCGGGCCAGGGCGACATTGCGGCGGATGTCCTTGGCATGGGCGGCCAGGGTCTTGCGCAACTGGGTCTCGCAGTGCTTGCGGCTGCCCTTCGCCAGCAGATTCATGACGCCACCGCCGGCGGCGCGAATCCAGTCGATGCTCTGGCCGTCGTCGACGAAGCCCAGTACCTCCACGCGGCCGTCGAGACCCTGGTCGCGGGCCCAGTCGATGATGCGCCCCACCGCCGCCTGCTCGCCGCTGGAGACGCGCGCGGAGGCCACCTCGATGCGGTCCACCCGCAGCAGCTCCAGCAGCGCCTGGGCGATCTGCGCCTTCTCGTCCGGGGAGAAGGCGACGCCCTGGGTCTGCTCGCCGTCGCGGAGCGTGGTGTCGAGGATCAGGATGCTGGCGTGCTGGTCGGTCATCTTGGGTGGTCGATGGTGGTGCGGCCCGTCGGGCGCCGGGCTCTGCGGTGATTCCTGCGCCGGGCGCTAGCCGGCTGGGCGCGCAAGCTGTTGCTCCAGATGCGCGCGCAGCGCCTTGCTGCTCGCCTCCAGCTCCGCGCAGCGCACCGGCTTGTCCATGAGGTCTTGCAGCGGCGCAGGCGGCGGCGCCTCGCGGCCGATGGCCTCGCGCACCGCCGCGTTGAACTTGGCCGGGTGCGCGGTGGCCAGCACAATGGTGTCCGGGGTGTGCCGCGACGCGTAAGCGCCCACGGCGGTGTGCGGACAAAGGATGTAGCCGCAGGTCTCGAAGGTGTCGCGGATCTGCGCCAGGGTCTCGGCATCGCTCACCGCCGCGGCACCGAAGTCCGAGCGCACCTGCCCGAGACGCCCGGCGTCCACCGCCAGCCGGCCGGTCCGTTCCAGGTCCGCGAGCAAGCCGCGCACCGCGCTCGGGTCCTCGTCCAACAGGTAGTACAGGTAGCGCTCGAAGTTGGACGCCACCTGGATGTCCATCGCCGGGCTCAGGGTGTGGATAACCTGCGCCTTGGCATAGACGCCCGTCTCGACAAAGCGGGTCAGGATGTCGTTCTGGTTGGTGGCGATCATGAGCCGGTCGATGGGCAGGCCCATGCGCCGGGCGAGATAGCCCGCGAAGACGTCACCGAAGTTGCCGGTGGGCACCGCGAAGCTCAGCCTGCGCGCCGTGTCGCCGCCGGTGAGCCGCCCCCAGGCATAGAAGTAATAGACCGTCTGCGCCAGGATGCGCGCCCAGTTGATGGAGTTGACGGCGCCGAGCTGATGGCGGCGCTTGAAGTCCAGGTCCCGGAACAGCGCCTTGACCAGGTACTGGCAATCGTCGAAGGTGCCGCGCACGGCGATGTTGTGCACATTGGCGTCGAGCACCGTGGTCATCTGCCGTTCCTGCACGGGCGAGACCCGGCCCTTCGGGTGGAGGATGAAGATGTCGATGCGCGGCTTGCCGCGAACGCCGTAGATGGCCGCGGAGCCGGTATCGCCCGAGGTGGCGCCGAGGATGTTGAGCCGGCCGCCGTCGCGCTCCAGCAGATACTCGAACAGATTGCCGAGCAGCTGTAGCGCGACGTCCTTGAACGCCGCCGTGGGGCCGTGGAAGAGCTCCAGGTAGCTGCGCCCGCCCGCCGCATCCGGAACCCGGCGCAGCGGGGTCACCTCCTGGTGCGAGAAGCTGGCGTAGGATCGCTGAACGAGCTGGGCGAGGTCGTCGCGGGGGATGGCGTCGCCGACGAAGGGCGTCAGCACCTCCAACGCGAGCGCCTGAAACGGCAGCGATGCCCAGGCGCAGAGCTGCTCGGCGCCAACCGCAGGCAGCCGCTCCGGTACCAGGAGGCCGCCGTCGGTGCCAAGCCCCATCATCACGGCCTCGACAAAGCCCACCGGCTGCACGCCGCCGCGGGTGCTGATGTAACGCATTAGGGTCTCTCGCTCGCGCGGGCCACGCGCGCTAAACGGCCCGATCCCAAAGACCGGCAAGTTAGGGAAAAGCCGGCGAGCGCGCAAGCAAGTTGCAGGGCGAGTATCCGGGCATCGGCCGGTGCCGACGCGACGGGCCAACGACTGTCCCAGGTCCGGCTTGCGGCTCCACGGTCGCATTGAGACCCTGCACCGACAGCCTCCTGAGCCCTGTAATCCCGCGCCGCCGCAGCCCGGAACCGGGCGCAGGCGTCAGCGCGCGCAACCCGGTCGACCTGCGCCGGGCTAGGCACCACCTGGCCCATAGCCAAGCCACCGGCCTTATACACCTGGGTTACAAAACCAACCCAAACCCTGGGTTTTGCGCGCAAGCCAATGATCACTATTGGCTCGAGCTCGGGCAGAGGTACGGCGGTTCGGCGTTGACACTTCATGACTTAGGGCAACACAATGCCGCGGCCTCCAAGACCGTGCCCTGGGCGCGGTCTTGGGGGATCACCACAACACTGAGGGGTCGCGCCGGCATGCTCTGGCGCAGTGGTCGCGGCGTCGGTGCTTCACCGACAGCCTCCCCGCCTCCCGTCCCCATCACCTAAACCGAACAAGTCTCAGAGGGAGGGACACAAACGGTGACACCCGAAAACCGCGCCGCCTACTGGAAGGCGAATGTCCGGCTCCTGGTCATTCTGCTCTTCATCTGGTTCGTCGTCTCCTACGGCCTCGGCATCATTCTGGTCGAGCCACTCAACAGCGTTCAGATCGGCGGCTATCCGCTCGGCTTCTGGTTTGCACAACAGGGCTCGATCTACGTCTTCCTCGTGCTGATCTTCGTCTACGCGTCGAGCATGAACCGGCTCGACAAGAAGTTCGACGTCCACGAGTAACCGGGAGCGCGACACATGTCTAATCTCGATATCTGGACCTATGCGGTGGTCGGCTCGACCTTCGCGCTCTATATCGGCATCGCCATCTGGGCGCGTGCCGGCACTACCGGCGAGTTCTATGTTGCCGGCAAGGGCGTCCATCCGGTGGCCAACGGCATGGCCACCGCCGCGGACTGGATGTCCGCCGCGTCCTTCATCTCCATGGCGGGGCTCATCGCCTTCAACGGCTACGGGGCCTCGGTGTTCCTGATGGGCTGGACCGGTGGCTATGTGCTGCTGGCGCTGCTGCTGGCACCATATCTGCGCAAGTTCGGCAAGTTCACGGTGCCGGAGTTCATCGGCGACCGCTACTACTCGCAGACCGCCCGCATCGTCGCCGTCATCTGCCTGATCCTGGCCTCGATCACCTATGTCATCGGTCAGATGAAGGGCATCGGCGTCGCCTTCTCCCGCTTCCTGGAGACCAGTTACGACATGGGTCTCTACATCGGTATGGGCATAGTCGCCATCTATGCGGTGCTCGGCGGCATGAAGGGCATCACCTACACCCAGATCGCCCAGTACGTGGTGCTGATCCTGGCCTATACGATACCGGCCATCTTCATTTCGCTGACCCTCACCGGCATCCCCGTCCCGCAGATCGGCCTCGGCGCCAATTACTTGCCCTCGGACGGCTCCCTAACACTGCTCGGCAAGCTGGACCAGGTGGTGACCGACCTCGGCTTCAAGGAGTACACCACCCAGGTGATGGGCAGCTCGCTCAACATGTTCGTCTACACCCTGTCGCTGATGATCGGCACCGCAGGCCTGCCGCACGTCATCATCCGCTTCTTCACCGTGCCGAAGGTCGCGGATGCCCGCTATTCCGCCGGGTGGGCGCTGGTGTTCATCGCCATCCTCTACACCACCGCCCCGGCCGTGGGCGCCATGGCGCGGCTCAATTTCATGGACACCATCCAGGTGGGACCCGTGGGCGCCGAGGACGGCAACCTGCTTTACGCAGACCGCCCCGAGTGGTTCAAGAAGTGGGAGACCACAGGCCTGCTCGCCTGGGAGGACAAGAACGACGACGGCCGCATCCAGTACTACGACGACGCCAACCCCGAGTTCGCCGAGAAGGCCGAGTCCTTCGGCTGGAAGGGCAACGAGATGGTCAACGTCGACCGCGACATCATGGTGCTCGCCAACCCGGAGATCGCCGGTCTGCCCAACTGGGTCATCGCGCTGGTGGTGGCGGGAGGCCTGGCGGCGGCGCTGTCCACCGCGGCGGGATTGCTGCTCGCGATCAGCTCAGCCATTTCGCATGACCTGTTGAAGGGCGTCTTCGTGCCGACCATCTCCGAAAAATCGGAGCTCTGGGCCGGCCGCATCTCGATGTTGCTGGCCATCATCGTCGCCGGTTACCTAGGCCTCAACCCACCAGGTTTTGCGGCCGGTACCGTCGCCATCGCCTTTGGACTCGCCGCGTCCAGCATCTTCCCCGTGCTGATGATGGGCATCTTCATGAAGAAGATGAACAAGGCCGGCGCCATCGCGGGCATGCTGGCTGGTATCACGGTGACCTTGCTGTACGTGTTCCAGCACAAGGGCATCTTCTTCGTCCCGGGCACCAGCTTCCTGATGCCGGAGCTGGGCATGGGGCCGGACTGGTTCTTCGGCATCTCGCCGAACGCCTTCGGTGCCGTCGGTGCACTGGTGAACTTCATCGTCGCCTTCATTGTCGGTGGGATCACCGCCGCGCCGCCGGATAACATCCAGCACCTGGTCGAGGACGTGCGCGTGCCGCGCGGTGCCGGCGAGGCCACCGGCCACTGAGCCGCAGACCAAACTTAGCGACATCGACCGCAAAGCCCCGCACCCGCGGGGCTTTTTTTGGTGGGATGGGCCCGAAGCGCCGCTCGGGAGATCGGGCTAGTATCCCCCGGCCAACGAAATCGCTCGCGGGATCGCGATCGATATCCCTCTGGGGATGGATGCTTGGCGACGGGGCGACAACAATGTTATCCGGGGCCTGACGGGCCATGGGCGTGGCCCGGCTGCATCGCGACGACACAGCCCGAGGGCGAGCAGTGAGACGATCAAGGACGGATCAGAGCCCGACCAGCTCCGCGTGGATCCCTGCCCCGGTTACGGTGGCGAGAAGCGCCTGGGAGTCGACCTTGTCATTGATGTACTCGACCAGGGTCAGATGCGGGCGATTGTGCGGGATCTTGACGCTGACGACCCCATCGAGCGCCCGCAGTCTCGATTCCACCCCCTGGCGCTCCTCCAGACTCAGCGCCTCATCGATATGGATCAATACGTCAGACAGGGAAATGCTCATGCTGCTCCTCCCGTAACCGAACCGAACCGGAACGCCCAATTGCCTCGCTGGGTACACCCGGAGAGCCTGCGCGGATCTCCGCGGCTGCACGAACAGTATAGTTTCTGCGCCGAGGTGCAGCGCCGAGCCGACCGAGCCGGCGGCGGCGCGCCCGAGGCCTAGCCATGCCCGGCTACACGAACCCCAGTCCTGCTGCGCCGGTGCCGGCACCCAGCACCAGCAGCCAGGCCGGCACCCGCCACAGGTGCAGCAGCCCGAAGGCACCCAGCACCAGCGCCATATCGCCGCCGTCGTGCACGGCGCCGGTGAACACCGGGTCATAGAGGGCCGCCAGCAGGAGCCCGACGACCGCGGCGTTGACACCAGCGAGCGCCGCGCGCAGCGGCGCCGAGCCGCGCAACGCCAGCCAGAACGGCAGCGCGCCGAACACCAGCAGGTAGGACGGCAGGAAGATCGCGACCGTGGCCAGCAAGCCGCCCACCAAGCCGTTGGGCGCCGGTCCCTGCACGGTACCGAGAAAGGCGGCAAAGGCGAACAAGGGCCCAGGCAGCGCCTGCGCCGCACCATAGCCGGCCAAGAAGGCGTCCGCCGACACCCAGCCGCTGCGCACGGTCTCCGTCTCCAACAGCGGCAGTACCACGTGCCCGCCGCCGAACACCAAGGCACCGGCGCGATACATGGCCGCGAACAGCTCCGCCGCCGGCGGCGCCAGGACACCGACCGGCAGCAGCGCCCAGGCCAGCAACAGCAGGTAGGCTGCCAGCATGACCACGGCCAGCCCTTTGCCGATGCCGAGATTCAGGGCGTCCGGCTCACCGGGCGCCGCTGCGCGGCACAACCGCCAACCGAGCAGCGCCCCGCCCGCGATGGCCAAGAGCTGCGCAACCGACGCGGGCCAGAGCACCAGCAGCGCGGCCGCGGCCAGCGCGATGCTCGCGCGCAGCCGATCCGGGCAGAGGTTGCGTGCCATGGCCCACAGGGCCTGCGCCACCACAGCGGTGGCCACCAACTTGAGCGCATGAATCCAGCCGGCATCCGCCGGGTCCGCGCCGAGGACCAGCAGCCCATAGCCTGCGCCGATCATCAGCAGCATGGACGGCAGCGTGAATCCGAGCGAGGCCACCAGCGCACCAGCCATGCCTCCGCGCGCGAGGCCGATGCCCATGACCACCTGGCTGCTGGCTGGTCCGGGCAGGAATTGGCACAGGGCCACGAGGTCCGCGTACAGGTGCTCGCTGAGCCAGCCCCGGCGCTCGACCAGTTCCGTGCGGAAATAGCCGAGATGCGCCACCGGGCCGCCAAAGCTGGTGAGTCCGAGGCGTAGGAAGACCAGGAAAAGCTCGCCGAGGGACAGCTTTCGATGGGGCATCTGCACATCTCTAGTGCTTTGCTGCGGGAGCTCCGAGACCGGGATCCCCTCGTTGTCGTTGTCGTAATCGCAATCGTAATCGAATATCCGCACGGTCGAGGCCGCGATCACGACCACGACTACGACAACGACTACGACCTGACACGGTCTCGGGACATTCGCACTGCTGCACTAGCTTGGGTCCGGTCCGGGCAGGGTAACGGGCACGCATGACGCGGCCAAGACGGCTGACCGATCGATGGGGTCCCGTCGCCGGCCGGCGCAGCTGAGGGCGCATCCGTGCCGGGTGGCAGGTATTGGGGTATGGTGCATGCTCGCCGGCAGGGGTCCGCGCCGGCATCCCCGCACCCGGGCGTTGGGACCCGAGCGTTGAGACTTAAGGCGATTGCCGGAAACAAACATACCGAATGGCGCAGGATTTTCGCTCGCCTTCAAGGAGCGGCAGCGGGCGCATAGTCGAGCTCTGTGCCCGCT
>JANQFI010000324.1 GCA_028277905.1 Chromatiaceae bacterium | reverse complement strand
CGAGCAACTGTGGCCGTTCTCCGGGCTGCCGATGCTGGACTTCCCCGGCCCCTCGGACGATTTCCCGGGCGAGCCGCAGGACTCGAATGCCGCCGCCGGCTTGGATGCCCTCTTGGATGCATTGGATCATCTGCCGCTGGAGCAGGTGCTGGCGGCCTTGGATCTCCCGAAGCGCATGCGCAAGCAGCTGCTGAAGATCGCCCGCGCCGAGGGCGAGGCAGAGGTAATCGAGATCCTCAAAGACATGGCGCGTGAATCCGGGGATAGCTTCGATGATCGCCGCGACGCGCAAGCCGGCGCGCGCAACCCGCGCAAGCCCACTGAGGGTCCGTCCAAGCAACTGGATCTGTTCTGATGCCCGATCCTTACCTCACCCTCGGCGTCCAGCCTGATGCCGGCGACGACGCCGTCGAGCAGGCCTATCGCGACGCCATCAAGCGGTGCCCGCCTGATCGGGATCCGGCCGCCTTTCAAGCCGTGCGCTCGGCCTACGAGCGGCTGCGGACCCGGCGCGACCGGGTGGCCTACGAGCTCTTCGACACCGAGCCGCCGGCGCCGCTCGATCTGTTGCGCCGGGCATTGACCGGCCCGCACGGCGCCGCCGAGCGGGGCGCCCGTCGGCCCGATCCGGGCCTCTTCGCGGCGCTGTTGCGCGGCGAGGACTAGGTTGTCCAGGGAGGACTGAGTTGCACGGGGAGAGATCAGTGGACGACGCCGAGAAGGACGCCCTGGCGGCGCGCTTCCGCGCTTACCTGGACCTGCCGCCGGCACCGTCGCTGTGGTCCGACGCCGAGGACCAGCCCGCGGCGGCACCGGATCTGTTTAGCCTTTTGGGCGAGGTCGCGGCGCTCAAGAACGAGGTCAAGCTGGAGTCGCGCCAGCTCAAGGGCGCGTTGGACGAGTTCCGCGACCTGTTCGACGCCTTGAAGACGGCCCACGAGCGGCTCGCCGACGAGCAACAGCGCCGCCGCGAGCAGGACAGGGCCGCCCAGGCACGTGAGCGCAAGGACCTGCTGCTCGAGCTCTTGGAGCTGCGCGACCGGCTGCAGGCCGGGCACGGCGGTGCGGCGGGCTATCGGCCGCGAGGCCTGTTGGGCCGGCACCAGGCACGTACCTTCGCCACCGCCATGGCCCAGGGCTTGGCCATGAATCTGCGCCGCCTCGACGAGACCCTGGCGCGCCGCGGGGTCCAGCCGCTACCGGCCTTGGGGCGGCCGTTCGACCCGCATCGCATGCACGCCGCCGAGGTCGAGTCGGATCCAGCGCGTTCCGCGGGGGAGGTCCTCCGGGAGCTTCGCGCCGGCTTCCTGCTGGACGGCGAGCTGTTGCGCCCGGCGGAGGTGGTCGTGAACCGCCCCGACGGCGCCCCCGACCCGAGCACGCCCGAGCCGGCGGACATACCGCCCGCAACCGGTTGATGCCGGGATCGACCAGCGGGCTGGCCCAGGGGCTGGTACGGAGGCTGATACAGGCGCTGATACAGGCCGGGCGGCGCGGCGCGATGCCGCCCGCCATGCTTTCCGACAGTACGGCGCCACCAGCGGGTGCGCCGGGCATTCAGTCAGCATCGAGACGAGCACATGAGTGAGACCATCATCGGCATCGATCTAGGCACCACCAACTCGGAGGTGGCCCTGATCCGCGACGGGCGCTCGCAAGTGCTCGACGTGGACGGCGCGCCGATCCTGCCCTCGGTGGTGGGCCTCGCCGAGGACGGCTCCTTGTTGGTGGGCCGCGCGGCGCGCAACCAGTATGCCCTATATCCGGATCGGACCATCCGCTCGGTGAAGCGCCGCATGGGCGAGGACGTGCGCCTGTCCATGGGCGAGCAGTCCTACAGTCCGCAGGAGATCTCGGCGCTGATCTTGAAGCGGCTCAAGCACGCCGCGGAGCAGCAGCTCGGCGACGCCGTGCACAAGGCCGTCATCACCGTGCCTGCCTACTTCTCCGACGCCCAGCGCCAGGCCACCCGAGACGCCGGCGAGCTGGCCGGCCTGGAGGTGGCACGCATCATCAACGAGCCCACGGCCGCAGCGCTGGCCTACGAGGTGGACGCCACCCAAGCCCGTACCATCCTGGTCTACGACCTGGGCGGCGGCACCTTCGACTGCTCCGTCGTGCGGACGGGCGACGAGGTCACCGAAGTGCTGGCCAGCCACGGCAACAATCACCTCGGCGGCGACGATTTCGATGCCAAGCTGATCATGCACGTCCTGGAGCACCTGCGCTCCGAGCACCAGTGCGACCCGAGCGAGGATCGCGCCGCGATGGCCCGCATCGCCCGCGCCTGCGAGGCGGCCAAGATCGCCCTCAGCAACGCCCCCTATGCCCGCATCGACGAGGAGTACCTGCTGCCGGATCGCGATCCACCGGTCAACCTGTCGCTGGAGATCGACCGCGAGACCTACGAGGCGATGATCGAGGGCTACATCGACGAGACCCTGGAGGCCGTGCACACGGCGCTGAAGGGCGCGGAGCTGACCGTCGCCGATGTCGATGAGGTCTTGCTGGTAGGCGGGGCAACGCGCACGCCCTTGATCCAGGCGCGCCTGGAGCAGATCCTCGGCATGCAGCCGCGCGCCGAAGTGGACCCGGATCTGTGTGTCGCCGCCGGCGCCGCGATCCAGGCCGGTGTCATCGCCGGGGAGGCCACCAGTGCCGTCTTGGTGGACGTGACGCCCTACACCTTCGGCACCAGCGCCTTCGGCGATATGGACGGGGCGCCCTATCCCTATTGCTTCGTCCCGGTGATCCGCAAGAACAGCCCCATCCCCACCGCCAATAGCGAGGCCTTTCAGACCATGGTGGACGGGCAGGAGGCCGTGAATGTGCGGGTCTTCCAGGGCGAGAACCGCGACGCGCTGAACAACACCCTGATCGGCTCCTTCCGGGTCGAGGACCTGAGCGACGTGCCGGCGGGCAACGTCATCGTCATGCGCTTCGAGCTGGACCTCGACGGCATCCTCAAGGTCACGGCCACCGAGAAGCGCACCGGCAAGGAGAAGCACATCGCCATCGACAACGCCACGACCCGCTTCGAGTCGGAGGAGCTCGACGCCGCCAAGCAGCGGCTCGCCGCACTGATGGCCGATGACGTGGAGGTCATCGACGCCGCCGCAACCGAGACCGAGGAGCACCGCGAGGCGGTCAAGGCCCGTGCGCTGCTGGAGAAGGCCGAGCGCCTGCTGGAGTCCGCAAGCGCCGAGGACAAGGAGGACCTGGTGGACCTGATCGAGGCCGTCCGCGACGCCCTCGCCGCGGACGACAGTGCCAAGCTTGGCCCCGCCGTGGCGTCCCTGTCGGACCTGATCTACTACCTCGAGACCTGAGCCTGGAGACCCGAGCCTGGAGACCTGAGGGTGCAGACCTGAGCGGCGCACGCCGCCGAGCCCGTCCACGATGCAACGCTGCCCCAACTGCCACGCCCGCACCCAAGGCGCCGACAGCTGCAGGCGCTGCGGCATGGCGCTCGAGCTGTTGCTCGCCGCCGAGCGCGCCGCCGAGCACTGGCTGCGCCGGGGCATTGCCCATCTCGTTGCCGGCGCGCCGGACGCCGCCGCCCGGGCGCTCGACCGATCACTCGCGCTGCGGCACGACCCGCTCGCCGAGGAAGTGCTCAGGCATCTTCGGCCCTACCGGCGCCAGGCATCGGACAGATGACAGGCTCGTGCTTTGCTGCGGAAGTTCCGAGACCGGGATCCCCTCGTTGTCGTTGTCGTAATCGCAATCGTAGTCGAATATCCGCAGGGTCGAGACCGCGATCACGACAACGACAACGACAACGACCTGAGACGGTCTCGGGATATTCGCACTGCTGCACGAGTGCTTTGCTGCGGAAGTTCCGAGACAGGGATCCCCTTGTGTCGTTGTCGTAATCACAATCGTAATCGAATAGCCGCACGGTCGAGACCGCGATCACGATCACGATCACGATCACGACAACGACCTGAGACGGTCTCGGGACATTCGCACTGCTGCACTAGGGAGAGGGCATGTCGCGGCGGCGCGGCGCGCGTCCGTTGGTGATCAGCGCTGGCATCGGCGGCCCCCCTCTGCCCTGGTTGCTCGGCACCGCCGCCGAGCGCGTCGGCTGGCAGGAGCGCCTGCACCCGAGCAACCGCCTGCGCCGCGTCTACGCCATGCTGTTCCCTGCCCTGTTGCTGCCGGCGCTTTGGGCCAATCCGGCCTGGGCGCAGTCGGCAGGGGGTGAGTAGTTACGAGCAATGTCGTGATTCCGACGCCATACTGGAGTTGAGGCCATTCGGTGTCGCTCTCGCGGACTGCACGCCGGCCAGGGCCCCGCCGGGGTGCACCGGGGTGGCGCCTTCCGGAGGTCAGGGATCGGGGCTGCTCCGGGTCTTGGAAGCGGCCTCGGGGTTTCCGCGCTGTCGTATCAGGTGCGGAACCTGCCCGTTGCAGAAGGACCCGTTGCAGAAGGAATGGAGATTGCGCGTCCAGCTCGCCTAGGGTGGCCGTGATCACAGCTGACGCCCCCGGGTAGGATCTGCGGGACCACGGGGAGGCTGCCGCTCACAGCGGCGCCGGTCCCCAGGGTGCCGACCGCCGCGCCAGATCGCCGGGCGCGCCGGTGCATCTCAGTCCGGAGCCCTGGCTTGTCGTCGCGGAGCCCACAAGCAGGCCCCCGGCGATACCCCGGGGGCTATGCGGGGTGACCAGGATGAAGACGCGGGCACATGAGCGGTTCCTGAAGGCGGGCGAGTGCCTTTTCCACGAGGGCGAGTCGGGCACCGCGCTGTACATCATCGAATGTGGCGAGATGGAGATCGTCACCGGCGAGAATGGGCACGATGGGCAAGAGCGGCGCGTGCTGAACGTGTTGGGCCCCGGCTCCCTCCTCGGCGAGCTTGCAGTCGTTGACCGGCGTCCTAGGTCGGCCACGGCCATCGCCCGCAACGATGCGGTCGTCACTGTCATCTCGCCGGATACGGTGCGCACGCGACTCGCCGGCGCAGACCCCGTGCATTGGCGGGTGTTCTCGGCAATGGCCCAGCACTTCCGCGCGGAGACCCGACGCACTGGGGACGCGAGCACCGCGCCATTCCTCCCGCCGGGAAGCTCGGCGGAAGCGGACATGGACGACGTGCTCGATGAATTGCGGATGGCCGCGGAGCTCGAGCACGCGGCGGGGCGCGGCGAGCTGCGGCTCCTGTATCAGCCGATCGTGGCACTGCCGGATGCGGAGGTCCTCGGGTTCGAGGCGCTGCTGCGCTGGAACAGCGCCAGCCGTGGGCCGGTGCCGCCGAGCCGCTTCATCCCCGTCGCCGAGGCCGCCGACTGTATCCTGCCCATCGGTCGGTGGTGCGCCGACCAAGCCGTGCAGGCCCTGGCCCAGCTGCGGCCTGTCGCGGCTGGTTCCCTGTATATGAGTATCAATATCGCCGCCAGACAGATTGCGGACGATCAGTTCCTGGACGCCGTCACGGCAGGGTTGCGGCACCAGGGGATCGATGTCGGCGACCTGCATTTGGAGATCGTCGAGCGCACGCTGCTCGACGAGCGGGCGGCGGGTGATTGGCTGCTGCGCTGCCGGGCGCTGGGCCTATCGGTAGCGCTCGACGATTTCGGCACTGGCTATTCGAGCCTCCAGTACCTGAGCCGCTATCCCATCGACACGCTGAAGATCGATCGCTCCTTCGTCAGCGACATCTGTCAGGAGCCGAAGAGCGCGAACATCTGCCGCGCCGTGATCGAGCTGGGCAAGGTTCTGGGGATGCAGGTGGTGGCGGAAGGGATTGAGAACCCGGGACAAGCGCGGCTGCTGACGGAAATGGGCTGCACCCAGGGCCAGGGCTGGCTCTACCACCGGCCCATGCCACTCGACGAGGCGCTGACGCTGGTGACGCCGGCTGGGTGCTCGATGCCGATCTGAGCTAAGGCGATTGCTGTCAACAAACATACCGCCAGGCTTGTCTTTTCGCCCGCCTGCTGCGTCGCGGCAGCGGGCACAGCGCTCGACTATGCGCCCGCCGCCGCTCCTTGAAGGCGACCGAAAATCCTGCGCCATTCGGTATGTTTGTCTCCGGCAATCACCTAAGGACGCTCGACCTGACGATGATCCTATACCTCTCCCGCGGCCAGCGGCATCGACTCGGTTGACGTGGACTACTGGACAGGCCTCAGCGACGCTGGCACCCTGAGCCTGCGCTGCCCGGTGTCATCGCCTGCCTGGGCGAGGGCATCGTCAGGCACAACTCCCGAGGGATGCGTATGTGGTCCATCAACGACAGCGGAGCAATGTCGCGCACGCAGTGGAGATACCGCTGCAGGGCAATCGCCAACGGTCGTAGCCCGCTCAGATCCGCCGACATGTCCGAACCCGGCAGACAACGCTAGCCTCTTGCGAACCGCCG
Organism: Chromatiaceae bacterium; assembly: GCA_028277905.1. Taxonomy (GTDB): domain Bacteria; phylum Pseudomonadota; class Gammaproteobacteria; order Chromatiales; family Chromatiaceae; genus Thiohalocapsa. Next base: position 5,056 of record JANQFI010000324.1, on the reverse strand, counting down.
AATCGCGTGGCGGCGGATGGACGGGCATTGCTCGGCGACTTCGACCCCGAGCACGCCCATCACCCAGTCGATCTCATCGCTCGGAACCGACATCCGCGCCTGTTGCAGTGCCGCGAGCAGCAGACCGCGAACGCGACTGCCATCCATCCGGCCCTGCTCCAGCAGGGTGCGAAACAGCCCAGCCGTACTGGCAAGGGACAGATCCGGATAGCACTCGCGGACGATGCGGCGGGCCTTGCGCTCATCCAGCACCGCGACGGCATTGAGGTCGATGGCCCAGGCGATGGTCGCCGCCTCACCGTCATCGAGCTCATGCGGCGCGGCGACCAATTCGAGAAAGCGCTCGATCCCTGGACCCGCCAGCTGCCGAACCTGGAGCAACTGCCGCTCGATCAGCCGCTCGCGCTGGTCTCGTGCAGGCAGTCTTCGGCTGGGGTCGTGCAGGACCTCCGACAAGGCACGTTGTTCGATCAGGACCGCTTGCGGCAGGGCGTGCAGAATCTCTTCGGCCGCTCCGCAGCCCAACAGATTGATCAGCACACTGGCATCGATGGCCAGGGCGTCCACTGCCTCAAGCTCCGGCATGCCGGCCCTCCGGACCGGTTTCCAATCCCTTGCCTCCTTGCATGCCATCGACGGCGTCGAACCAGGCGTGCAGCTCGTCCAGCAGTTCGCGGGTCTCGATACGGCCCAGGTGCAGCATACGGGCGAGCTCGCCCTCGGAGATCAATTCCTGCTCGTAGGCCTCGAGCGCGATCTCCGTGTAGCGTGGCAGGAATCTCCGCTCGGGTCCCTGCACTGGCGTTTCGTCCGCATGGTCACGAACAATGCCGCGCACGGCCGCCGCATTGAGTCCCGCGGTGCGCAGTGCCTCGAAGGTGCCCTTCCTGAAGAGGCGAAGCTGCTCCAGGCGTCGTGCCGCCGCCTCGACCGAGACATGGAACGCCAGCGCCAGATACACCAGCGCCCTCGGTGAGAACCGCCCCTGCGCCTCGGTCAGCTCCCGGAACCGACTCCGCACCGCCGGTGCCGGCATCAGTAATGCCGATGCGAAGCGGTTTGCGAACTGCTCAGCGGGGTCGTCGTGGGCCGCATCCGCCCGCAGCACCTCAGCCGAGCGTCGATCCGTCATGAAATGGCCAAGCTCATGTGCCGCGGTCCAGGCCTGCCTAGTTGGCGCATGGTTGGCGTTGATCAGGATGCAGGCGTCGATCGCTTCATGGTAGGCGTAGGCACCGGAGATACCTGCCGGCAGCGGCAGCACGAACAACCGTATCCGCAGCTCCGACTCGATCAGGCTCAACAGGTCCGGGATCGGCGATTGGCCGAGCCCCAGTCGGGCGCGCAGCTCAGCAGCCGCATCCTCCGCCTGTTCGGGTACCTGAGCACGCTGGATGCGTCGCACCGGCGGATAGTCGGGCTCCAGAGGCCGACCGAGCCGCCGCTCCAGCTCCACATAACGCACGGCCGAGGTCTGCAACAGACCGCTCGCCTCTGTGGCCGCGGGGTCGGCCTCGGATTGAGGCGCACGGCGGAACTGCGGTGCCAGATCCACACGCACGCTCTCGGCGCGCACCAACCGCCCCACCGGGACGCCATACAGCTCGCACAGCGCGAGCAGTTCCTCGCCGCTGAGGCGTCGATCCCCGCGCTCGATCGCCACGATGGTGGTCCGGGCGGCACCGATGCGCTTCGCCGCGACCTCCTGCGTCACCTCGGCCGCGGTGCGCGCGGCCTTCAGTCGCGAGCCCAGCTCGCGCGTATCGATCCGGTCCAGCATGCTGGGGGCCTTCATCGGCAGAGCGCCCGCAGCCATGAGCCGGCAGGTGCCGAGCGATCCAGAAAGTACCGCCACTCGTCGCGATGCCGATGCAGCAGCGCGTGCAGTCTCGACGCAACGTCCTGTTCGGAAATCTGCAGGGCCTGTGCCACGCTTCGAACCTCCGTTGGGCGTTTGTTGAACCGATCGGCGAGCGCAAGCGCGGCAAGATCGTCATGGACAATAACCGCGGCAGCAGCGATTGTTTGGTGGCGGGCAGTGGACGCGAAGGCCGTCAAATCAGGCGAAATCGCGGCATCCAGCGTCGGTGCACTCAGATCCCGCCAGATGAAAGGCTCCTGCTGCTCGACGTCGTCCAAGCCGGCGTTAACCAACGCAACCCGCCGAGTCAGGCAGTTCGGGCAGATGCCGCATGCTCGGTCCTCGACCCCCGCATTCAGCTTCCGGCGGGTGCAAGACCTGGTTTCTCCGATAGACGCCTTTGAGCTGCTCCCATTTCCGGTGGAACTGAACGCCTTCCGCAAGAGCTCCGCCTTGGTCAGCCAGAGATTCGGGTGTTCGATGCATGGGACGCCGTCGAGCCAAATCAGATCAAACAGTCGGGCAATCTCTCGCGTGAATCTCGGATGCGCCCCCAAGGAGGGCCGCTCGTCGATCGGCGTCAGTGCCGCGCCGATTGCACCCTGGCCGGTCTCGGGAATCACGATTCGCTGAATGCCCCGGAGTCGAGCCACAACCGCGGCCGTGCAGAGAAACAGGAAACTCCGCGAACGACAGGACGGCTCTGCGTGTTTGCCGACGCCGGGTTCGAACGTCGCCGTCGCCCATGACTGAGGTATGCCGGCCGCACGAATCCGGTTGCCGATGTCGGGCCGTGTCATCACCGTCACGCACAGTGGCGGAGGGTGGTCGGCGCACTCCTCGATGGCGCGCATCGCAAGCGAGTCCAAGCCATCGCTGTATGGAATCACGATGCCGCCAGGACTCGAATCCTGTGGGAAATCGAGTCCCAGCACAGACTGAAGTCCCGACGCAGGCTGAAACTCAATGTCCCACGCGTCCCGAGTCAAGGTCTTGAGACACCTCGTCAACTGCTCAGCAACAACCGGGCGCGACCAAGCATCCAGCGCTTCTACACCACAGAGCAAGGTGATACGGCGATTGAAATCCCTGGGGCGAGGTTGTCGACGATCAGCAAAGACGACGGCGGCGGCCAGTCGAAGCAGATCGCGCTCGACCGGTTCCAACAGCCGAAAGCCATTCTTCTGGACCGTCTCGACAAGTCTCTCCGCCCGTGCGTGGGAGAGGGCAACATCCCAATCGGATCGATTGACCGAACGACCTACGACGTATCGTCGCCGCCTGTTCGAGCGGGCTCGCCGCGGGGCGCGAGGTGAAGGGTCAGGCTGCATTGTAGTCAACGCCCCTGATGTCGCCGTCAACATCGAAGACCCGCTTCTGGATTCCCGCTCGACCCTGCCGAGCGACTTCAGACGCCATCGACGTGACATGGTCTTCGGCGAAGTGCTCAGTCGTTTCGCGCAGCCGGAATCGAGCCTTTGCGGCTGCGTTCCGCTTTTCGTTGGAGATGCTGGCCGTAAGGTGGCGACTGGCCGAGTCCAGTTCGGAGGTGATCGCCTGAGCCACGGCGTTCGTGAGCGCCTGCGGATAACATCCCGGCTCCCAATGGCTTTGCTCCAACACCTCTCCGACGGCATCGACAAAGGGAGAATCGGATTTCTTCTCAATTCGGCCCCAGAGGTATTCGCGCGCGAACAGGTCGTCGGGGATCTCGTCCGGACGGAGCCACCCTGGGAGTTGACACCGCTTCGACAGCAGGTTCCACACGGCGTCCTGCCGATCCTGATCGGTGTGGCAATCGTACTTGTCGACCGTCTCGGCGAGACGCCGCTCTTCGACCGTCAGGAGTCTGGTCCTGAAAACCCCGTCGTGCATCATTCGCTCCGGCAACCGCCGCTCTCGTTGGATCAGAGTATGGCAGCGATCCTGACAGTGTCAACTATTATTTAGATATTGTACTGACATACAAGGATGGCGACGGTCTGTTTCGACGCTCCATCGGTCGCCGCTGAGCCATGCAAGCTTCAACGTGGATGCCGCACTCCCTGGGCCGCTGCCGACGCTCATTTGCCCTTGTTGTCGGGTACGTCCACGGGGATGTAGTGCTCGATGCCGGGCAGGTCGTAGAGCCAGAGATAGGCGTTGGGTCGGCGCAGGTAGAGCCAGCGGCCTTGCTCGGACCATTGCAGGGTGGGGACATGGACCAGCAGGACGACAAGAAGGGCGAAACGGCAAGATCCCAGGTGTTCAACGTGGCCGGGTTCCAGAACCGGACTGGCGTGGTCCAGATCGCATCGCCGGTCTCGGCGTCCCAGAGGCGGGCCCGTCCCAGGAGCCGGTCAGCACGCAGAGGCCGTCGGCGGAGAAGGCCACGTCGGCAACCCAAAACACATGCCCGGTCGGGCTCGGCTGGGTCAGAAACAGGGCGATGGACAGCAGCAGAAGGGTGCTGGACCAGAGGATGACGCGACCGACGAAGCGGCCCAGGCTGCCGATGGTGCGGCGCGCCCATCCCGTCGGTCGATCTCGGGTGTTGCAGTGTCCAGCCGGACGCAGCAGCCCGCGTATGGTGCCCGGGATCGCCCCGGCCTCGGCGCTCCAGCCGCCGGTTCGGCGGGCGAGTCAGTCCCAGGGCCAGCAAAGGAGCGTTATGGCCAATCCACAGACGAGGCCAATCAGCAGTAAGGATACCCATAGATCGGGTTCACGAGCGTCCCAGGTTCCTGGCGAGAATATGAGCGAGAGCAGCCATCCGGAAATAGCCAACGCGCCAAGCACGAGCATTCGCGCGAGCCCCCGCCACGGCAGCCGCCAGACGGCGCGCCTGCGCCCCTGCTGCAGTCGCTGCAAGTCGCGGCGCTGAGAACCATGCTTGGTTTTGGTAGCGGCCTTCAGCAATTCGATCCACGTGGATGGAGCACCGGGATCTTTGGAAAATGGATTACCTCTGGTTTGGGCGAGCAGCAGAGACAAGCTCGCTTTGTCCGACGGTCGCGCTCTCAGCAATTGCGAATACAACGCTATAAGGCAAGCGAGGTTGCCTGGCGTCTCATTCACAGGACTAAGGCGATTTCTGTCAACCAACATACCGCCTGGCTTGTCTTTTCGCCCGCCTTCTGCGTCGCGGCAGCGGGCACAAAGCTCGACGATGCGCCCGCTGCCGCTCCTTGAAGGCGAGCGAAAATCCTGCGCCAT
>JANQFI010000323.1 GCA_028277905.1 Chromatiaceae bacterium | reverse complement strand
GGCAGCGGGCGCATAGTCGAGCTCTGTGCCCGCTGCCGCGACGCAGAAGGCGGGCGAAAAGACAAGCCAGGCGGTCTGTTTGCTGACAGAAATCGCCTTAGGCGATGCGCTGTTAAACTGTGCCGAGGTAACCGTCAGACCCCCGCAGCGATCTACGGCAAATCCGAGCATAAGCCTCTGATTTTTGATTCTCAGGCGCAGATTCTTGAGAGGGGTCTGAACCTTTAGGTGCCGAGAGACCGCTTTGACCAAGACTCAACGAATAGGGCAAGAAGGTGCTGAAGATCGACGATCTGATGGCCACCAGTGGTGTGAAGTTCGGCACTAGTGGTGCGCGCGGGCGCGTCCTGGACATGACTGACCGCGTCTGCTTCGCCTATACCCTCGGATTCCTCGCCTATCTGCGCGACACCGGCACTCTGGCCCCGGGCGGCGATCTGGGGTTGGCCGGCGACCACCGCCCCAGCAGCTCGCGCATCATGGCCGCCTGCGCTGCGGCGGTGCGCGCCCAAGGCTTTCGGCCGCGCAACTTCGGCCGCATCCCGACGCCGGCGCTGGCGGCCTTCGGCATCGCCGAGCGCATGCCCACGTTGATGGTGACGGGCTCGCACATCCCGGACGATCGCAACGGCATCAAGTTCAACCTGCCCACAGGTGAGATCCTGAAGGACGACGAGGCGGCCATCCGCGCGCAGATGGTGGCCTTGCCGGAGGCCGATTTCGCCGCCGACGGCAGCCTGAGCTCGGCGCCCGCCCTGCCGGCGGCAGAAGCCGGTGCCTTGGATGCCTACGTCGGGCGTTATCTGAGCTTTTTCCCGGCCGCGTCGCTCGCGGGCATGCGGGTCGGTCTGTATGAGCATTCCAGCGTCGCCCGGGATGCCTTCCACGCCGTGCTCACGGGGCTCGGCGCCGAGGTCACCAGGCTCGGGCATGCCGACGGCTTCGTCCCGGTCGACACCGAGGCGATCCGCCCGGAGGATGTCGATCTCGCCGCGAGCTGGGCGGCGGACGGGCATTTCGACGCGCTGGTCTCTGCCGACGGCGACGGCGACCGCCCGCTGGTGGCCGACGCCGAGGGCCGCTGGCTGCGCGGCGACATCGCCGGCATCCTGTGCGCGCGCGAGCTCGGCGCCGCGGCAGTGGTAACGCCGGTCAGCTCCAACACCGCCCTGGAGCGTAGCGGTTGGTTTGCCGAGGTGCTGCGCACGCGCATCGGCTCTCCCTATGTCATCGCCGGCATGCAGCAACTGCGCGCGCGCGGTCTGGCACCCGTGGTGGGCTATGAGGCCAACGGCGGCTTTCTGATCGAGACCGACATCGAGCACGACGGCCGCGGCCTGCCGGCGCTGCCGACCCGCGATGCCCTGATCGTGGCCCTGGCCATCCTTGGCGCCGCCTGGCGCCGCGGCCTGCCGGTGGTGGCGCTGGCCCATGAGCTGCCGGCGCGCTTCACGCACAGCGACCGCATCAAGGCCTTCCCCAACGAGCTGAGCCAGGCACGCCTGAGCGTCTTCGCGACTGGCGATGCGGGCGCCGACCGCGAGGCCGTGGCGAGCACATTCTCGCCCGCATTCGGCCCCGTGGTCGCGGTGGATCACACGGACGGTCTGCGCATCACCTTCGCCAGTGGCGAGATCGCGCACCTGCGCCCGTCCGGCAACGCCCCGGAGCTACGCGCTTACACAGAGGCGGCCAGCGCCGAGCGCGCCCGGGCAATGAACGCCATTTGCATAGAGATCCTCGAATCCTGGCGCCGCTGACAGGGCGGCCTGCTATTCGCGCGGGCGTGAGCTTGCCCGCGATCCGCACCCCCTGTTTCGGCGAGTGCGATGGCTCGCGCAGCGAGCGGTTGACGGTGGGACTAAGGCGATTTCTGTCAACAAACATACCGCCTGGCTTGTCTTTTCGCCCGCCTTCTGCGTCGCGGCAGCGGGCACAGAGCTCGACTATGCGCCCGCT
>JANQFI010000437.1 GCA_028277905.1 Chromatiaceae bacterium | reverse complement strand
AGGCGCAGATTCCTGGGAGGGGGGTCTGAAAGGTGTCATGTACCAGCTAGTGCAGCAGTGCGAATGTCCCGAGACCGTCTCAGGTCGTTGTCGTTGTCGTGATCGCGGCCTCGACCGAGCGGATATTCGATTACGATTGCGATTACGACAACGACAACGAGGGGATCCCGGTCTCGGAACTTCCGCAGCAAAGCACTAGGCATCCCTAGTCACCAGAGCTCGAGGCATACTATCGTGAACACTTGCGAAAGATCCTTTTCATTCGCCGTGGGCGGCGATCGATGCGGCCTGCGAGTGTGGCGACGAGTACAGCGGCTAGGCCCGTCAGTGGGCTGATGTTTACGGATAGGTCGATCGGTTGCGGCAAGAGGATACCTTAGGCGATTTCTGTCAACACACATACCGGCTGGCTTGTCTTTTCGCCCGCCTTCTGCGTCGCGGCAGCGGGCACAGAGTTTGACTATGCGCCCGCTGCCGCTCCTTGAAGGCGAGCGAAAATCCTGCGCCATTCGGTCTGTTTGTTTCCGGCAATCGCCTTGATGACACGCTCGGGAAAGTACCTCGCTTGGCTGAAACCCTGGCCGCAGGCAGATGGCGCCGCTGGCGATGCGCTCGACGGCCAGCGCGACCTTCAAGACGGTGATCTGGTCCGAGTTGTCCGGATCCGGCCGCAGCCAATCCCCCTGCGCATCCTCCTGGTAGCCGAGACCGAGATGGCGCCACGGCGGCCCGATCAGCCAGGACAGGAAGGGCCTGCCCTCCCAGTTTAGGGGTAAGCCATTGCCTCACCAGCATCGATGGCTCGATGCCCGAGGTCTCAAGTCAGCGATCTGTCGCCAGGGTCGCGCGACGACCGGGGATCGGGTAGGAAATCCGGATCTAGCACTTGCTCCAGGCTGTAGGGGCATTCCCTGGGCAACTCGACGGATTCGCCATGGGCAGCGAGGGCCCTGTCCGCGATCCGACGCGCCTGGGGCCAAGCCTTGCGGTAGAGCCCTTGGGCATAGGATGCCAGGCTGGGGGTGTCTTCCAGCCGGCTTTCGGCTTGCGCACGCAGTTCCATCAGTTCCTCGGTCCACTTGGCGCGGGTATCACCCGCAGGGGAGAGCTCCAGCTTGAGCAGGTGGACCAGGATCATCCGGATGAGAGACTGCAGGGCGACCTTCTGCTCGCGACCCATGTCCTCGATCTCCTCCAGCAGATTCGCCACGTCGAGCTCGTCCAACCTGCCGGCGCGCAACAGCTTGGCCTGCTGTTCGGTCCAGCGCAAGAAGTCGGTCTCGTGGATTGGGGCGCTCATGATGGCTCTCGTCGCAGTGGTCTTGGGGCGTGTCACCTGGCGTTCGGCCGACCTCCGGGCGCCGGGGACCGGCCGCTTGGACGCGGTCCGTCCTGGCGGTATTCTCCGTGGCTTCGCCCCTCGCAACGCGGACCCTCAGAGCATAGGTGACAGCGCATAGGTGACACCGCGGAGCTGTAGCACGAATCGAACGACGCTAGTCATCGCGCAGATCCAGACGGCGCTCGATCAGGCTGAAGTCTAGCCTATTGCCTCCTAGCCGATCGCCTATCGCCCGCGTTGCGCCGATAGCAAGGGCCTTGCCCGAACCTGTACTTGGCGTCGCGGACGCCGCTGTCGCGCTCTGTCTGCCGCCGGGGCGGCGACCTCGCCGAGACACCGTGCTCGGTCAGCGCTGGTCGTCGCGAGGGCGCACCTGCCCCAAGGCGCGAGCCCTTGACGCCTGTCGCTTGCCTGCGATCATGACCAGGCTTGCTGATGCGCGCGCCTCGGCCACCGCCAGCCCCGGGAGCACCCCACCCCGCCCATGTCCGACCCCACCGAACGCATCCGCTTGCGCGGGGTGCGCCAGAACAATCTGAAGAATCTGGACCTGGATCTGCCGTTGGGCGAGCTGATCGTCGTGACGGGCGTATCCGGCTCCGGCAAATCGTCGCTCGCGTTCGACACCGTCTATGCCGAGGGCCAGCGGCGCTACGTGGAGACCTTCTCGCCCTACGCGCGGCAGTTCCTGGACCGTATGGATCGGCCGCAGGCGGACCGCATCGATGGCATCCCGCCTGCCATCGCCATCGACCAGACCAACCCGGTACGCACGTCCCGCTCCACCGTTGGCACCATGACGGAGCTGAACGACCACCTGAAACTGCTGTTTGCGCGGGCGGCGCGGCTTTTCTGCCGCGGGTGCGGGCGGGAGGTGCGGCGCGATACGCCGGAGAGCATCTGGGGCGCCCTGAGGCATCGAACAGGCCTGCATCGAACAGGCCTGCATCGAACAGGCCTGCATCGAACCGGCCTGCATCGAAGGGGTCAGCACCAAGCCGACGCCGGCGAGCGGCCCGCGCCGATTCGGGCGCTGATCTGCTTCGATGTGCCGGTGCCGAGCTCCATGACGGTAGAACAGCTCAAGGAGCTGCTGGGGCAGCAGGGCTACGTCCGGTTCCTCTCGGGATCGGACGAGCGCCTGGAAGTGATCCAGGATCGGCTGCTGCTCGAGGCGGACAACCAGAGCCGTGCTGTTGAGGCCCTGTCCGCGGCGCTGGAGCAGGGTCGCGGCCGACTCCGGGTCTATCCGCTCGATGCCCAGCGCCGACCCGGTGAGCCATGGCGCTTCTCCCGAGACCTGCACTGTCCGGATTGCGATATCCACTACCGCGACCCACAGCCTGCGCTGTTCTCGTTCAACTCGCCGCTGGGGGCCTGCGACACCTGCCGCGGCTTCGGGCGGGTCATCGGCATCGACTGGTCACTGGTGATACCGGACGAGTCCAGGAGCCTGCTGGATGGCGCGGTCAGGCCCATCCAGTCGGACAGCTACCTGGAGGTGCAGGAGGACCTGATCGGCTTCGCGCACCGCCGTGGCATTCCCACCGACCTGCCCTGGCGCGAGCTGTCCGACGCCGATCGCACCTGGGTGCTTGAGGGCGAAGGCGAGTGGGAGGAGCGGGCTTGGTACGGCATCCGCCGGTTCTTCGCGTGGCTGGAAGGGCGCGCCTACAAGATGCACGTGCGGGTGCTGCTATCGCGCTACCGCAGCTATGATGCTTGCCCCGCATGCAAGGGCGCCCGACTCAAGGACGCGGCGCTGGACTTCCGGATCGGCGACCATGCGCTGGCCGACGCCGCGCTGCCCCGGGGCGAGCGCTTCCGGCACGCGCGGGTGGGCATGGGCGAGACCACCTGGCTTGGCCTGCCGGGGCTCAACCTGCACGACCTGATGCGCCTGCCCACCGCCCGCTGCCGGGCATTCTTCGACAACCTGGCCTTGCCGGGCGCCATGGACCAGGCGATGGACCTACTCCTCGGGAACATCCGCTCCCGGCTCAGGTATCTGACGGAGGTCGGACTTGGCTATCTGACGCTGGACCGCCAGTCCCGCACGCTGTCCGGCGGCGAGGTGCAGCGCATCAACCTGACCACGGCGCTCGGCACCTCGCTGGTGGGCACGCTGCTCGTGCTGGACGAGCCCAGCATCGGCCTGCACCCGCGGGACATGGACCGGGTGGTGTCGATCCTCGAGCGGCTGCGCGACCAGGGCAACACCCTGCTGGTGGTGGAGCACGACCCACAGGTGATACGCGCCGCGGACCGCATCCTCGACATCGGCCCGGGCCCAGGCGAGCGCGGCGGCGAGCTGGTGTTCCAGGGCACGCCGGCGGCGCTGCTGGCCTACCGGAGCTCCCTCACCGGCGACTACCTGGCCGGGCGCAGGCAGGTGCAACCGCCACGCGCGCCGCAACAGGACCCGAAGCCGCTCGCTGCCGGCGAGCCGGTGATCGCCGTCCGCGGCGCGAGGGCGCACAACCTGCGCGGCATCGACCTGGACATACCACTGGGACGTCTGGTGGTGGTGACGGGCGTCTCCGGCTCCGGCAAGTCTACGCTGGTGCAGGAAGTCCTGTTTCACCACCTGGCCAAGGCGAAGGGCCACCCGGAGGGTGCTTTGGGCGACTGCGATGCGGTGCAGGGTGCGGAGCTGGTCGCCGACGTGCTGCTGCTGGACCAGTCCCCCATCGGCCGCTCATCGCGCTCCAACCCGGCGAGCTTCGTCGGTGCGCTGGACCCGATCCGCAGGCTTTTTGCTGCAACGCCCTTGGCGCGCGAGCGCGGCTACAAGGCGGGACACTTCAGCTTCAATGCAGGCCCCGGCCGTTGCCCGACCTGCGCCGGCTCGGGCTTCGAGCACGTGGAGATGCAGTTCCTGTCGGACCTGTACCTGCGCTGCCCAGACTGCAACGGGCGACGGTACAAGGCGTCGCTATTGGAGGTGCGACTGGATAGGCTCGGCGCGAGCGGCGACGCGGCGCCGCCCGCGGAGCGGACCCGAGCAGAGGAGCCCAACATCGCCGAGGTGCTGGAGCTCACCGTCGCCGAGGCGCTGACGGCCTTCGCCGGGCACCCCGAGGTGAGCCGGGCACTGCGACCGCTCGTGGACGTGGGCCTGGACTATGTGCGCCTGGGCCAGCCGGTGCCGACCCTGTCCGGCGGCGAGGCGCAGCGCCTGAAGCTGGCCGGTCACCTGGTCAAGTCGCTCAAGAAGCGCCGCGGCGCCGGGGTCTTGTTCCTGCTCGACGAGCCCACGACGGGTCTGCACTTCGACGACATCGCCACCCTGCTACGGGCCTTCCGCCGGCTCATCGATGCCGGCCACTCGCTGGTGGTGATCGAGCACAACCTGGACCTGATCCGGGCCGCGGACTGGCTCATCGACCTGGGGCCTGAGGGCGGCGACGGCGGCGGGGAGCTGGTCTGCACAGGAACGCCTGCGGAGGTCGCCCGGCATGCGACAAGCCACACAGGCAGGGCCTTGCGGCTCGAAGTGCCGAGTAGCTGGGAGCGAGGAGCTCGGGGCGAGGGGCAGATCGCAGAGGCGCGGGCGGAGTACGGAGTCCCAGAGGTCATAGGCTCCTCGTCGCTCGAGGCTCGAAGCGCCATCCTCGTCCGGCATGCACGCGAGCACAACCTCAAGGACCTGAGCCTGAGCATTCCGAGGGGTCGCTTCGTGGTGATCACCGGGGTGTCCGGCAGCGGCAAGAGCACGCTGGCGTTCGACATCCTGTTCGCCGAGGGACAACGGCGCTACCTGGAATCACTGAACGCCTATGCCCGGCAGTTCGTGCAGCCGGCCGCCCGCGCCGACGTGGACGCGGTGCTCGGCATCCCGCCCACGGTGGCCATCGAGCAGCGCACCAGCCGCGGCGGGCACAAGAGCACCGTCGGCACCCTGACGGAGATCCACCATTTCCTGCGGCTGTTGTATGTGAAGCTGGGCGTCCAGCACTGTCCGGACTGCGACCTGCCCATCGCCGCACAGCCACGCTCGGCGATCCTGGCGCGGTTGCGCCACGAGCACTCGGGGCGCAAGGTCAGACTGCTGGCACCGCTGGTGATCGCCCGCAAGGGGATCTACAACGACCTCGCCGCCTGGGCGGCCCGCGACGGCCACAGGCTGCTGTGGGTGGACGGCGAGCCGGCGCCGACCCAGGCCTGGCCGGGGCTCGACCGCTTCCGCGAGCACGACATCGATCTCCCCGTCGCGGAGCTGGACCCGGGCGCCATCCCGGAAGCGGAGCTCGGAGCCTTGCTGGACCGAGCATTGGAACTGGGCAAGGGCATGGTGCGAGTGCTACCTGGGAATGCCCGGGCCTCCGCTGCCAACTATTCGACGAGTCGCACCTGCCCCGGCTGTGGCAGGGGCTTCGAGGAGCCGGATCCGCGGCTCTTCTCCTACAACTCCAAGCACGGCTGGTGCCCGAGCTGCTTCGGCACTGGCGCCGAGCTGGCCGGCTTCGATGCGGACCAGTCGGGTGAGGAAGCCCGATGGCTGGACGGCGTCGGGCTGGAAGGGGACGGCGCCGCCACCTGCCCGAGCTGCCAGGGCGCCCGGCTCAACCCGGAAGCGCTGGCGGTGCGCTTCAAGGACCGCAACATCGCCGAGCTGTCGGCACAGACGGTGGCGGCCGCCAGGGACTGGTTGGGTGGGCTCCGGCTCGACGGGCGCGAGGCCGCGATCGGTGCCGACATCCTTGCCGAGGTGCGGGCTAGACTCGGCTTTCTCGACAAGGTCGGGCTCGGCTACCTCACCCTGGATCGGGCGGCACCGACCCTCTCCGGCGGCGAGGCGCAGCGCATTCGCATCGCCGCGCAATTGGGCTCCAACCTGCGCGGGGTCTGCTATGTGCTGGACGAGCCCAGCATCGGCCTGCACCACCGCGACACCAGCCGGCTCATCGATACCCTGGAGGGGCTGCGTCATCGGGGCAACAGCGTCATCGTCGTGGAGCACGACCAGGAGACCATGCGCCGCGCCGACGAGATCATCGATCTCGGCCCAGGCGCAGGCGGACAGGGCGGCCGACTGGTGGCGCGGGGCAGCACCGCCGAGCTGGCAGCGGAGCCCGCGTCGGTCACCGGTCGCTACCTGGCGCGCCGACCGCAGCCGCCGGCGAAGGCTCCCCGGGCTTGCCCGGAGGCGCCGTCCCGGCGTCTGGTGATCCGCGGCGCCCGGCTCAACAACCTGCAAGACATGGACTTGTCCATCCCGCTCGCGCGGTTGGTGTGCGTCACAGGCGTCTCCGGCTCCGGCAAGTCCACCTTGGTACGAGACGTGCTGGCGCGCTCGGTGCGGGGGCTGCTCGCGGCCGAGCATCCTGGCCCGCGCGCTCGCAACCGATCGCTGTACGGCTGCCAGGGGGTAACCGGTTGGCCCGCGCTGCGCCGAGTGCTGGAGGTGGACCAGAGGCCCATCGGCAAGACCCCGCGCTCCTGCCCGGCCACCTACATCGGCTTCTGGGACCACATCCGGCGGCTGTTCGCGGCAACCCCGGAGGCGCGCATGCTGGGCTGGGGGCCGGGACGCTTCTCCTTCAACGCTAGGGGTGGACGCTGCGATGCCTGTGACGGTCAGGGCCTGCAGCGGATGGAGATGAGCTTCCTGCCTGAGGTGAAGGTCCCTTGCGAGGTCTGCCACGGCAGCCGCTTCAACGCCGAGACCCGCAGCGTCCGCTACCGCGGCCAGGGCATCGGCGAGGTGCTGGGACTGAGCGTCGACGCCGCGGTGGAGCTCTTCGCGGCGCACCCACAGGTGCGCCGGCCGCTGGAGCTCCTGCAGGCCATCGGCCTCGGCTACCTGACCTTGGGACAGGCGAGCCCGACCCTGTCCGGCGGCGAAGCGCAACGCATCAAGCTGGTGGCGGAGCTGGCCAAGGGGCGCAGCAACGCCGAGGGGCGTGCCGAGCGGCCGACGCTCTATGTGCTGGACGAGCCCAGTGTCGGCCTGCACATGGCGGACGTGGAGCGGCTCATCGCCGTCCTGCAGCGGCTCGTGGACGGCGGGCACTCCGTCATGGTCATAGAGCACGACCTCGACCTGGTCGCCGCGGCCGACTGGGTCATAGATCTTGGCCCCGAGGGCGGCACGAAGGGTGGCCGGCTGGTGGCCGCCGGGCCGCCCTCGGAGATCGCCGCGGCAGGGATCGGACACACCGCCGCCGCACTCAGGGCCCGGCTCGGATCGGCTTGACTCAGTCTGCGAGCTCAGCGAGCGAATCCCGGGCAGCCTGCCGTTCTGAAAAGCCCGTGCCCCACAGACTCAGCAAGACCACCCGGACCTCGGAGCCCCGATGCGCCTGGGTCAGCGCCAGGGCGTCATGGTGCTCACTGATCAGCGGCTCCTCGCGATGCCCCGAATTTCTGCCGCTGCCGTGATCATGTCCGTCAAGGATTGCCGGGCATAAGGCGATTTCTGTCAACAAACAGACCGCCTGGCTTGTCTTTTCGCCCGCCTTCTGCGTCGCGGCAGCGGGCACAGAGCTCGACTATGCGCCCGCTGC